>CANFIN010000029.1 GCA_947447155.1 Bacteroidota bacterium | reverse complement strand
GGCATACCGTGTACATTACCGGTTGGAGTGGTATAAGGAGAATGCAAATCAGCATGTGCATCAATCCAGATTACACCAATACGAGCCTTCGGGTTTGCGATTTTTATCCCTGCAATAGTTCCACCGGCAGTGCTATGATCACCTGCCAATACGATAGGAAACTCCTTTGCTTTCATGGTATCCGACACTGCTTTACCCAGGTTCTCATAGATACTAAGTATGCTACTTAGGCGCTTTGCATATGGACTACCTTGAGGAAGAAACAACATCTTGTTATCAACAGGAATCGATACAGCGGGTATCTTATTAAATAGATTAGAACCATAATCGAATGCAGCTATTTTTATCGCATCCGGACCTAAACTAGCACCTCGGGTTCCTGCTCCTAGCTCTGATTTCACTTCAATAAACCTAATCTTCTTATGCATATAACCTTTATATTTTATTGTTTTACTGTATTTTATAAAAAATATTTAATTTAATAATTTAACTTAAAGTGATCAGAAATTATTTTTCTGACGAATCAACATTATTGCTTTCATAAAGAAAGTAAGTTACTTACATTTGCAGGATTACAACAAAGTAACTCACTCGGATTATGAAAAATCGCTACACTGACTTGATTGAACAAACCTTCGACTTTCCTCAAGAAGGGTTTGAAGTTAAGGATAGTTCTCTTTACTTTAATGGTGTTCCCATGATGGACATTATCGAACAATACGGAACTCCCCTTAAAATTACCTACCTCCCTAAAATCAGTGAGCAAATTCAAAAGTCAACACGACTTTTCAATGTAGCTATGGCCAAAGCCGGGTACAAAGGTAACTATATGTATTGTTATTGTACAAAAAGTTCGCATTTTGAATTTGTATTGAACGAAGCATTAAAGAACGATATCCACTTAGAGACCTCTTCAGCTTTTGACATTTCAATCATAAAGAACTTAAGTGAGAACAATAAAATCGACAAAGAACGCTATGTACTCTGCAATGGTTTTAAGAAAGAAAACTATACCGACGGCATCATTGAGTTAATGAACGATGGATTTACGAATATAATTCCTATTCTCGACAATAAAGAAGAGTTAGATTATTATTTAAACAACTACGAAGGAAAAATTAAAATCGGAATTCGTATTGCGGCGGAAGAAGAGCCTAATGCAGAGTTTTATACCTCTCGTTTGGGAATTCGCTACAATGAAATCGTAGATTTTTATAAAACCACTATTCAGAACAACCCTCGAGTAGAATTAAAACTACTGCACTTCTTTATCAATACGGGTATCAAGGATACCGCCTATTACTGGTCGGAGTTACAAAAGAACATTAATTTGTATTGTGACCTTCGTAAAATTTGTCCTGAACTAGAACTACTGGATATTGGAGGTGGCTTCCCTATTAGAACCAAGCTTGACTTTAGCTACGATTATCAGTACATGGCCGATGAGATTATCCGTCAGATTAAGGTCGCTTGCGACTCCAAAGAAGTTGAAGAACCAACGATTGTAACGGAATTCGGTTCATTTACGGTTGGAGAAAGCGGAGCAATATTGTTTAGCATTGTTGGACAAAAACAACAAAACGACAATGAGCTATGGAGTATGATTGACTCCTCTTTCATTACCACTCTTCCAGACACCTGGGGTATTAAACAAAAATTTATTTTATTGGCAATTAATAACTGGGAGCACGAATTTCAGCGTGTGAATCTTGGAGGTATTACCTGCGACAGTGATGATTACTATATCATGGAATCTATCCGAAATCGCGTCTTTTTACCTAAGAGTGCCGAAGGAGAAACTCAATATTTAGGATTCTTCCATACAGGAGCATATCAAGAGAGTTTAGGAGGTTATGGAGGTATTCAACATTGTTTGATACCAGCACCAAAACATGTTTTAATAGACCGTGATGCGGATGGCGAATACACCACTCGATTATTTGCCAAAGAACAAAGTGCAAAAAACATGATGAAAATTTTAGGTTATTAAAATCGAATTGTTCAAATAAATAGGTAAATGATGTAATTTTGATGGTGAAAGTTTCTTTATCTTTGATTAAAATTTTTAAACCATGAAAAAAATATTAGGAATTCTTTCAATTGCTACCATCATTTATGGATGCGGTGGCCCAGATTATAAATCAGAAGTAGAGCGCATGATGAAAGAGCGCGACAGTCTGATGACGCAATACGATGCGAAAGACTCGATGATTAATGGATACATGCAAGATATTGCAGACATTCAAGCTAGCATTGAGAATTTGACACAGCAAGAGGCTATGATTAACAAAAGTGATTTGAATAATCCAGAAGCTTCAACAACTGCAAAGCAAAACATTCTTAACAACGTTGAATCGATTAAGCAACTAATTGAAGAAAACAAAAACAAATTAGCAGACCTTCAAGCTAAAATTCGCAGATCAAATGTTAAGATTACTGAAATGGAAAAGCTAATTGCTTCATTAAATGATCAGTTATTGCAACGCGATTCGAGCATTAACAATTTAAATGAAAAAGTTATTTCATTAAATGGCACGATCACGAATATGCAAGGTGAAATCGACAATGTAAAATCCGATAATCAACAAAAGGCTTCGGAGATTGCAGATAAAACAACGAAACTACATACTGCATTTTTCACTGTTGGTTCATACAAAGAATTACGTGATAAAAAAGTATTATCTAAGCAAGGTGGATTCCTAGGAATGGGCAAAGCCAAATCAATGGTTCCTGATTTTAACCAAACTGCGTTCACTCAAATTGATTATACTTCAACTAAGACAATTTCTATCAATAAAAAAGATGTGAAATTAGTTAGCACACACCCTAGTGGCACTTACAAAATACAGAAGGAAAATGAAAAAGTAACTGCTATTGAAATTACAGATCCTGAAAATTTCTGGAAAGCATCGAAGTATTTAGTTGTAGTAGCTGAATAAGCCAACAAAATAATTCAGAAAAAGGCATCTTTAATCGGATGCCTTTTTTATTTTAGAGGATCTTATGAAGAAAGCAATCTATCAGTTTTTGTTCCGCATATTTAAATGGAAAATTATTAATGCTCCTGAGCTTAATTCATTTCAATATGTATTAATAGCAGCACCGCATTCGAGTAATTGGGATTTCTTTGTTGGCCTTGCAGTAAAGAATATTCTAAAAATACATCCCCACTTTTTCGCAAAAAAAGAACTATTCTTTTTTCCATTCAATATCTTCTTAAAAGCGATTGGCGGAGTTCCAGTTGACAGAGCAAATAAGCATGATTTAGTTTCAGATATCAGCAAACAATTTGAGAAAGATAAAACATTTTCATTGGCATTAGCTCCGGAAGGAACAAGGAAGGCTGTCCCTAAATTTAAAACAGGTTTTTACCAGATTGCCTATCAAGCAAAAGTTCAAATTGTGATGGTAGGATTAGATTATGAAAAGAAAGAAGTCTGCTTTGCTTCACCCTTTTATCCTACCGGAAACTTCGAGCAAGACGCTGTGTTAATTGAAGCATTTTACAAAGATAAGAAAGGCAAAAACAGAAATGTAGGATCGATTATTTAACCAGCATTTTAATAGCCTCGTTACAATTATTCAAAACACGCGTTTGAATATTTTCATCATTTCCCTTCACAAACTTTTTCCCGCTCACTTGCTCGTACAACTCAATATAGCGCTCACTGATTTCGTGAATGAATTCATCAGAGAATGCAGGTATAACTTGACCTTCCTTTCCTTGAAAATTATTAGCAATTAACCATTGGCGTAAGAACTCTTTCGATAATTGACGTTGCGGTTCATTATTTTCTAAACGTTGCACATATCCGTCAGCATAAAAATAACGAGATGAATCAGGTGTATGAATTTCATCTATTAAATAAATAGTGTCATCTGCTTTCCCAAATTCATATTTCGTATCGACTAATATCAATCCTTTTTCTGCGGCCATTTCACTTCCTCGCTGATATAAAGCACGAGTGTATTTTTCTAGAATTAAATAATCGACTTCACTTACAATACCTTGTTTTAAAATCTCTTCTCTTGAAATATCTAAATCATGCCCGTGATCGCTCTTTGTTGTAGGCGTAATAATTGGCTCTGGAAATGCTTGATTTTCTTTCATGCCATCTCGCATAGGAACTCCACAAATAACACGCTTACCTGCGCTGTACTCGCGCCATGCATGTCCTGTTAAGTAACCTCTGATTACCATTTCTACTTTAAAAGTTTGGCACAAACGACCAATAGTTACATTTGGATCAGGAACCGACAAAACCCAATTCGGACAAATATCTTTTGTTGCTTCTAAGAAATGTGCAGCTAATTGATTTAACACTTGCCCTTTGTAAGGTATAGGTCTTGGCATAACATAATCGAATGCAGATATGCGATCGCTCACAACCATCAACATCCAAGTCTTATCTATGACATAAACATCGCGCACCTTACCATTATAAACAGATGTTGTGCGTTCAAATTTAAAGTTGGTATGATGTAAACAGTTTTGCATTTCACTTTGCAACATAATTCAATTCTTTTTAATTTATTCTTGATCGGTTTCCTTTTCTGATGAATCTTGATCGGTTTTCTTAGATGACCTTCGGCCTTGATAATCGCGATTGTTATCTTTCTCCTTAGATGGTTCTATATTGTAGGCATGAATAATATCACGCACTAATCTGTGTCGTACAACATCGGTCGCATCTAACATTACGAATTCAATGCCTTCAATGCCTTTTAAGAGACGTGTAGCTTGCACTAAACCTGAGGGCTGGTATTTTGGCAGATCCACTTGCGTTGTGTCGCCTGTGACAATAAATTTTGCAGAAGGCCCCATTCGAGTAAGAAACATTTTTAACTGACTCTCAGTTGCATTTTGAGCCTCATCTAAAATCACAAAAGCATTATCCAATGTTCTTCCCCTCATAAAAGCAAGTGGCGCAACTTCGATAATACCATTCTCTAAAAACGATTTTAACTTTTCACCTGGCACCATGTCGAATAATGCATCATAAAGTGGACGTAAATATGGATCTATTTTTTCTTTTAAATCGCCTGGTAGAAAACCTAAATTTTCACCTGCTTCAACAGCGGGACGAGTTAAAATTATTCTTCTTATTTCTTTATTTTTTAGAGCACGAACAGCGAGTGCTACCGCAGTATACGTTTTACCTGTTCCTGCTGGACCGATTGCAAAGACAATGTCATTTTTCTCAGTAGCAGTAACTAATCTCCGTTGGTTGGGCGTTCGTGCTTTTACTACCAAGCCACCTGGAGCAAAAACAAGCACATCCTTATGTTCGCCGGACTGCTGTGTTTGTAGTCGATTAGCGTTTTCTTGTTCCTTATCGCTAGAAATTCGACCGGACAAAATAAAATCAACCTCTGTTGGTGTTAGAATAGAATGCTCTTTAAAATAGACAATCAGTTGCTGCAGCTTAGTTTCTAAAAGAGTAATTTGATTAGCTTCGCCTATTAATTTAATCTCATTGCCTCGTGCAACTATTTTCAGTGCTGGGAATTTTCTGCGCAGCACCTCGATGTTTCCATCATTTACAC
Organism: Bacteroidota bacterium; assembly: GCA_947447155.1. GTDB lineage: Bacteria > Bacteroidota > Bacteroidia > AKYH767-A > OLB10 > CAINEC01. Next base: position 17,951 of record CANFIN010000029.1, on the reverse strand, counting down.
CATAAAAATCAACTGCATTAGCAAAATCAATTGGAATTATTACCTCTTTCAATCAAAAAAATTTTAAATTATTATTTTCACATTCATATTTGTCATAACGACCTTTCAAAAATAGGAAATTAATAATTCACATTAAATTAAATATCGGATTAAAAGTTAAGAGGACCCATAGTAATAATTTGATGCTTCAAGTGAAAACAATGTTATCTTTGAGGACTTGATGATTCAATTGCAATTGAAAAAAATACTAATCATACAAACGGCATTCATTGGAGATGTTATTTTAAGCACATCGCTGATATCTTCATTGAAGACAAGTAACCCAGAATGCCAAATAGACGTTTTAGTCAGAAAAGGAAACGAATTACTTTTACAAAACAATCCTTCCTTAAATTTAATTCACACTTGGGACAAATCAAAAAATAAAATCTCAAGTATTTATAAAATTGTAAAAACAATCCGTAAAGAGAAATACGATTTAATTATCAATTTACATCGATTCGCTTCTTCGGGAATAATGACTGTTTTAGGAGGTGCGAAAGAAACACGCGGATTTAGCAAAAATCCAATTTCTCTATTTTTTACAAAAAAATACACCCATCAAATAGATCCCACTCAACCATTACATGAAACGGCCAGAAACTTTACGATTGCTGCTGATCTCTGTCATGGAATAATTCAACGTCCCGCTTTATATCCAACAAATGAGGATTACGAGGAAACAAAAAAATGGAAATTGAAGGATTACATTTGTCTTGCACCAGCAAGTATTTGGTTTACCAAACAATTACCATTTCAAAAATGGATTGAATTAATTCAAAAATATCATACTCAATATCCTTCACATGCTATATACATTTTAGGAGGCAAATCGGATATAGAATTAGGAAATAAAATTTCTGCTACTGTAAACTGCGATACCCTCATGGATCTATGCGGACAATTAAGCTTTATGCGAAGCGCTTCGCTGATGAAGGATGCCCGAATGAACTTCGTAAATGATTCTGGTCCACTACATATTTGTTCTGCAATGAATGCGCCTGTAACAGCCTACTTTTGCTCCACTACTCCTGACTTCGGATTCGGCCCATTATCAGACAATTCAAGAATCGTTGAAACCAAAGAATATTTAGAGTGTAAACCTTGCGGACTACATGGATATAAAGAATGTCCTATTGGTCATTTTTCTTGTGGCAACAGTATAGAAATTACAATTAAATAAATTTTACTGTACTGAAATCTAGCTAATTAAAAGAATACAAACTATACAATGTCGTTACTATAGTTGTATATACATATATTTGCAAAAACACTAATTATGAAAAAAATAATTTTATCTCTTTTAGCTACCGCAATCGGATTAGCTTCGTCCGCTCAAACTAAATGGAGCGTTGACCCTACCCATTCCAATGTAAAATTTTCTGTATCTCACATGGTGATTTCAGAAGTTGAAGGATCATTCTCAGGTTTTGAAGGAACTTTAGATGCGCCTAGTGCAGACTTCAACAATTCATCAATTAATTTCAGTGTGAACGTTGGCTCAATTAATACAAACAGTGAGCAGCGCGACGGCCATTTGAAGAGTCCTGATTTTTTTGATGTTGCAAAATATCCAGCAATGACTTTCACTAGTGCATCTTTCAAAAAGACAACTGGTAACAACTATAAATTAGAAGGCAACTTAACCATCAAGGGCGTTACAAAAAAGGTGACTTTTGATGTTACTTACGGTGGAACAGTTAAAGATCCTTACGGCAATATTAAAGCAGGATTCAAAGCAAAAGGCGCAATAAAGCGTATGGAATATGGATTAACATGGAGTGCCTTGACAGAAGCAGGCGGAATGATCGTTGGCGACGATGTAGCAATCATGTTAAATATTGAATTAGTAAAAGCTAAATAATTAACAATAACATCTGAATTAATTTTTACAAGACCTTCGAAAATCGGAGGTCTTTTTTTATCAGATAGAACTACATTAGCAAAAAAATAAAATATGGAATTAGGAATTGGTTCTCGTGTTAGACATCCAGAATTTGGATTAGGAGTTATTATAAATGTAAAGGCGCGCACATACTTAATTGTATTTATTGAAAAGGGGCAGATAGAAGTTGCCAAGACTTATATTTCACTTGAAACCATTGAAGCAGTTGAACCCGACACTGATTTAGTAAGTTTGTATGATGTAGAAAGATCATTAACTAATATCATCAAAAAATTCAGTGACATTCAGGAAACAGTGCCAATGGGCGCAAAGTGGACAGGAGGTAAAATAATTCTACAACCAGGAAATACTGGACTGCAAGGAAAAGAAATTCCGATTGATGCATTCTTCAATAAAATTATAATGGTGCGCGACCGATTAAGAGTTATGGAACAACGCATTAATGCGCATGATAAACTAACCGAAGAAGATAAAATTAATCTGCAGCAATACCTTACAAGAATTTACGGGTCCCTAACTACTTTTAATGCATTGTTTAAAGACAGCGACGATTACTTTAAAGGTGAAAAGACAACCTAGTTTTTCTTTTTGCTGAAATCAGATTGATAAATCTTATTACGAATTTTAGATTCAAACCATTGATGAAATATAATGACTTCATGACTTCTTGGTATCCATTTATATTCAGGTTTATCCGACTGTAACAAAAGAAAATCTTTTTTCTTGTCGAGCCAGGTTTCTTTGAAATCGAAACCATTCATGGCTAGGTGCCGAAGGATTCGAAATATAACCACATCGCGTTTACGAACAGACTTTATTTTAGAAGTTCGTTCGATATGTTTTCTTAAACTTTGAATTCGTTGATCAGCGAGATTTATTTTTTCTGTTTCTAGTGTTAAAAAAATCTGCAACAATCGGATTCCGATATTCCACCCCTCCTTTTCATTTTCAATTTCTTTTGTATCCTGTAATTGGAAGTTTGATTTTTTATACTCGCCTTGTAAAAACAAATTAGTCGCTAGCAGGTATTTCCTTCTTGATAATTCCTCTTCCGTATTCCCTATTAAATCTTCTGAAATCATTTCCTTTAAGGCCTGATTACTTTTTGAATAATTCCCCAAATAAATATTCAGAAAGACCAATGATTCCTTATAATAATTTCTATCTGCGGGACGCAGCCCTGGGAATCGCAATGCTTCTTCAATACTCTTTAAAGCTTCGGCAAATTTAAAGTTGCTCATTTGCGTGGAAGCAAGATTAGTATAAGCCTCTGCAATTCTTGTAAATTGTTTTAGCGATGGTTGCGTCAATAAATGTCCGATCAAATCTCGAAGCAAATTCTCCGCTGCATCATACATTTCGTCAATATGATATAATTGAATTTTCAAAAGTGATATATTGTAATACACATTCCAACTTTGATATTTTTTGTTTTTAAAATCTAAATCTTCAATTGCTGTATTTAAGTCTTGACGAATATCATTTTGTATTGATGACTGATCTTGAAACAAACGAATAAGTTTATAAACAAAATATTGAGCTTCAATAAGTGTATTTTTCCTGAACTGCAATTCTTTTATTTCATCGATTAAGTATGCAGGATCATTTTCAGGATTTATAGAAGCATTCAATAAAAATTTCAAATTCAAAAAACATATCCACTCGTCATACAATTCGAATTTTTCTGATAGCATTATACCACGCTTAAGGATACGAAGCATCTCTTTGTTAGCCACTCCTCGGGAAGCAATACTGTAAGAAACACCAATCATTTTTTTTGCTTCAATCAATCCCATAAAATATGGTGAATTTACATCCTCTCTATAAAGATTAACATCAAGATAATTCGACTCATACATCTTTTCACGAAAGCGCTCCACTAATTTAATAAAAGTGCGTTGCTCCACTTGAGATTGACCGTATAATTTATATTTAATATCGGCCTCAGAAAATTCTTTATCCGTATTCAAAATATCAAATAATTTAAGCGATTTAGATTGCGTTAAACTTCCATCTTCATGCAATTCTAAAAAACGCCGAAATGATTTTTTTTCATGACTCCTCAATCTCATAAAAAAACTTTGTGTATTTTTTAAAATTTCATTCATAATGCTTTTGAATTTCAGAAATATTGCTTTCTTTTGTAAGAGATAATATAATTATGATAGAGTTAATCATTGCACTTTTAATGAATCTTGGCTTCGCTTTTAACAGCAATTCTATGGAACATGATCCGAATACAATTGTTATCGTTACCAACGAGCAAACTGGACAATCCTACACCTACGGAGGAATTGGCAGCACTGGCGGTGTTGGAAATTATGAAAGCGCTCCAACGACGATACATTATATTCTGCATAAAAATAAAGATGGTACTTATGTGTTAATTAAAAGATAATTTCAAAGGCATCTTTCGGGATGCCTTTTTTTATTTCAATCTATCAAATTTAAAATAATCAAATTTAAAATATCAGCTTTTATTGTATCTTTTTATTAGTATTTTAATTATCATTATTTATTGATATTCAAATAATTAAATAATTTTTATTGTATAAAAACTAAAAATAATTCCTTTTTTAGTGTATCAATATTAAAAAAATGTCCCTTTTTCTTGTTTAACCATGCAATACATTTGTATTTGTAAAGGGCTTTGTTTATACAAAGTAAAATTGTTTTGGCTTTTCTGTGTCGCTCAGGTCTCGTTCTAAACGGGACCTTTGTGTTTTTAACTAAATCCTATTTTTGCCAAATGAAGCTAGAAGAAATCAAGTCGTACTTAGATCAACAACATGATAAATACAATCGCATTGATTTTATCGAAAACGATCCGATTTTAATTCCACATTTATTTACAAGAAAGGAAGACATAGAAATCAGCGGATTTTTCGCAGCTACTTTTGCATGGGGCCAAAGAATTACCATCATCAATAAATCGAAATTGTTTTTATCCTTGATGGATAACGATCCATTCAACTTTATATCGCGAGCGAAATCAAGCGATTTAAAACCCTTTAAGAAATTTGTCCATCGCACTTTTAACGGCGACGATGCCATTTTTTTAATCAGGCAATTACAAACCATTTATCAAAAATATGGGAATCTCGAAAACAGCTTTTTACATCACCATCAAGCCAAACAACTACCATTAACAATAACTCATTGGAAAAATGAATTACTCAAAACCGCTCCAGATCATCATTGTAAAAAGCACTTCGGCAATCCGTTAGAAAACTCTACAGCCAAGCGTCTGTTAATGTTTTTTCGATGGATGGTAAGGAATGACAAACGCAGAGTAGATTTTGGCATCTGGAAGCAATTTAATCCATCAGAACTATACATCCCATTAGATGTCCATACGGGAAATGTGTCGCGCATACTGGGTCTGTTAAACAGGCAACAGGACGATTGGAAAGCAGTGGAAGAACTTACAATTGCATTAAGGAAAATGGATGCTAAAGATCCTATTAAATACGATTTTGCATTGTTCGGAACAGGTGTAGAAGGAGAGTTGAAATTTTAATTATTTACCATATTGCAAATTGATTTCTGCATCCTTAGGTAATTCAGTAGATGAATCATCCGAAGCTTTTGCCCAAATCATATACTTGCCTGTACCCTTGCACGCATAAGCAACAACAGTATCATTAGGTGAAAAATTCAATCGTTGAAATGTTCTCCATTTTTTATCTTTTTCCTGAACACCAATTTTAATATCTAGCTTATCGGAATAAGTGTTTTTAAAATAAACGCGGTATGTCCCTTTGGACTCAATACATTGCAAGCACGTCTTACCCCACTCTGATTTATATTTAACAACAAAATTTGCTAAATCGTCATTTGATATAAATGAAGAAATAAAAATAATCCCAATAATATATGCAGTTAAAAAAAATATCTTTTTCACTTTCTACAATGATTGTTTTTCAAAATAATTATTGCCTCTTTATTTCCCATCTTCTTTGAATAATTCCAATCTTGACAAGCTCCATCAAAATCGCCCAATGCTTTTTTTACAAAGCCCCTGTTATTATAAGCCTCGTAATTACTACTATCAAACATAACGACTTTATTAAAATCAGCCATCGCAAAATTGTACTTTTTTAGTTTTGAATAGGCACTACCTCTGGATAAATAAGCCTGAACATGGGTACTATCAAAATTCAAAACTGTATTATAATCTTCTAACTCTCCTTCATAATCGCCAACACTCCCCTTCACAAATCCCCGTTTGATGTAAGCATTATAATTCAGTGTATCATAGGATAAAGCTTCATTCAATAATTTAATTGCTTCTTGCGGACGGCTCAAACGAAATTGAATCATAGCTTTGCTATAAAGTTCATTTGATTTAGCCTTGTCCTGAGCTATACCCGGGTGAAATATCACCATTAATAAAAGCAAGAAAACACTTCTCAATTTCATTGAATCTATTTAAAAAAAGAAAGGCCGCCAAATGACGACCTTTCTTTTTATTTTAATTAAAATTACTTATCAATACTGATTAATTCAACATCGAAAACTAAAGCTGAATTAGGACCAATTTTTCCACCTGCACCTCTTTCGCCATAAGCTAAGTTTGAAGGTAAATATAATGTCCATTTAGAACCAACAGGCATTAATTGTAAAGCTTCTGTCCACCCTGGAATTACACCACTAACAGGAAATGAAGCTGGCTGGCCACGATCAACAGAACTATCGAAAACAGTTCCATCGATTAAAGTACCATGATAATGGGCCGTGATTTTGTCATTCAATGTTGGCTTTGCTCCAGTACCCATTTTGATTACTTTATATTGCAAACCACTCGCAGTTGTAATTACGCCTTCTTTCTTTTTATTCGCCTCTAAAAACGCTTGACCTTTTGCCTCGTTTTCAGAACCTTTAGCCTTTTCCTTACCTGACATATAAGTTTGGATAGCACCTTCGCAAGCCTGAACTGTCATTGCTGGCTTATTAGCAAAGAAATCTTTCATTCCTTGAGCCATGATATCTACATTCACATCATCTAAATTACCTTGCTTCAAATTGTTTGCAATCGATACCCCAAGGCTGTAGCTTATCGAATCCTTTTCTGTTTTCATATTTGTGTTTGATTTTTCCTGAGCATTACAAGAAGAAACTACCATTGCTATTACAACAGCTGGCAGTAATAATTTTTTTAGTATCATTTTGTTGTTTTTATTTGGAGGCAAATATAGGAAATAGTCTATTTAGTTATTAGGCATACTTTAAATTAACTTAATTTTATTTTGAATGTTTATTTAGCAATTTGATGGTCTAACAAGATTATATTTGCAATCTTATGCCCTTTCAGCTAACCTCTCAATTTCAACCTACCGGAGACCAACCGGATGCCATTGCACAATTGTCTAAGGGGCTTGCGAAAAACGACTTTGCCCAAACATTACTTGGTGTTACCGGATCTGGAAAAACCTTTACTGTTGCGAATGTCATACAAAATATCCAACGTCCAACTTTAATTTTAAGTCATAATAAAACACTGGCTGCTCAGCTATATTCTGAATTCAAACAGTTCTTCCCAAACAATGCGGTGGAGTATTTCGTATCCTACTACGATTATTACCAGCCTGAAGCATATATACCCACAACGAATACCTACATCGAAAAAGATTTATCGATAAACGAAGAAATTGAAAAGCTTCGTTTAAGTACTACAACATCCTTACTTTCTGGAAGAAGAGATATTATTGTTGTATCATCCGTTTCATGTATCTATGGTATGGGAAATCCCGCTGATTTTGCAGAGAACATCATAAGGATTCAAAAAAATCAGCGAATAAGCAGAAATGCTTTTTTACATCATTTAGTTACATCACTCTACTCGCGCACTACATCAGAATTTAAAAGAGGAAATTTTAGGGTACAGGGCGATACAGTGGATGTATTTCCTGCATATAGCGACTTGGCTGTTCGCATTACTTTTTTTGGTGATGAAGTAGAAGAACTTGCAACCATAGAACCAAGTACAGGAAAAAAATATGAAAAGCATGATCATCTTGCTATTTTCCCTGCCAACATATTTGTTACTAGCCAGGCTCGCCAGCAAGGAGCTATCCATTCAATACAAGCAGATTTAGTAAAACAGATAGATTACTTTCATGATATCGGAAAACATCTTGAAGCAAAGCGACTAGAAGACAGAGTAGTATTTGATCTGGAAATGATTCGTGAGCTAGGTTATTGTTCCGGCATTGAAAATTATTCACGCTATTTTGATGGAAGGAATCAGGGTTCGCGTCCCTTTTGCCTGATGGATTATTTTCCAAAAGACTTTTTACTGGTGGTAGATGAAAGCCATGTAACGGTACCGCAGATACGCGCAATGTATGGAGGAGATCGTTCGAGAAAAGTAAATCTTGTGGAGTATGGTTTTCGACTTCCATCGGCTATGGATAATCGTCCGCTGAAGTTTGAAGAATTTGAAAGTCTAATTAACCAAGTGATATTTGTTAGTGCTACACCCGCCAACTACGAACTTGAAAAATCCGAAGGTGTAATTATAGAGCAAGTGATTCGCCCTACAGGTTTACTTGACCCACCTATTGAGGTAAAACCAGTAACCAATCAGGTTGATGATTTGCTTGAAGAAATAGCGAAAACCATTCAGAAGAAAGAAAGAGTTTTAGTTACAACACTTACAAAGCGAATGGCAGAAGAATTAACAAAGTATTTAACTAAACTGGATATCCGCTGTCGTTATATTCACTCGGAAGTGGAGACGTTGGAAAGAATTGAAATATTACATGAGCTACGGGCAGGAATAATCGATGTGTTAATCGGGATTAACTTATTAAGAGAGGGATTAGATTTACCTGAGGTATCATTAGTCGCTATTTTAGATGCCGACAAAGAAGGATTCTTACGATCAAACAGATCATTAACACAAACAGCAGGAAGAGCCGCTAGAAATTTAAATGGAAGAGTAATTATGTATGCAAATAAAATTACAGATAGCATGCGCCTTACCATTGACGAAACGAATCGCAGAAGAGAAAAGCAAATGAAGTACAATAAGGATAACGGCATTACCCCAACTGCACTCAATAAACCAATTGAATCTTCATTTAATTATACGGCTCAAGAATCAAGAAACAACAATATTAAAGCATACTACGAAAATGAAACATTGAATATCGCTTCCGATCCGGTTATTCAATATATGACAAAAGAACAATTGGATAAGACAATATCCGAAACGAAAAAGAAAATGGATACCGCTGCTAAGGAATTAAACTTTATTGAAGCAGCTAAATACCGCGATGAATTATACTCATTAGATCAGGTTAAAAAAGAAAAATTTAGTTAATCAGATGACCCCAATTTTTATTTTAAGCGCAATCATATTTTTTATAGTTAGTATAGTTGGTTGTTTGATTCTAACACTATCAGCAAAAAAAATATCACCAAGAAATCTTCGTGCAATAATTATCTTGCACATAATATTAGGAGTATTAGTATTGTTGTTTTATTTTCTGAATAAATCTATTGAAAATTTATACCTTTCATTTTTTTGTAGCGGACTTTTACTTTCAGGAATAATCATCAGAAAAAAATTGCACTTAATTCTTAAAATCTACTTTGGACTTTTTCTTTCACTCATCTTATTCTTCGTTTACTCTCCTTCACTTCTGGCCTACTTTATCACTGGTAACTACAACAAAGTGAAGTCGCCGCAAATTATTAATTTAAAAGAAAACTTTTATCTTGCAGAACAGCAATCAATGTTGGGACTGAGTAACGACTTAACAACCTATAAAATTTACAAGAAAAACGGTCTCTATAAAAAAACGATTTTACGGGATATTGATTTCGGTGGTAAAATAGATAGTATTCAATTATTAAACTTTACAGATGACACCTTAATCATTAAAGGATTTCTAAATAAAAGAGATACTATTCTTTTTACCAAGCCCGGAATATTTAAAAAAAATGATATTCGAATAGTGAAAAACAAGTAGCATCGAATAAATATTATTATTAACTTGCATTAAAATATTTAAAAAATGAAAAAAACAATTGCACTTTTAGGTTTTATGTGCTTAAACAGTTTTTTGTTTGGCCAATCAAAAAGCTCTGAAATATGGTTAATAGACCTTAATGAAACTGATGTAAAAGTTACAGCAAAAAATGAAACCAGAATTACTGATAATGATTTTTACGACAATCAACCTTGTTTTTCAAAAGATGGAAGTATGATCTGGTATGCAAGTATGCCAGATACAGCTCAGAGCGACATCTATAGTTATAATTTAAAATTGAAAGAAACAAAACAAGTAACTAATACTCCAGAAAGCGAATATCAACCATACCCTATTCCATTTTATAAAAATAAATTATCAATTGTTAGAGTAGATGCCGATGGAGCGCAACGTTTTTACCAGATAGAAATGGACGGAACAGAGCCAGCTAGTTTATTACCTAATGAAGATTCCGTTGCTTATTACTGCTGGATGAATGATACCACACTGGGAATGTACATGCTTAATGGTGTTGGAGGGGCTTTACACCAATACGATTTAATTCCGCAACAGTCCATTTTAATTATGCCGAATGGTGGCTTTGGAAGATGTCTAGCAAAGATTCCAGACTCCGACAATTTAAGTTATGTGTTATTTAATAGTGATCATAAAGTATATTTAATGAAATATGATTTTGTTGATCAGAAAAGAAGCATAATCATTGAGATGCCTGAAGGCGTAGAAGATTATGCATGGTCTCCAAGCGGGAAACTATTTTCTTCAAGCAAGGGAAAGTTATTGTACTATGATTTAAAATCTGAAAGTGGTAAATGGACAGAGATAACTGATTTCTCAAAAACAATTGGTAATTTTTACAGAATGTGTATTAGTCCGAAAGGCGATAAAATAGCTGTCGTATCTTATAAAGGTGCTCGTCCATAATACTAAATTTGAAAAGCAAAGTACATTTCGATTTCATAATTGCTGGCCAAGGTTTGGCTGGTTCATTATTGGCGTGGTTTCTAATTAAAGCAGATAAAAGAGTATTAGTAATTGAAGACCGTAATTGCCATGGAGCTACTGAAGTAGCATCGGGGTTAATGCACCCTGTTACAGGACGCAGAATTGTAAAATCATGGAGAGCTGATGAGTTTATTCCAAATGCAGTTAAGTTATATCAAACAATAGAACAAGAGTTAAATACTCATTTTTTTTACAACACTCCTATTTTAGAAATTTACCATGACCATGGTAACCGAAACGATTGGATGAACAGAAGTGTAACCAGCGGCATTGGAGAATTTATTGGCAAGGATTATCAAGCTAACGAATTACCAAAATCACTCAAAGCTCCTCTTGGTGGACTTGAACTAAAAATGACAGGGTGGTTAAATGCCTGTCAATTTAAAAACGACATGCGTCAATGGTTAATCGACAACCATTCATATGAAGAAGGAAATATCGATTATCATTCTTTAGAGAAGAATGAAAAGCATTTTCAATATCAAAATATTACGTTTGAAAAACTAATTGATTGCAGAGGATATTACAGTATGCTTAGCAAGTCGTGGAGTTACCTCCCATTCAATCCTGCTAAAGGAGAAGAAATTATTTTTACTTCGGACACTGATCTTTGGAAAGATTTTATTTATCACAATACATTTAAAATTATCCCATCTGAAAATAATGAATATCGTTTTGGAGCCACTTATTCCTGGAACGACACTAGCAATGAAATAACATCTGAAGCGCTCGAAAAGCTCATGAACGGCTTGACATCACTGTTAGATGCACCATTTACAATAACTGGTCAACGTGCAGGAATACGCCCGGCAACAAAAGATCGACGACCATTTATGGGAGCACATCCGATTGAAAAAAATCACTTTGTTTTTAACGGATTAGGCTCTAAGGGTGTAAGTACTGCGCCTACACTTGCGAAGGAAATGCTTGACTTCCTTTTATACGAACATCAAATAAATCCTGAATATTCACTCGAGCGATTTACTTTTCCAGGTTATTGATACGCTGTAATAAAGTCGGGTGCGAATAATAAAGAAAAACGAATGCAGGATGCGGAGTGAGATTCGTTAGATTATCCTTCGACAATTTTTTCAAAGCTTCCATCAATGGTAATGCACCAAAAGTTTCTTTCGCATAGTTATCTGCTTCGTATTCATGTTTGCGCGACAATGAATTAGTTACTATACTTAATAAAATCGAAACCGGACTATACAACATAAAAAAACCAATCATGCCTAAAGCCAATACAGCAACGGAAGACCCAAGTGCATTAGACAAAGCTGGAGTATTAATAAACTGTCCTAATAAAAACATCATTAATCCCGTTTGCAAAATAGAAATGATAGTCATCTTATAAGTATGCTTTCTTTTATAGTGACCTACTTCATGGGACATAACAGCTACTAACTCATCCACTGTATGTTTTTCAATCAAAGTATCGAACAAAACAATTTTCTTTTTCGGACCTAGTCCTGAGAAAAACGCATTCGCTTTTGCTGAACGTTTACTACCATCCATCACAAATAAATCAGAAACAGGGAATTTAACCTTATTACAATAATTTACTAATGCAGTTCTTAACTCTCCTTCGGGAAGCGGTGTTAGTTTGTTAAACAAAGGCAAAATAACAGATGCATAAAACATACTTAGCAGCAAAGTAAATCCGCTGATTGAAAGCCAAGCAATCCACCAAAAATTTGTTCCTGCTATCTGATAAAACAAAACGAACATACTTAGCAAGCTACCTCCTATCAATCCGCCAAGTAAATAGCCTTTCATCTTATCCAAAACAAAGGTCTTGATAGTGGTTCTGTTAAAACCATATTTCTCTTCAATCACAAATATCGAATACAACGAAAGTGGAATATTGATGAAATCCATAGCAATGCCATATGATGCAAAAAACAATAAAGTATGCAGAATTAAATCCTGCGTATAGCGACCCGTAAAATTATATAACCATCCAAAACCGCCAGTTATCAAAATAATCATGGTAATAAAAAAACCTATAATTGAACCTAGTCGACTTAATTTCTTTTTATCAAAATCATAATTCTGCGCTTTCGTATATTCCTCCCAGTTATACAAATCAGCTAACTTTTCAGGTATAATACCTGTCCACGATTTGCCATTCAAATATTGCATCACTTGTTCCAATATAAACGTGAATGTTATAATTGAAACCATTGAGATAAAAATTGTATTCATTACTTAATGATTAAATTTTGATTTCAGATAAACACCTGTTACAGATTTTTCTTCTTTGATTAAATCTTCTGGAACACCTTCAAAAATAATTTCTCCGCCACCATTACCGCCCTCAGGACCAAGGTCAATAACCCAATCGGCCGATTTAATGATTTCCATATTATGTTCAATGACGATAATCGTATTGCCATTACGCACGAGCGCATTAAATGCATCTAGCAATTTTCGGATATCATGAAAATGCAAACCTGTTGTAGGTTCATCAAAAACAAATAAAGTATTATTTGCTTGACTTCCTTTGCTTAAATAAGAAGCCAACTTTATTCGCTGGGCTTCGCCACCACTCAAAGTACTCGATGCTTGTCCGAGGCCTATATAACCTAAACCAACATCTGCTAAAGGTTGAATTTTATTAATTATTTTTTGATGTAAACCACGATACTTTTCTGGTCCTTGCGTTTCAGCAAAAAAATCAAGGGCTTCAGCAACTGTCATTCCCAATACATTAAAAATATTTTTCCCTCTGTATTCGACTGCTAAAACTTCATCTTTAAAACGTTGTCCGTTGCAATGATCACACTTCAGATGTATATCTGCCATGAATTGCATCTCAACAGTAATTATTCCATCTCCGTGACAAAATTCGCAACGACCACCTTCTACATTAAATGAGAAATGTGATGGTTTTAATCCTCGCTGACGAGATAATGGCAAATCAGCGTACAATGCTCTGATTTCATCAAAGGCTTTTACATAGGTAACAGGATTCGAGCGAGAAGATTTACCAATTGGATTTTGATCCACCATTTCAGCATCTTTAAAATCCTGGTAGTTTCCATCCATACGATCGAAATTACCTGTAGCCTCTGAAAATCCACCAATGATTTTTTTTATCGCTGGAAAAAGAATTTTCTTCACCAAAGAAGTTTTGCCAGAACCGCTCACACCAGTAACAACTGTGAGTACGCCCATTGGAAACTTTACATGAACATTCTTCAGGTTATTTTCACGAGCACCTTTTATCTCAACATACTTCTTCCATTTTCTTCTTTGCAAAGGAATCGGAATTACTTCTTTACCTGTAAGGTATTTTGCTGTCAGACTATTTTCTTCTTTCATCAGCGCAGCTGCATCGCCTTGAAACACGAGTTGACCACCATGTACGCCGGCCATAGGCCCAATATCAATCAACTGATCAGCGGCACGCATAATCTCTTCGTCGTGCTCAACCACTATAACGGTATTGCCTATCTGCTTTAATGATTTCAAAACACCAATCAAACGTTCGGTATCGCGAGAATGTAATCCAATACTTGGCTCATCGAGAATATACATAGAGCCAACAAGAGTACTTCCTAAAGATGTTGCAAGATTAATACGTTGCGACTCACCTCCTGAAAGAGAGTTGGACAAACGATTTAAAGTTAAATATCCTAAACCTACATCAAACAAAAACTGTAAACGACTATTAATTTCCGTTAATAAACGATTACCGATTTGCTGATCCTGTTTTTCAAATTTCAGACTATTAAAAAAATCAAATGCTTCATCAACGGGCATCAGAACAATATCACTAATTGACTTCCCGCCCACCATGACATAATTAGCATCTTTGCGCAAGCGAGTTCCTCTACAATCAGGACAAGGTTTTTTACCTCTGTAACGAGCCAACATAACACGATATTGAATTTTATACATCTGCGATTCGAGATGTGCAAAAAACTGATTTAGTCCGTTGAAATATTTATTTCCAGTCCACAATAATTTCTTATCGCTTTCATTGAGTTCATAGAAAGGTTTATGAATAGGAAAATCGAATTTATGCGAATTCATCACTAACTTATCATTCCAATCTTTTAGTTTTTCGCCACGCCAACACATGATAGCTCCATCATAAACAGAAAGACTTTTATCTGGAATTACCAAATCTTCATCAACGCCTATTACGCTTCCAAATCCTTCGCATTTTTTACATGCACCAAATGGATTGTTGAAACTAAAAAGATGAACGGATGGCTCTTCGAAAACAATTCCATCACCTTCGAAACGATTCGAAAACTCTTTGGCAACAACTTTATCTTCTTCCAAGATATACAAACGACAAACACCGCGACCTTCACTAAATGCAATTTGAGATGAATCAGCAAGGCGCGCTAATAATTCATCATCTGCCTCCTCACCAACAATAACACGATCGATTAGCAAATTAAACCCTGGGATTAAGACTGGAATTGATTCAACGATGGAGTCCGTAGCTTTGATAGTCGTTTTTTTCGCTGCTGTTTTTTTTGCTTTGGGTTTTACTTCGGATGCCAACTCTTGCAAAACTTCATCAATATCCTTTTGTGCATCATTTACGAATAGACGATCGAACCCTTTTTGTTGCAACGATGACAACTCATCCGCAACTGTTCTTCCAGTATATTGGTAGATAGGTGAAGTAATGATGATGCGTTTTTTCTTATTGCTGACAATAAAATCGACGATATCAGTTACATTATCTTTTTTAACTTCCTTACCTGAAACAGGAGAAATTGTTTTTCCTATGCGAGCAAAGAGTAATTTCAGATAATCATAAATTTCTGTTGATGTACCAACGGTAGAACGTGGGTTACGCGAATTAACTTTTTGCTGAATAGCAATAGCGGGTGCAATCCCATGAATATACTCTACATCGGGTTTATCCATGCGCCCAATAAACTGACGAGCATATGATGATAAACTCTCTACATAGCGACGCTGCCCTTCGGCGTAAAGTGTATCAAACGCAAGCGAACTTTTTCCTGAGCCACTTAAACCAGTTATAACAACAAATTTATTTCTAGGTATTGCCACATCTATCTTCTTCAGATTATGCACAGCTGCTCCCTTAATAAGAATAAAATGTTTTGAGTCGAGCGAGTTAAAATCAGGCATTGAGTTAGTTGTAAAATCGGGTTCAAAGATACTCGAATAAAAGCATAAAAAAGAGCAAGTGCGATAATTAAGAAACAGCCCTAAAAAAGCACAGGGCCCTAAATTAGGACCCTGGCTAAACTTATTTTTATAACTTATTAATTACCTGCGAAAACCTTAAAAGTCATCACTTGATTATTAACTGTTAATTTCACTAAGTAAACACCAGCTGCATCAAAATGAACTGGTAATAATGCATTTGTATTTACATTCGATTTAGTTGCGAATACTTGTTTACCCATCACATCAAAAATCACTAATTGATCGATAAACTTCACTTTAGATGAAGAAATCATCAAACCTTGATTAACATATACTAATTGCAAATCAGCAGTTGTAATTTCATTGATAGAAGTTGGAGAACAAGGATCACAAGAAGCCCATTTCGAACATGTAGTAACATCAACTGAAGGCGTATTAATCACGCGATTAGTATATTGAGCGTTACCGTTTGTACATAACCAGGCTGGATCTAATACCTCTTTAATTGGCGTACTACCATTCACGAATAAATATTCGTAGTTAGTATTTTCTAACAACTGGATTGATGTAGCATAAGTATTGTTTCCAATTGCTGTCATAGCAGTTCCTGGCCAATTTGCCCAACCTGACCAGCTACCGAATACGTACACTGGAGTTGAATCAGGGTTTTGAACCTGGAATGTTGCATTGATATAAACAGGTGCTACTGTACCACATGCAGAACATGTTGCCCAGATTGAACAAACTGTGGTATCAGATGCTCCAAATGCTAGCGTTCTATTTGTGTATTGTCCGTTACCATTCGTACAAGCCCAAGCAGGATTTAATATTTCTTTTGCAGGTGTTGATCCGTTTACAAATAAATATTCGTAGTTAGCATTTGTTCCTAATTGAATAGTCACGCTATAAATTCCATTTCCAATTGATGTCATTGGTGTACCAGGATAGTTACTCCATCCATTCCAGCTACCAAATACATAAACAGGAACTGAATCAGGATTTTCAACCTGGAAAGTAACATTCGCTAATGCAGGAACAGATGAACATGAATTACATGTCTGCCATTGCGCACATACTGTTAAATCAGCAGCAGCAACTGCTAAAGTTCTGTTTGTATACTGACTATTTCCATTCGTGCAAGGCCATGCTGGATCTAAAGCTTCTTTAATTGGTGTACCACCATTTACGAATAAATATTCGTAATTTGAATTTGCATTTAATGGTAACGTTATTGAATATACCCCATTTCCAATTGGTGTCATTACATCTCCTGGGTAATTGCTCCATCCGCTCCAACTACCAAATACAAACACTGGTGTTGAATCAGGATTTTGAACTTGGAAGGTAACATTCACTTGTGCTGGTCCTGATGAACAAGGATTACATGTTGCCCATTGTGCGCAATACGTTGCAGGAGTTGTTCCTACTGCTAATGTTCTGTTTGTGTATTGTGCATTTCCGTTTGTACAAGGATCTGCAGGATTTAATGCTTCTTTGATTGGAGTTGTTCCATTCACGAATAAATATTCCTGATTCGTATTTACAGGTAAGTTCAAAGTGATTTCCCAAGTGTTATTTCCAATTGGTGTCATTGCATCTCCCGGATAATTGCTCCATCCAGTCCAGCTTCCAAATACCCATACTGGTGTTGAATCAGGATTTTGAACCTGGAAAGTAATTGCAGCAGTTGTTGGAGTTGTATTACATGAATTACATGTTGCCCAAATTGAGCAATACGTAGCTGCTGTTGTTCCAATTGCTAAAGTTCTGTTAGTATACTGTGCATTACCGTTAGTACATGCATCTGCAGGATTTAAAATCTCCTTTGTTGGAATTGTTCCATTCACGAATAAATATTC
>CANFIN010000028.1 GCA_947447155.1 Bacteroidota bacterium | reverse complement strand
TATCATCAGATAACAGAATTATATTTCAAGTTATCAATTCATGAATTCAAACAAATCAGCAATACAAAAAACATTACGATTGATTTATTAATTCAGAAACTTCAACGCATCAATCGTTATTTCGTAGCCTTAACCGATTCATTTTCGATTATGGTAGATGGCATGGAGCCAGAGCAGTTTCAAAAGTTTAGAATGAGCTTATTGCCTGCTTCCGGATTTCAGTCGGCGCAGTACCGTTGCATTGAAATTTACTCGACAGAATTCGAAAGATTGGTTTCGAAAGATGTCAGAGAAAAAATAAATAGTAAGAGTGCGAGTGTTGAAGAAATGTTTGAGCATATTTATTGGAAGGCAGGAGCAACAGAATTAGCAACGGGTAAAAAGACGTTAACGCTAAATCAATTTGAAGAAAAATACTCGACGCAATTAATCACCCTTGCCAAATCGATGGAAGGAGTGAATGTCCTATCGCAATATAAAAAGCTATCGGCAGAAGATCAGCAGAATGAAAAGCTGATCAAATTATTGAAGCAGTTAGATGTGAATGTAAACATCAACTGGCCATTGTCTCATTATAAATCGGCTGTAAGGTATTTACAAAAAGATCCGGTTGACATTGCTGCAACGGGCGGAACCAATTGGCAGAAGTATTTGCCTCCACGTTTTCAGAAAAGAATTTTTTATTACGAACTTTGGTCGCAAGAAGAATTAGACAACTGGGGTAAAGCCTGGGTAGAAGATTTGTTTAAATAAAAATAGGAATGAAAAAATTAGCAGGATTAATTATACTCTTGTTCATCACAGCAGGAGTTTACGCACAAGCGCCAAAGCAAGAGTTAAAACGACCTCCTATGACAGGGAATCGTATACAGAAAGCGTTAGAACGCTATGTGAGTGTATGGGATACATGTACAAACGCGCAGTTGCGCTCAAAAATTTACGAAGGATTTGATCGATTGGCTAATGCTGATTCAACGAATTTTTATGGCCAATATTATGCGGCTTATATGGATGCTGAATCAGGGTTTTTATATTTTGATACCTTACGCAAGCAGGAAGTATATACGCGAGCGTTAGGTTACGCAGAAAAAGCAATGAAGATAAATCCGAAGGATGCAGAGCCGATTATTTTAAAGGCGCATATTTTACGTTTGATGGCCAACCATAACGATTCACTATCTGCAGACCATAAAGCAAAAATTAAAAAGCTAATTGCAGATGCAAAGAAGATAGATGCTGCGAATCCTCGTTTATATTTAGTGATGGCTGATGAGTTGTTAGCAGAAGGAAATAAAAAAGAGGCGATGAAAAATTACAAGCTCGCAAGCGATGCATTAAAGATTAGTAAGTCGGAAGAGTTTTTAAAACCACATTGGGGCACCGACGAGCTCAAGCGTTCAATGGCTAAAGCACAATAATTTTAAGGACTGAGTAATCAGTCCTTTTTTTATTTTGATATTGTTGTTATATGAAAAACGCAACCTGTTAAAATAAGTGTTGCATATGTTGTTTGCGTGATAAGCTCTCCTGCCACTAAAATAGTTTTAATTAAAAAAGGGGCACGAGGCCCCTTGAAATTTAAATGCGTTTATAATTTTATTCCTTCACCCATCGAACGGTTGTGTTGATTTTTTCGTTCTTAATACTGGTGATATACATACCACTTTGCAAGGATTCTATTGAAAGTGGAAGTGATAAATCGGAGGTAACTATATCACTCATCACCAAACGGCCATCAAGACTGTATGTATTGATAGTATAAGTTGCAGGCGGCAAGCCGCTAATATCAATATGGTCTTTTGCGGGGTTAGGCCTTACCGTTAGTGATAAATTATTTTGTAGTTGATTGATAGAAGTAGTTGTTGATGAGTACCCTAATTTCACTGCCCAAATATCTCTTGCGCCACGACCTGCATCATGTTTCACATTACTAATTCCATCGTTAGCTGTTGCGGTAATAAGTAACGTACTATCATTTAATAGCATTAATGCCTCGGCAAATTCTGCTTTGTTTGCCCCAATATTTTTATACGTCAACAATGCCCCTGAGGTATCTAAATCCATAACTACAACATCATAGTCTCCATACCCAGGGTTAAGAAATGTACCATTTGATACGCTCGGAACTGATGCTACTGCAAAAAAACCACCTTGTGCATTTAGTATAACATCCCCAAATTGCTCCGGCTGTGAAGTCCCATACGTTTTCTCCCAAATTATATTACCACTTGTATCCGTTTTGATAATCCATAAATCTTCTTGATAAAGTGGAATTAGTACATTTTCTTTAAATCCAAATAAGTAATAAAAATTATCCTTTTCAATTATTTTCATCAGCCCTGTCCACCCTGTGCAACCGAAACGTTTATCCCAGATTTTATTTCCATTTTTATCTACTTTAAATACAATAGCCTCAGCAAAACCAGGAGGAGCGATAGGAGAAGAAGCAATATTTCCACCTATTCCACTCTCGGTTAATCCATAAACCAAGTAATTACTATCATTCAAAATTATATGTCCTTGATGTACATTGTTATTATAATTATTAGCAGCTCCTTGATCTCTATCCATTCCTCCAAAAACTCGATCCCATTGCTTATTCCCTGATGAGTCTAACTTAATCACCCATAGGTCTTTAGCTGCTTGAAATGGGGTTTGAGATGGATAATAGAATGCGTTTTGAGTTTTATCAAAATCGTGCACGCCATTACTAGTGCCCGATAACAATAGGCCTCCGTCTAAAGTTTGTTCTGCACTACAATATAGATCATCACCAGAAGAACCAAATCGTGTTTCATTAATTTTGTTGCCAAGAGTATCAAGAAATAACAGAATATAATCAAACCCCCCTCTTGTTGTTGTAAATAAACTACAAGAAGAATCTCCAGTAGTATGCCCTGCAATTAAAAAACCTTGTTTATATGGTATAATGCTATATGCTTGGTCATAGGCTGAAATTGCACCATAATTTTTATCCCATATTTTATGAAGGGAATCATCAAAAGCGACAATCCAAATATCTTGAGTAGCACCTGAGATTTCACAGTTTGGCTCTGTTTTATCTTGCTGTGCAGTATAACATTTACTAAAACCTACAATTGCATTTAATTGGTTTAGTCGCGCGATGTCACTTCCTTCGTCCATATTAATTGTTCCGAAGCAATGATCATCTATATAGTTAAATGATTGGGCATTGGAATGGTATCCCATTAGGATCATGCTAAGTAATAGTAATAAACGTTTTAATTTTATCATATTTTAATATTTTGGGTACTCAAATATAAAGTGGCAAATACCTTAAAACAATAAGTAATATTACTTATTTTTCTAGTACTACAAAATGACAAGTATTCGCCAATTACAATTGTCTTATTAACTTGTTATCAGTTGTTTATGGTTTCAAACAGAAGGTATTATCACTCAAAAAATTGAAATTTTTGGTTCTTGAAATTTTTTAAGGTCTCCGAAAAACGTCATAATTACTTGCCACTGTTAAATATAAAATGGATTTTAAAATCCTTTTTGTTGAAGGATATAAAGAGGAGATAGTTCCAGATTTTTAAAACAATGATACTTTTGTGAAAGTCCCAAACAAACATTATTTGTAATTCCATCTATGAAATCAAAAATAATTCTCCTGTTTACATTTTTACTATTCGCAAATAGCACGTTTGCTCAATCAAACATAGCATCAATAAAAGCATTTGAACAGAAAAGATATCAAGCTTTAATCAATGCAGATATTGCAACAACAACAAAATTGATTTCTCCTGATTTATTATATACGCATTCGAATTTAAACTTTGAAAATAAGCAAGCATATCTCCTTGCACTAACAAGTGGGAAGTACAAGTTTGAAAAATTTGAAACGGATAGCACGCAATATGTTTTTCTGAATAAGAAAACAGTTATAGCAGCGGGATTTGTCCACATGCAAGGACGTTATAACGATACTCCTTATCAATTAGATGGACGATTTACCGCCGTGTACACTAAAACGAAACATCAATGGCAACTGGCGGCATGGCAAACGACCAAGAAAGTGAATTAATAATTCAGTAATTAATTTATCAAGAAATTAAATCTTTTTTGCTCCATCAATTATCGCCTCTACCACAGTTGGGTCGAGTAGGGTGCTGGTATCACCTAAACTGCTTAAGTCGTTCTCCGCAATTTTTCTTAATATTCTGCGCATAATTTTTCCTGAGCGTGTTTTCGGTAAGCTTGTCACAAATTGTATTTTGTCGGGCTTTGCAATGGGTCCAATAACTTTGCTTACCACTTCTAATATTTCTCTTCGCGTAGTGTGTTCATCTTCTGGTAAGTGGTCGCATATAACGTAAGCGTATATACCCTGTCCTTTGATTTCATGCGGGTAGCCTATCACCGCCGATTCAATCACGTGAATATGCTCATTAATAGCATTCTCAACCTCTGCTGTTCCTAGTCGGTGGCCACTTACATTCATTACATCATCTACTCTTCCAATTATTCGGTAATAACCGTCGTGGTCGCGCTTGCAACCATCACCAGTAAAGTATAAATTTTCGTACGTGCTGAAATAAGTCGTACGACAACGCTCATGATCGCCATAAGTTGTGCGCAACATGCCTGGCCAAGGATACTTGATGCATAAATTACCTTCTACATTATTGCCCTCAATAATTTTTCCTTCGGCATCTACCAGCACCGGTTGTACTCCCGGAAGAGGTAAAGTAGCAAAGGTCGGTTTAGTAGGAGTGATATTAGCAAGAGGAGAAATCATAACGCCTCCAGTTTCCGTCTGCCACCAGGTATCAACAATGCCGCAATTTCCTTTCCCAATTTTTTCATCATACCAATGCCATGCTTCTTCATTGATAGGTTCTCCAACGGAGCCCAATGTTTTTAAGCTTGCTAACGAGTACGGAGTAACGAACTCGTCACCTTGTGCCATCAACGAACGAATAGCAGTAGGAGCAGTATAAAAAATATTTACTTTGTGTTTATCAATTACATTCCAGAATCTTCCTGCATCAGGATAAGTAGGAATACCTTCAAACATTAACGTAGTAGCACCATTCAGCAAAGGTCCATATACAATATACGAATGTCCTGTCACCCAGCCAATATCTGCTGTACACCAGTAAATATCGCCTGCGTTATATTGAAATACATTGGCAAAAGTATAAGCAGACCAAACCATGTAGCCAGCTGTTGTATGTACAACTCCTTTTGGTTTACCTGTCGAGCCAGAAGTGTATAAAATAAATAACATATCTTCTGCATCCATTGGTTCAGCAGCACATTCATTCATACAGTCTTTAATTGCATCTTGCCAGTAAACATCTCTTCCTTCTTGCATATTGATTTCCGCATTTGTATTCTGAAAAACAATTACTGTTTCAACGGAAGTAGTTGATATGAGTGCATTATCTACAATTTCTTTTAAGTTCAATGCTTTTGCTCCTCTGTAAACACCATCAGCTGTAATGACCATCTTGCAAGTAGCATCATTAATTCTATCTGCTAAACTCTGAGCAGAAAATCCCGCGAATACAATGGAATGAATCGCGCCAATTCTTGCGCAAGCTAACATTGCAATAGCAGCTTCGGGTACCATTGGCATATAAATGCAAACGCGATCTCCTTTTTTTACTCCTGCATTCTTAAGCATATTGGATGCTTTACAAACTTCATGATACAATTCACGATACGTTAGCGTACATCCCTTCCCGTTAGGGTCGTTGGGTTCCCAGATAATAGCGGGTGTATTCCCATTTAAATCAAGATGACGGTCGAGACAGTTTTCGGTAATATTTAAAACGCCACCTTCAAACCATTTTACATCAAACGATTTAAAATCCCAGTTCAATACGTTTCTCCAGCGCTTCTTCCAAACAAAATTTTCGGCAACATCATTCCAGAATACTAGAGGATTATTTACGCTTTTCTCATACGCCTGCTGATAGGCTTCCATCGAGTCGATTCTTGTATTCATGGTTAGTTAATTTGGAGTCAAATATAAAAAGATACCCTTAATACAAGAACTATTTTTAAAGAATGTAAGGTGCTTGTAAGGTTTCCATGCGAAAGATCGATTACTAATTTAATCAGAAGTTAACTTACCATCATGATTAAGCGAATAATATTACTTTCCATGTTTCTTGCTATGAACTTAGCTTCATCGGCTCAGAATTCTAGCGATTGGAAAGAGCTAATCATAAAAACGTCTACGTTAAATGAATGGACAGTATTTAAAATTAACCGATGGTTACATTGCCTTGATGGAGTTCATTTAAGTGGATATTACCAACCTTCTAGTTGCTTATTAATTAAATATGATACGAAGAAAATACTCGACCCCGCCATAATAAATTTGGTTATCTCTTACCTCAATCAGAAAATGAATTCAGAGGTTTTATCAGGCTACACTATTTACGACATTGTCGATAATAAGTATGTAAACCCTAATTCTGTCACGTTATAAACAGTAATAAAAACTTTAAAACAAAGGAGGGTAAAAAATAATAAATGAATAATGATTTACTTCAAAAGGCTTTGTGATAAACTAATGTTGTTGCAAGGCCTTTTTATTTTACGATTGCAGATAAGTCAGCATTTGTTGTCGCACCATTTCTTTTAAACGAGGCACATCTGCTTCCGTCATTCCTTTTGTATCGATGGGGTTACTCCATGTGCCATGCAATATCCCCGGACGCATACTCAACATACGTTTAGGTGAATGCAGGTGATGAGGATTTTTTAACGTTAACACAGCAATAGGAACCTGCGCATAAATTGCTAAACGGAATGCGCCATCTTTGAAATCTAATAAAGGTGCTTCTGTTTTATTTCTTGTTCCCTCAGGAGCTAAGAAAACAGACAAGCCTTCGTCGATGGTTTCTTTCATTCGTTCAATACTTTTACTTCTATCAGTACGATCGGTTCTATTAACAGTGATGTATAGATTTTTTATGACGTATCCTAACAAAGGGATTTTCGCCAACTCTGCTTTTGATAAGAATCGGAAACTATTACTACAAGCTGCAGCATAAGCAGGAATATCCAACATAGATAAATGATTCGCCACAAAAACATATTGCTTGTCTGGGTCAATGTGTTCTTTGTTTTCGATTTTACATCTAACGAAAAACAAAACAAATAATAAATGCGCCCAGAATTTAGAAAGCTTATGTGCGATAAAGGGTGCTTTCTTTTTGGAGAATAGATTAAAGACAATAAAGTAACAAGGAATAACAATGATGAACGATGCTGCAAATGCGATTAAGCAATAGACAGCATAAATCGCTTTAAGAAGTTTGATCATATTATGGGGTGCTTAATGCTACAGGAATTATTTTTCCGTTAAAGTATTGATGTCCGTTTTCAGCAAACCAGGTAACATAGTTTCCCATTTCTGATGCGCTAAGTGGTGCATTGTATCCTGGAAATGCTTTAGCTAACATTTCGGTATTTACTGCGCCGAGTGCAAGACAATTTACTTTGATGTTAATCTCTTTTAACTCTTCGGCTAGGCATTCCGTTAGTATGCTTAATGCTCCTTTTGATGAAGAATAAGCTGAAAGGCCTGCAAACTTAACACTACCCTGAATTCCACCAACAGAACTGATATTAATGATATGTGGATTGTTTGAATTTTTTAGTAATGGCAATACTGCTTGAATTAGCAAGTAGGGCGCGAATACATTCGTGTTATAAGTACTTACTAATTGTTCCGAGGTTATATGCTCAAAGGAGTTATTGACTAATTGTCCTGCGTTGTTAATGAGCACATCGATTTTAGTAATTGCTTTTTCGTTTAAGAAAGTTAGTAGTGCGTCAAAATTCAACTGACTTAAATCGTGAGGAAAAGAAATAATTTTTCCGTTTGATGCATTTGAAAGTTGATTTAACAATTCAGTGTTTCGTGCAAGTGCAATAACGGTATGTCCTTTTTCAGCTAATTGCAAAGCCGTTTGATAGCCAACACCAGACGAAGCCCCGGTTATTAAAATGGTTTTGTTTTCCATGATTATGCAAAGTAAAGAATCTATTTAATTCGATATCTTTGTTTGAACAATTATTTTATGAAATACAGATTATTCATTCTTTCTTGTTTCTTATCACTCACGTTATTTGCTCAGGATAAGAGTTCTTTGTCGGAAGTGCCTTTCAAAGA
Organism: Bacteroidota bacterium; assembly: GCA_947447155.1. Lineage (GTDB taxonomy): Bacteria > Bacteroidota > Bacteroidia > AKYH767-A > OLB10 > CAINEC01. The sequence goes on along the minus strand of CANFIN010000028.1, from coordinate 15,986 downwards.
CCGATTATTTTACGGCGGTAATGTAGGATTGAATTTCGGAACCGTTACTTACATCTATCTCGCACCTACCATCGGTTATAGAATTACAGAGGAGTTTGGTGCTGGAATTGGTCCTTCGTATAGTTATTTAAAAGACAAGCGATATTCCAATTATGTCTACGAAACGGATACGTATGGAGGACGAATCTTTGCACAGTACAGAGTGCATCCGAAGGCTATTTTGTATGCCGAGTATGAAGTAATCAATGCGGAAGTTCCAAACTTGCTTCAAACAAAATTAATTCGCACTAATATTGAATCGATTTTACTAGGCGGTGGTTATGTTACACCAATCAGCGAGCGCTCAAGCTTTATATTGATGGGCTTATGGAACTTTTCTCCGAGTCAGTATTCAATATATGAAAATCCGATTTTACGTGCTGGTGTTAATTTCGGATTTTAATTATTGATTTCTTTCAACTCGATGTACTTCATGTGCGTCATGATCCACACTTTTTTTCTTCGGATGTAAGGAGTAGGTTTCGATGCCGACCATTTCAATGGATTGGGTAAGATGGCTGCAATTAATGCGGCTTCTCCTTTCGATAATTTAGCAGCAGGTTTATGAAAATAATATTGAGAGGCTGCTTCAGCTCCATAGATACCAGGGCCCATTTCAATCACATTGAGATACACTTCCATGATGCGTTCTTTACTCCAGAAAATTTCAATTAAAAAAGTAAAGTATACTTCAAGTCCTTTTCTAAACCAGCTTCGCGATTGCCAGAGAAAAACATTTTTGGCTGTTTGCTGACTAATAGTAGAAGCACCTTTCACTGGTTTGCCCTTATGCTTAGCGTTATAGTCGGCAGCTTTTTCAATCGATTCTAAATCGAAACCAAAATGATCTTCAAATTTTTGATCTTCGGAAGTAACAACAGCCAAAGGTAGCTTCTTAGAAATTTCATCCAGCGATTTCCATTCTTTATTCAACTTCCCGATTTCAGGATCGAAGTAACGGGATATCATGAGTAGGGTGATGGGTGGGTTGATCCAGCGATATAAAATAGTTGTACCAATGCTTAAAATAAAAAATGCAGCTGCAATTATTCCAACAATTCTTAACGCCTTTTTTAACATGGTGCTAAGTTATTAAATAATTGTGTGCTTAAATAGTATATTGTCTCATGAAAAAATTGAAAACTGCCTTATCTTTGTCGTATGCAATTCAATTTACATCATCGTTGTTTAGGTCACACAGGAGGTGTGTATGATTTAATTAAAATTTCGGATAAGGAATTTTTATCAGCGTCGGGTGATCGATTAGTGGTGGCATGGAATATTGATAATCCGGAACAAGGAAATTTGATTGCAAGGGCATCCGACAGTATTTATTCCATATGTTATCTGCCGAATAATAATGAACTATTAATTGGTCAGGCAAAAGGAGAAATTCATGTAATCGATTTGTCAACTAACCAAGAAAAGAAATTACTAAAGGTGAATGATAAAGGTGTTTTTTCTATCTCGGAAAATCGATTGAAAAGTAAAATTTATGTTTTAGGTGGAGATGGTGTATTGTCTGTTTTGAATTCAAACGATTATTCAATGATTGCTAAGAAGAAGATTTCATCAATGAAACTTCGTTCTGTTTTATTTGATGAATCAACCAACAATCTTTTTATTGGTTGTGGCGAAGGAGTCGTAACTGTTTTTGATGATGATACAATGGAATTATTAAACAGCAGTCAACTATCAAATCAAGGATTCTCAATTAATACAATGATTGATTTTTCTGAAGAGCATATTTTATGTGGAGGAAGAGATGCACATTTGCGATGGATACAAAAAAATGATCTTAAGATAGTTGATGCGGTGCCTGCACACAACTATGCAATTTATAGAATCAGTTCTTCGCCAAATGAAAAATTATTTGCTACTGCCAGTCGCGATAAAACATTAAAAATATGGGACGCAGAAACAAAGCAGATTATTCAGCGCATTGAGCAAGCAAGCGACGGACACCTTAATTCGGTTAATACACTTTTGTGGATCGATGATAGTACACTAGTAAGTGCAGGTGATGATAGAAGTATTAATATTTGGCAATTGAGCTACTAACCTGGAATCTTTATTGTAACGGTAGTGCCTATGTTTAATTCAGATTCTAGCAGGATGGTTCCTCCTAATTTTAAAACCATTTCTTTGCAGATGTATAATCCAAGTCCAGTGCCATCTACGGTGCTAGTTGCCCGATAAAACATATCAAAAATTTTAGGTAAGCTTCTTTCGCTAATACCGATGCCATTATCTTTAATGATTATTTCCATCAATGAACCTTGCTTTGAAACAGTTACCTTAACAAAGCAATTATCGTTTCCTGATTTACGATACTTTACTGCATTTCCAATTATATTTTTCAATATTGTTGCTAAACGAAATTTATCACTAGAGATAGTAGGACTAGTATTGAACTCAATATCAAAATCTATGTTTGCAGTATGTTTTAAGTCTTCAGTAATCTGATTTAACAGTACTGCTAAATCCAACTCTGAATATTGAACATCAAATCTAGCATTTCGGCTATAATCTAAAATTTCAATAATAGAATTATCCAATCGATTAATAGAGTTTATAATCATTTGTAAAAGTGCTGCTGTAGATTCGCTTAACTCTTCTCTTTGTTTTATTATATCTATTATTCCGTGAATCGATAATAAAGGAGATCGTAAATCATGTGATACGCTATAAACAAAGCGATCTAATTCGGCATTAGTTTTTTTTAACTCCTCGTTTTTTTCCAGCAGCATTTTGTTGACATGATTCGAATCTTCTACTGCCATTTGCTGCACTCGTAAATTTTGAATCATATCGATAGTAGAATCATGCACAGCAAAATCTTTGATCTTTAATCCGAGCTTCTCAAAATCTTTTTCAGAAGTAATCCACGGCGATCCACAAAAAAGCAAGGTCTTATTGTCTTCGTTAAAAACAAACTCTCCTTTCATTCTGAAAGTGCTGTTTTTAAAATTGGCTGATAATATAAAAATCTGATTTTCATATTTTCGGATTGATTCCATTTGATATTTAATACCTAGCCCTGGACGGACAAAAGTGAAATAGTTTGTAAAAGGTTGCCCTACACAATTGTCGCCTAATATTTTTTTTAAACTGATGCCCGCTTCTGTAATTATTAATTCCTGATTAATTAAAAAGTGAAACGGGAACAATCGTCTAATATATAAATCGCTCTCTTTATCTCCTATCATTTAATAATATTTATTTCATAAATATCGTGCTCATCGCCGTTTCTGCGATCAGCTGCCATGGTAATAGTAATTGGTGTATTGTAGAGTTCTCCTAATCCCTGAATTAATCCAAACATAAAATCGGTTAATCCTTGACGGGTAGAGAAATAATGTAACATTATTTTGTTTTCAGAAACTCTTTCAACAATGAATTCAGGTGGTTTAATATCCGCGTAAATAAGCATTACCCTGCTGTGAAAATTCGGAAGGTTTACAATAAAATCGATAAAGTTGTCACCGCCAGATTTCATTAATGGGCCATATTTTTCATTACCCACTTTTATAATCCAATATTTACCGAAGGTTTTTAATACGTCTGAAACTGGTATGTTTAGTACATCAGAAGCTGATATAGCGAGATTGAAGGTGATGCTATCATCGTAAATTTCATTAGTTAAAAATGAATCATCTGTTACTCCTGCTTTATGTTTTATTTTATCCCAGTTTTCGCTTCCGAAATTATCGATGACTAATCCTTGGATTGCTTGATTTACTAATCCGTACATGGCAGATAATTTTAATTAATTAAGAAAGATAGTAAATTTTAATGTATCTTAAACGTGAAAAAATCAAACTGAATAATTCTATTAAGAAATAAAAGAATAATACAATAATTGCAAGAAGATGTTTCCTAAATTTGTTATATGAGAGATCAGCATTTAGACCCTGAAAAAAATAATATGAATGTCACTGAAAAAGACATTGAAAAAGCACTTCGCCCAGGAGAATTTAGTGATTTTACCGGGCAAGAACAGGTTATAGAAAATCTCAAAATTTTTGTAAAAGCTGCAGCGCAAAGAGGAGAATCCTTAGATCATGTTTTGCTTCATGGTCCTCCGGGATTAGGTAAAACAACATTGGCCTACATAATATCAAACGAATTAGGTTCAAGCATTAAAACTACATCAGGACCTGTATTGGATAAACCAGGCGATTTAGCAGGTTTATTAACTAATCTAGAGCCTAATGATGTTTTATTTATTGATGAGATTCATCGTTTAAGTCCGGTTGTTGAGGAGTATTTGTATTCGGCTATGGAAGATTTTCGAATAGATATTGTAATTGAGAGTGGACCTAATGCCCGATCAGTGCAAATCCAATTAAATCCTTTTACACTGGTGGGCGCTACAACTCGCTCTGGATTACTTACTGCTCCGCTTCGTGCACGCTTTGGTATTACATCACGATTAGAGTATTACGATGCACAGCGATTAACGCTTATTGTACAACGAGCAAGTGAAATATTAAATATTGCTATATCAGAAGAGGCAGCATATGAAATTGCGAGAAGAAGTAGAGGAACACCACGAATAGCAAATGCACTCTTAAGACGTGTCCGCGATTTTGCACAGATAAAAGGAAATGGCAATATTGATTTATCTATTTCGCAATATGCATTAGAGAAATTAAATGTAGATATGTTTGGCTTAGATGAAATGGATAATCGTATTTTATCTTCGATAATTGATAAATTTAAAGGCGGACCAGTTGGATTAAATACATTGGCTACAGCAGTAGGCGAAGAAGGTGGTACTTTAGAAGAGGTGTATGAACCGTTTTTAATAATGGAAGGTTTTTTAGTACGAACTCCACGAGGTAGAGAAGTAACGGAGAAGGCTTACCATCATTTAGGAAAAAAATATTTTAAAGACAAAGGAAGTTTATTCGACGATTTAGCCTAATAATTTAAAATAAAATTTTACAATAAGAAAAAATTTGCGCCAGGGATAGAAGTGATTTCCTGCGTCAGCAGAAATAAACGGATAGCCCGGCCATGTAGTTGAGAATGCTATGCAAGCACCCTACATGAACCGAAAAAAATATTGCATGCTTACTACATGGGGCGCCCAAAGAAATTAACTGAATTAAATTAACTTCGTTGTTTAATTGAAGTTATCACAAAATAAATGTTATCTACTGCTCAACAAATAAAGGAAGAGGCTTATCGTTTAGGCTTTGAGCATGTAGGCTTTTCGAAAGCGGATTTTTTAGAGGATGAAGCACCTCGTTTAGAACAGTGGCTTACTAATAATTACCATGGTAAAATGGCTTACATGGAAAACTGGTTTGATAAGCGCCTTGATCCCCGATTATTAGTTGATGATGCAAAAACAGTAATAAGTCTGTTGTTGAATTATTATCCATCTCAAGAGCAAAATAAGGAAGCTCCACAAATATCGAAGTATGCATATGGCCGCGATTATCATCATGTGATAAAAGAAAAGTTAAAAGAGTTGCTGTTTTTTATAAAAGAAAATATTGGTGATGTCAATGGTAGGGCGTTTGTTGATTCAGCACCGGTACTTGATAGAGCATGGGCAAAAAAAAGTGGTTTAGGATGGATTGGCAAGAATGGTAATTTGATTAATCCTAAATCTGGTTCGTTTTATTTTATTGCTGAATTGATTGTTGATTTAGAGTTACCAACGGATGCGCCTATACGTGATTACTGCGGTACCTGTACGCGTTGTATAGATGCTTGTCCTACACAGGCAATTATTTCTCCGAAAGTGGTTGATGGTAGCAAGTGCATCTCCTATTTTACTATTGAACTGAAAGAGCAAATACCAGCTTCATATAAAGGTAAATTTGATAATTGGGCTTTTGGTTGCGACACTTGCCAGGATGTTTGTCCGTGGAATCGTTTTTCAAAACCTACGAAGGAAAAAGATTTTATTCCTAATGACGAAAGGTTATCGTGGGCGCGTAGCGAATGGGAAGAGATTACCGAAGATGTTTTCAAAAAAGTTTTTAAAGATTCGCCAATTAGCAGAGCGGGATTTGAAAAAATAAAAGATAATTTGAAATTACTGTAACGAGGCAGAAGCAAATACGATTTTATGCTTTCTAAAAATTTCAAAATATGCTAGATTCCTGAGCGTCCCGAGGCTTCGGGATCGAAGGAAGCTATTTATCGAACTACTTGCTTAAAAGCTTGTGTTATTACGGCACCATAACGATCTTGAAAAGTAGCAAGACACCAAATCATTAATAATTTTCTTTCGTCTGCTGTAAGCCATTTAATTGCTTTTAAAAGTTCCTTGCGGAATAAGTCTTTGTCAAAACTAACTTTCGTTAAAATCTCTTTTGAATATTCAAACATAGTAGTGAGTTTTAAGTTTAATTCAAATTTAAGGAATCGATATTTTAAAAAACGTACAAAATTTAAAATTCTTGCATCATTTTTACAAAAATTATTCACTCCATCTGTAAGTGTCTTGGGTCAAACCTATTTGATCTATTATTCTGTCGACAACAGTAGCTGCTAAATCGTTAAACGTTGTTGGTTTGCTGTAAAAAGAAGGAGACGCAGGTAAGATTACTCCACCAGCAAGTGTAACTGTGCGCATATTTTCAATATGAATTAAACTCAGTGGAGTATCTCTAGTAACTAGTATAAGTTTTCTTCTTTCTTTTAAAATCACATCTGCTGCGCGTGTGGTTAAGTCGTTGCTAATACCTGTTGCAATACGCGCCATAGTTCCCATAGAACAAGGGCAAATTATCATTGAATCATATTTGGCTGATCCGGAAGCAAAAGGTGCAAAAAAATCATTTTTATCGTACATCTTAAAAGGCAAAGAATCGTATGTGCTATCACCTAATTCAAACTTCCAAACATCTTTGGCGTTATCACTCATTACGATTCCTACTGAATCAATTTGATCTTTAAGTCCAACTAATTTTTCAAGCAACACTTTTGCATATACAGAACCACTGGCTCCAGTAATAGCGACGACAATTTTCTTCTTATTCACTTTTTTCTGTTTTATTTCCGAATGTTTTAACTAATGTAAACGTTATAACAGAATTATACTGCCCTTTGTTTAAATAATAAGTTTCTCCGGATCCATGTTCACGGATAGCGAGTAGAGATTGCAAGTAACCAAATTCAAAATTCCACGAGTTAGAAAATGGATAACCTATTGCGCCCATCAAGCTAATATCAACAGGCGAAAAATTTGTTCTGTTTCCTAAAATCCCATCCTGATTTTCTTCTTTTGAAGACACTAAGTATCCAATGGATGGTCCTGTGCGGAGATAAATTTTACGACTTAATGAAAAGTCGTAGCTAATGGTTGATTCGATATAGTTTAAGCGCATAAGATAAGTAGTTGGATCTCCTTGTTCTAGATTGCTTGGCTTACGACTTCCTTTTTGTAAATAGTATAATTGAAGACTTACAGCAGAGGTGGATTTTAATGGATAGGTGACTCCAAGTCCAAACAAAGCACTTCCTTTGTTAAAGCCTGATAGTTCATCGCCTGATACTTGACTGCCTGCTGCACCAGCGTATAATTTGGCTTTGAAATTTTGCGCAAATGACGTTAGGTGGAGTGATGTAAATAGTATTAATAATACCAGTGACTTTTTAAGTTGCATTTTATTTATAATTGTATTTATAACGGATAACTGAGGTTAATTGAAATTACTTTATTGTTATAATGAAAGTACTAAGCAATAAAAATACTTCTTTAAACTTTGTGAATGGTAAACCAGGACCATCATCGTAAATATCATGGTAGGCGGTTCTTCCTCCAGTTGTGTACAAGAAAAATGAAGGAACGCCTTTCTCTGTGAAATAATAGTGGTCGCTGTTTTGAGCTTTCCCTCTTTTTCCAATGGTTTTTAGCAAGTGCTGTTCTGCATTTATTTTTTCTAATACAGAAAATTCTTTTTCGTAAATACTTCCATTAACAACCATAATTCCATCATCGCCAGTGCCCATCAAATCTAAATTCAAAAGAAATTTTATTTTGCTAAGTGATTTCGTCGGATGATCGGTATAATATTCAGAGCCTAATAAACCGGCTTCTTCTCCAGCAAAAGAAATAAATACTAAGGTATAAAGTGGTTTGTTTGCAGGTTTCGAAAAATGCTCCATCAAGTTTAATAGCATGGATGTACCTGAAGCATTATCGTTTCCGCCTGGGAACATAGTTTTATTTCCCATCATTCCTAAATGGTCATAATGAGCTGTAATAAAGATGAACGAGTCAGGCTGATTACCTTCAATAACGCCTACAATATTTTTTGCTGTATAGTTGATTATTTTTGCATCAACTTGTATTTTTATTTTTGATGCTTGCGTTGGTAAAGCATTTCGAAGAATATAAATAGATGGAAATTTTTGTACACTGTTAACCGACCATGTTAGTTTTTTTTCTTCAATGTTAATGTATCCCGCTGTTGTGTTTGCTAATTGAAATCGCTTGATGTATTCTTTGTCGATGGCACCATTGCAACCTAACGTATCAAATAAAACAAAGCAGTTTCTTAAATCTGTTGTAATGGCATTATAATTATTTCTGTCGATTTTGAAAATTTTAAATTCTCCATTGATAGCTGGACAAGCAGTGCCTATGATATAGTCTTTACCAGGATTCAATATTTTATCATTGATAGCCACTTTCATTTTGCCAGGAAAAGTATTAACAGGAAACGAAAACGATTGGCAATAGGGTTTGTCGGAGGAATATTTTAAAAATTCATCGAACAAAAAAGAGGCAGCTCTATTGCTGCCATCTTTTACATATCCTCTACCATTATATTTCTTTGAAGTTAATTCGTTAACACAATATCTTGCATAAGGTAAGTCTTGTGTTTGAGCAACGAGAACCGAAAAAATAAAAACGATGGAAAAACTAAATCTTTTTTTCATTAACCATTAAAACGGCGTTTCACTAACTCATCTAAAACGTGGAAAGTATTTCCTTCAGTATTCCATTTTAATTTTCCTGCTAATTCTTCGTAAAGCATTTTACGTGCTTCTTCGTATGCATTTACATTATTGATTTTGTCAATGCTCTCCATGAATAATTGTTGGTTACCACCAAACAAATCATTAATCAATGTAAAGCGCTCATTAATACCAATCGATTTTCTTAAATCTGTTACTGGACTAGCAGATAAACGATCTGCGATTGTTGGACTATGTTGTTGGCGAAGGCGATCGTAAATTGTCTCCTGTCCTTTAAATCGATTTCCTCCTGCTGGCTCTGGCTCTGGATAAACAGTTCTAGATACTTGTAACGCTGGTTTTGCTGGAGTTTGAAACGCTGGTTTCACAATTGGTGCTTCCATAACCATTGTATCTTCAGTTACTGTGCTAGTAATAGTCATTTTTTCTTCTGATGTGCGGATATCCGTTTTGTCAGCTGATTTCCCTTTTAAAAGGCGAGTTAAAAAGCCTTCACTATTATCAGTTTTATCTTCTATATTATTATTTGCTACTGCAACTATTTCAGTAGATTCAACAACTGTTTCTGTTAATTCAACCGTTTCATTTGCAATATTGAAAAGAACTTCATTTGTTTTTACTTCTTCTTGTATTTCTACAACCTGATTAGTAACGATGGTTTCCTTTTCTTCCGATGCTGGAGCTGGAATAGCAAGTGTTTCATTTGTCGTTTGCCAATCATTTATTTGTTGATATAATCTGCGAACACTTTCTTTTAAAAGGTCAATTTCAATTAATGGAATAGCTCCTTTATTCTGGCTTGCCATAATGAATTGTTCAGTTATCGTTTCAAGTTGATCGCTGATTGCTAAGGTTATTTGTTCTCTTTGATGCTTTGTCATGGCCGAGGAAGGTAATTTTTTTAAATTTTATCAAATATCTTCGATATTTCTTTAACTTTTTTAGTAAATCTAATTAGTATTTCAACAATCGAAAGTTAATTAATTAAGCCTTTTTTTAATATGATTGCAGCTATTTGCAACTATCAAAACACGAATAGATTTTCCTTTGTCAGTGCTTTGTCAGAATCGTTTTAATTTGAGATTTCTCATTTTTAATATTCAGTTTCATTCAAAAAGTTGAAGGTATTTTCGCACCTCAATGTTTAAACGTGGATTCATATTTCAAATTGTATTGCAGTTGCTATCCTGTGTGGCGGGTGCTCAGCAAATTCAGGTTCTGACGGAGCAAGACAAGGGATTAGAAGGCGCTGTAGTTGTTTTCCGCTCTTTGTCAGATAATAGAACCGAAGCTCGCTTTACTAACAATCAGGGCTTAGTGATGATTCCAAAGTTTAGCCTTCCTATATCGTACAAAGTTTCTTACCTCGGTTATGTATCATTTGCGGATACTATCAATAGTTTTTCTTCTAAGAAAACAGTTTCGCTTATTTCATTGCCTATGAATTTTGATGAGGTAACGGTTACAGGAAATTACACTCCTGGTTTCAAATCGAATTCTATTTACAATATCGATGTGATTGGAAACAAGGAGATTCAACAACGCGCGGCCAACAATGTTCGTGATATTATGTCGCAGCAATTAAATGTGCAGTTATCCAACGATGGAGTTTTAGGCAGCAGTCTTTCATTGCAAGGGGTAGGCGGACAACATGTGAAGTTTTTAATTGATGGTGTTCCTGTAATTGGTCGCCAGAATGGAAATATAGATGTTAGCCAATTAAATGTAGCCAATATCGATCATATCGAAATGGTGAAAGGTCCGATGTCGGTAATTTATGGCAGCGATGCCTTAGGCGGAGTAGTTAATCTAATTACGAAATCCAATAAAGAGGGAAAATGGAATTGCAACATCAATGCTTATTACGAAACGGTAGGAAATTACAATACCGATTTCAGTATTGGCAAAGGATTTAAAAGCGCAAATCTATTTGTGAATGCTGGTCGTAATTTTTTCGACGGCTGGAATCCAACGGATTCATTAAGAAGTCAGCATTGGCACCCCAAAGAACAATACTTCGCAAATGCGAAATACAATAAAACGGTGAACGGTTATAAGATGGCCTTACAATATAATTTCAGCAATGAAACTGTTTTTAATCAAGGAAATATTACCGAAACTCCTTATCAGGCTTATGCTTTTGATCAAAATTACATGACTATGCGTAATCAGTTGATGTTTACAACTGATAAAAAGCTAAATGAAAAGTCTTCGTGGCAGTTTACCGCAGCGTGTAATCACTACCGCTATATCAAAAATTCTTACCGTAAAGATTTAGTCGATTTAGTTTCTGTTTTAACAGCTGATCCTTCCGATGATGATACCACTGTTTTTCAATCGTATTTTGCACGAACCGTTTACAATCATGTGCTTGGCAAAAAAGTAAGTTTGTTGAGCGGGTTAGAATTGAATCAGGAAGTTGCGCAAGGAAAGAAGATAGATAATGCTTCCCATCAGATTACCGATGCGGCATTATTTGCTTGTGTTGATTATAATCCGATGGATAAGTTAACGATTCGCCCTTCAATCCGTGGGATTTATAATTCACAGTATAATGCGCCCTTGGTTCCTTCATTAAATGCGTTGTATAAATTTTCTGATAAGTATGCTTTGCGCTTAAGCTGGAGTAAGGGTTTCCGCGCGCCATCTATCAAAGAACAATATTTATATTTTGTAGATGCCTCTCATAACGTTCGTGGCAATCTGAATTTAAAAGCAGAGAATTCCGATAACTACAATTTATCATTCAATGCAAAATATGTGAAGACGAAATCGGTACTGGAAATAGAACCTGCTTTATTCTATAATCACATCATCAATCAGATTTCATTAGTACAAGTTGATCCGGTTTCAAATTTATTTACATACATCAACTTAGATGAATTCACTGCGAAAGGTGGTGAAATGCAATTTCGGTATTTAATAAATCAGCTTGAATTTAAAACGGGCTGTGCTTATACTGGAACTACTTCTACTTTCAACGGGTCTATCAAGCAGCCTGATTATGCATGGTATTTAGAAAGTACTTCTTCCGCTTCTTATACTATCGAGAAATGGGAAACATCATTCTCCTTGTTTTATAAGTATACAGGAGTAAAACCTATTTATGTTTTAGAGGGAGAAAACAATATTTCACTTCAACAGAACGCAGAGTATAGTTTGATGGATATTACTCTTTCGAAATTCTTATTTAAAAAGAAATTAAATCTTTCCGTTGGAGTTAAAAACTTATTCGATATTCAGAATGTTAATGCTGCTGTATCTGGTGGTGCACATTCGAGTGGCGATGGAACAATGATGGTGGGAACAGGGCGCTCTGGATTTTTAAAACTTAATTACAAATTCTAATGAAAAGGCTAGGCTTGTTCTTCATTATAGCAATGGTACTATCTTCTTGTATGAAAGAAGACACTGCTATTGTATTGCCTGCTCCAGGTCCTGTAAAGCAAGGTACTGCCAATATGGGAGTGAATTACGATAATCAGGTTTATTACAATCTTGAAACAGGAACAGCCATTGTTCGTCCTTATAAAGCGTACGATTTAGCATTTGAAGCTTCTAAAAGTGGACTTCGTATTTATTTGAACAGTGCAAAATTTATGTTTGCCTGCAATACGCAAACGTATGATTTGGCAAGTTCAGATACTGTCGGACATGCCTGGACGTTAGATTGCGAGCAGTTATTAGAAGACACGTTAGCACTTACTAAGTATTGGCAAGATGCTAATTTTTCTTCTCAGGGAAGTAAGGTATTTGCTATTGATCGCGGTAAGTCGGAGCATACAGGAACAGCGCGCTGGAGAAAGTTCAAGGTGTTATCAGTAGATAGTTTGAAATATACTATTTGCTTTAGTAATTATGATAATTCATCGATGGATACCGTTGATATTGTGAAAGACGAAAATTATTCCTTGATGTATTTTTCGTTTGATACGCCGAATCAGTTAGTGCAACAGGCTCCGCCAAAAGATCAATGGGATTTTGTATTTACAAAATATACGCATGTGTTTTTTGAGTATGATGTAACTTCTCCTTTCAGATATTATTTCGTATCAGGTGTAATGCAGAATTTCTGGAATAATACCGAGGTAATGCGATTTCAGAAAGATTCAATGCCTATTGATAGTATTACAATGCAACCTTTCTCTTATTTACCTATAGAACAATTCAATTATTCTCAGGTGCCGAATTTTGCTTTTTCAAATTACGCTAATACGATTGGCTATAATTGGAAGTACTATAACTTCAGTGATGCACATTATCATATTTATCCCGACTTATATTTCGTTGTGAAATCAAATAACGGATTTTACTACACTGTAAAAATGGTCGACTTTTATGACACTGCAGGTAACAAAGGCCTAGTCACATTTCAAACTCAAAGAATATAATCAAATCAAAAAAAATAAAAACAAATAAACCATATGAAATCAATTTTACAAAAACTATCATTAGCAATTCTTGCAGGAACATTTGCTTTTTCTGCAAACGCTCAAACTACGGATACGGTTACCGTTAATCCTAGTTACACCAACCAAACTTTTTACAGCTTTGCGAATGGAACAGTAAGTTCTGTTTCCAATTTAAATTGGGATTTAGCATTTCAACTTCGTGGATATGCTGCATCAATTTTAATTAATTCGAAAAATAATGTGCGTTTGTATAATGCGAATAAATCAGCTGCAGATTGGTCAACTATGACAGTTGCTGATACAACGGGAATTTTAAGCAATCCAATAAATGAGTTATTTAATTCTGATACTTCATGGAATTTTGGTGCGTTCAACAGAACGAATAATCCAGCAGACATGTTCGATTTAGGATGGGGGAATTATGATTTCATGACGCATGCTATCACAGGCGATTCTGTTTACTTTATCAAATTATCAAGCGGTGTTTACAAAAAGTTATGCATCGTTTCACTTGCAAATAGTATCTACGATTTTAAATGGGCCGATTTAGACGGTAGCAACGAAACATTAGGAGCTATCAATAAAACAACATATGCCGGTAAGAACTTCGTGTATTTCTCATTGTTAAATAATCAAACAATCGATCGTGAGCCCGCTTATAATTCTTGGGATTTATCATTCGCTCAGTATTTAACTACAACTCCAATTGTATACAAGGTTTCTGGTGCATTAACAAACGATTCAGTTTTTGCTGTGAAAGCATATCCTGTTGATGTGAATACTGTTTCACCTACGTCTTATACATTCAATAACGCAATCAATAATATTGGTTACGATTGGAAAGCATTTAACATGACGACAAACATGTACGATATCGCCGATTCAACAGTTTACTTTGTTCAGGATCGTCAAGGAACAATCTGGAAAATGATCTTCACTGGTTTTGGTGGTGCTGCTAATGGAAATTTCTATTTCTATAAAGGAACAACAACGGGTATTGGTCAAATAGAAAATTCATCAATCAAAACTTTTGATGCGGCTCCAAATCCTGCGCATGGTTCAACACGCTTGATTTTATCTTCTGAAAAAGCAGGCGATGCTACGATGCAGGTGATTTCAATGAACGGAATGTTAATGTCGTCTGATGTAATTCAATTAAACAACGGATTACAGTCGGTTGATTTATCATTGGAAACATTAGCACCAGGAATTTATCAGGTATTAATTACAATGGGTAACGAGCGACAAATTACTCGTATCGTTGTTCAATAATCAATTTAAAAATTACTGAATTTTAAAGGGTTGCCAATGGCAGCCCTTTTTTGTTGAAGGCACTTCGAAATTCTACCTCAAAATTTTGTAATTTAGAGCCTCATTAAAAAAGTCATGTTTTTAGAACACACACGTAAGCACCTGCCACGCAAAGGTTGCGTAGAAGTTATAACTGGTAGTATGTTTTCTGGTAAGACAGAAGAGTTAATTCGCCGATTGAAAAGAGCGAAGATTGCAAAACTGGATGTTGAAATTTTTAAACCAGGTGTGGATGTTCGTTACGATGAAGAAAATATCGTTTCGCATGATTCTAATTTTATTAAGAGTACGCCAATTCCATCTTCTTCAAATCTTTTATTACTAAGCCATACGGTTGATGTAATTGGAATTGATGAAGCACAGTTTTTTGATGATAATTTGCCAGCTGTAGTAGAGCAATTAGCAGCACAAGGTACGCGTGTAATTATTGCGGGTCTTGATATGGATTATCTTGGTAAGCCTTTCGGACCAATGCCTAATCTTTTAGCAATAGCTGATTACATCACGAAGGTGCATGCAATCTGTATGCATTGTGGAGATCTGGCTTCTCACTCGCATCGCACAGTGCAGGATGATGCATTAGTGATGTTAGGTGAGAAAGAAAGTTATATTCCTTTATGCAGAATGTGTTTTGTAAAAGCTGTTCAGCATTCAGAAGTTAAATTAAAAGAAAACTCCAAGTAATATGGCGCATGCATCTTACCCTTTGCAACAACTCGCCGAAGTTCTTGATGTTGATTGCAGAATAGGAAATGAAGGTGCAAGTGCTATTTCATTTTTAATAACCGATAGCCGCAAGGTTGTTGATCCCGAGCATTCTTTGTTCTTCGCCATCAAAGGCGAGCGACATGATGGTCATAAGTATATTGCCGACTTATATGCGCAAGGAGTAAGAAATTTTGTTATCAGTGATGAGTATGTTGCTGAACAAGTTCCTCAGTCTAATTTTATTTTGGTGATGAGTCCGCTGCTCGCAATGCAACAATTGGCAGCATGGCATCGTCGTAAATTTTCTATTCCTGTAATCGGTGTTACTGGCTCTAACGGTAAAACAATTGTTAAGGAATGGTTGTATCAATTACTTCGTGAAGATTATTCCATTGTAAGAAGTCCGAAGAGTTATAATTCACAAATAGGAGTGCCGCTTTCAATCTGGCAGATGGAAGATAACCATACGCTGGGAATTTTTGAAGCAGGAATTTCACAGCCCGATGAGATGCTTAAACTAGGCGAAATGATTCGTCCTACCATTGGTATCTTAACGAACATCGGAAC
>CANFIN010000027.1 GCA_947447155.1 Bacteroidota bacterium | reverse complement strand
GATAATAAAGGATGTACTTCAAGTTCATCTGTAACAATTAATGCAGCGCCTGCTCAGTTAGTGTTAACAGCAACAGCAACACAGCCTACATGCTTTGGAACAAAAGGTTCAGTAGTATTAAGCGCTACTGGAGGAACAAGTCCTTATAATTATAGTGGTGATGCAACTATAAATTTATCAGCAGGAACTTATAATTATCTTGTTACAGACAATAAAGGATGTACGGCTTCAGCATCAGCGAATATAAATGCTGCATCTGCTCAGTTAGTATTAACAGCAACATCAACACAGCCAACATGTTTTGGAACAAAAGGTTCAGTAGCATTAAGCGCTACTGGAGGAACCATACCTTATACATATGGTGGAAATGCAGTTACAAATTTAGCTGCAGGTATTTATAGTTATACCGTTACAGATAGTAAAGGGTGTACTGCTGGAGCTTCAGCAACTATTAATGCCGCACCGGCTTTATTGGTAGCCTCAGCAAGCGTAACTGCGCCAACATGTGTATCTAATCAGGGGGCAGTGGTTGTTTCTGCAACAGGAGGAACTTCTCCTTATATTGGAACGGGTTCTTATTTGGTTAATGCTTCTGCATCTTATTCATTTACTGTAACGGATAATAAAGGTTGTACATCAACTTTGACTGGGGTAATGCCTAGTACAACACCTGTGTCTGTAAATGCAGGAGCTAATAAATCGATTTGTTCTGGTTCAAGTGTAACGTTAACGGCTACAGGAAATGCAGCAACATATGTATGGAATCCAGGAAACAAAGCTGGTGCAACTGTTTCATTTACTCCAACAACAACTACTATCTATACAGTATTAGCAACAAGTGCTTCTGGTTGCACGGCAACATCTTCAGTAACTGTAACTGTGTCAACAAAACCTACAAAGCCAGGAACGATCAGTGGTCTTTCATCTGGTGTTTGCAGTAAAAATGGGTTGACTTATTCAATTGCGCCAGTGTCAGGTGCTACAACTTATTTATGGACAGTTCCTACAGGCATAACTATCGTAAGTGGTCAAGGTACCACTAGTTTAACAGTTAATGCAGGCATTCTCGCAAGTAGTGTTATTCTTCAGGTTAGAGCTGTTAATAGTTGTGGTTCAAGTGATGAATCCAAAATGACAATAACCTCCGCACCTGAAATACCGGTATCAATTACAGGACCTTTAAATGGAGTTTGCCAGCAGGCTAGTGTAAATTATACTATTGCTGCAGCTAATGGTGCGACTTCATACTTGTGGACTGTTCCAACCGGTGTTACTATTCTTTCTGGTCAAGGAACTAATTCATTGTTTGTTAAGTTTACTAATACATTTACAAGTACAGGAGCAATTACTGTTAAGTCGGTAAATGCATGTGGAAGTAGTAGTGCCAGATCAGTTACCGTTAATGCAAAATCTTTAACTCCTACGGTAATTACTTATCCTGCTACTATTTGTAAAAATCAGTCTGGCGTAGTATTCAGCACTCCTGCTATTTATGGTGCAACATCTTATACATGGACATTCCCTTCTGGAACCATAATACAATCAGGAGCAAATACAAATACGGTCACTGTGAAATTTGGAACTACAGCAGGAACGGTTAAAGTTACCGCGAACAATGCATGCGGTACTAATTCTTATAAATCAATTTCTGTTGCATTCTCTTGCCGTGAATCTAATTCATCTATGGATGATGGCTTGTTTAACTTAACTGTTTATCCTAATCCAACAAAAGGCAAGGTGAATGTTGAGTTTACTTCAGATGTTACAGTGGATGGATTATTGAAAGTTGTCGATTTGACTGGACACCTAATTATTACGCAAAGAATAATAATGCAAGAAGGATTTAATAATTTTGATATGGACCTTTCTGATATTACATCCGGCGTATACTTAGTTGTACTTGAATCGCCATCAAAACCATCAAGTTACTTGCGAATTTATAAGGATTAATAAAATTGTAATCTTAAAAGCAAAGGCGGTAAATTTTTGCCGCCTTTGCTTTTTATTTCACTTTATACGGTTGTATTGAAATCATCATTATTATTGTTTTCTGAAAACAAGTGTTTATGAATTCAAAGCTAAAAAGTCTTTTTTGTGTTTTATTATTTGCGGGTTTGGCTCATAATGGCTTTGGGCAGGTAAGGGAGATTGATAGTTTAAAGTCAATAATCAGAACGTCAAAAGAGGATACCAACAAAGTTAATTCACTGTTGCTTTTAAGTAAAAAATATTTTAGCGAAGAACCTAGTGAGGCAATTAGAATAGCTACACAAGCACGAAGTCTTGCAGAAAAAATAAAATTCAAAAGAGGCGAAGCCTATGCATTAAAAAATATCGGAATTGGATATTATATGCAAGGTAAATATCTTGAGACTTTTGAAAATTGGAATAAATCAATGAAATGCTTTGATGCATTAGCTGATAGAAAGGGAGTAGCAAATATTTTAAGTAATATCGGATCAGTTTATTTTGATCAGGGTGATGACGCTAATGCATTAGATAATTACCTCAAATCATTGAAAATATCAGAACAGATAAGTGATAGTTTTCGAATTGCAACCGCTTTAGGAAATATTGGAAATGTGTATTTGAATAAAAATGCAACACTTGATAAAGCGCTATCTTATTATTTAAAAGCATTGCCAATCAGTTATAAACTTGGAGATGATAATCTTGTTGGAACGACAACAGTTGGAATCGGAGAGGTGTATTTCAAAAAAGAAAATTTTGATTCAGCATTGTACTATTTTAATAAATCACTAATTGCATATAACGGTACCGAAGCTGTGCCTTATTCTTTAAATCAAATAGGAAGAGTATATACGAAACGAAAAAATTTCGATTTAGCCGTTCAGAATCATACACAAGCCTTTAATCTAGGTAAGAAATTAGACGCAAAACTCGATATGATTCAGTCGTTGCTTGGGTTAGGGGTGGCTTATGAAGCTTCTGGAGATTTTAAGAAGGCTATTGAATCATATAGTGAAGCTGAAAATATATCCCTTGTAATAGGATCAAAAGGAGATGAGCTGAAAGAAACATATCAAGGGTTGGCATCTTGTTTTTCGCAAGTAAACGACTATAACAATGCATTTAAGTATCAAACATTGTTAACAGGATTAAAAGATACTTTGTATAACATAGCTTCAGATAAAAAACTAGCAAGTCTTCAGTTTGATTTTGATATTCAGAAAAAGCAAGGTCAAATAGATTTGTTGACGAAGGATCAGGAGTTGAAGGAAAAAGAAATCAGCAGACAAAAATTAGTTCGTAATGGATTTGTTGGTGGTTTCTTGGTTGTATTGATTTTTGGAGGAGTTGTTTTTAAACAAAGAAATAAAATTGCTAGTGCAAAGAAACGTAGCGACGAATTGCTATTGAATATCCTTCCAGAAGAAACAGCTGAAGAGTTAAAAGCAACTGGAACAGCAAAAGCCAAAGGTTTTGAAATGGTCACTGTACTTTTTACAGATTTTAAAAACTTTACTTTGGCGAGTGAAATTTTAAGTCCTGAAGAATTAGTAGAAGAAATAAATCATTGCTTTTCAGAATTTGATCGTATCATTTCAAAGTATAATATTGAAAAAATTAAAACAATCGGTGATGCTTATATGTGTGCAGGTGGCTTACCTGTCGCAAATACTACAAATCCTGTTGATGTGATTCACGCTGGACTAGAAATGGTCGATTTTATTGCGCGTAATAAAGCCGAACGACAAGCTAATGGACAACCTTTTTTTGAATTGCGATTAGGAATTCATACAGGTCCTGTTGTAGCTGGTATAGTAGGAATAAAAAAGTTTGCTTATGACATTTGGGGCGACACCGTAAATACTGCTTCTCGAATGGAAAGTAGTGGTGAAGTAGGGCGGGTTAATATTTCAGGTACTACATATGAAATGGTGAAAGATAATTTTAACTGTATTCACAGAGGAAAAATTGAAGCTAAAAACAAAGGGCAAATTGATATGTACTTTGTGGATTCTTCAAAATTGTAATCAAATAAATTATTGGAAATAAATATGCTAAAAAAGTAATATTAATATAAAAATTAAATTTTATTATTTCTTTTTTCCTTTGATAACTTGTGTATAGCTTATTTGGGGTATTATCATATTTGTTTCACTTACCCATTTTTCTGTGTAATAAGGTGTGTCGTAAATCATAGAGCCACTTTTCAAAAACATGCATCTAAAATCAAACATTCCATCAGGTTTTTTGATTTTTGGTATTAGTTTAAATCCAATGCCTAATCCGTAGCTAAACAAACTAGAAGTCCTGCTATTTAATGTCGAATAATCAGCATTTTTATTTAAAAAATTAAATAAATCATTGTTGTAATGAGTAGCTATTATAAAAACTTTAGTGCCGACTAAAACATCCATGTAGGTCATGATTCTGCCTTGTGAAGGACCTTTTACTCTCGTAATTAAATTTATTGTATAAAGGTTATTGTTTGTTTTGAATAATGAATCTTTTACCATTCCAAAATAACCAACTGAGAAATCGATTCCAGTTTGAATATTATCATTTTTTTTAAAAGGAGTAAAGGCAAATCCTAAATCAATTCCAACGCCTAAGGTTATTTCTGATTTTCTTGCAAAATCTCCTAGTGGCGATATAGTTTGAAAGCCAAACCAGAATTCCCTTTTAAGTATAGTGCTGTCGCTTTTTTGTGCACTTGCCTTTAAACTGAAAAACAAAACAATAAAAACTAGCGTATTAGTGATTTTCATAATTTACAATTTTATATTTCAATTGCTTTAGCAATTGTGAACTTCAAACAAAAAGTTTAAACTTTAATAATTGAAAAGTGATAGTTATATTTTCGAAATTAATTAAGGCTAAGGTATGAGTAAATAACTAGAAATTGTGTTTCTTATCAATTTTTAAATTATTACGAATATGGGTTTAGGTTAATTTAAACGAGGATTAATTAAGCTTCGCATTGACGAGTATCACTTTCCAATCTGAGAACAGGAGTCTAGCTTATCCGAGTTGCGAATGAAAAGAGCGTGCTTCGCACTTTGATTTATCTGTAAATTGCTTTCAAATTATTTTGACGCAATTTCTCCAAACAAAAACGGATCTATGGGATAATATCTTCCGGCGAGTGATAGGGATTGCGATGTAGTCTGCGCAAGCTTGTACTACATCGCGGACCCAGCTTATCCGAGTTGCAAATAAAAAGCATGTGCTTTGCACTACTTACTTTTATAGAATTTATTTTAAGCAAGCATAAATAAATTCTATAAAAAAGAAATGGCCTTCCATTGGAAGGCCATGCTTTTTGTTTACTAGTGATCCCGCTGGGACTCGAACCCAGGACCCATACATTAAAAGTGTATTGCTCTACCAACTGAGCTACGGAATCCAAATTTTTGGTTAGCTTTTGGTCATGTAGGCCAAACGCGGGTGCAAATGTAGTATTTCATTTCCCCTTACCCAAAAAATCCTATTATTTTTTTGCACATAGAGTGATTTTGCTGATTTTCAATAGTAATTTATCTCAAATAGTTTTTTTCTTGGGACTTAACTGGCTGATTCTACAATAGGAGCTCGTTCAAATGGTGCATTTCTGTCGAATTGATAGCGATATGTCTTATAGGTTCTCCAAAGAGTTGCACCGAGGTTTTCCGCTACTTTAAGCATTTTAGGATTGAAATCGCCAATCCATGTAAGTACTGTATCCTCGTATTTTAATTGATCTACGATGAATTTCTCGCCATGTACAACTAATGCAGCCTCAATTCCCTTGCCCTGCCATTCTTTTATAACTCCAAATACTAATCCTATCATCCTTTTAGGCTTTGTAGTGTATTTATAGTATAAAAACTTAATTATTCCCCACCAATTCATTTTACCGCCTACATGCTTAAAAAGTTCATTTAATTCCGGTATGTTCACATAAAAGGCAATTGGTTCTCCTTTGTAATAAACAAAAAGAATAATGTCTCTATCAATTATAGGTTTTAACGAATTCATGATTTTCTGAGCAGTTATAGATGGCATTGGCTTAAAATGACTGTGGCCACCCCAGGCACCATTATAAACCGTTCTAAAGTTTTCCGCCACTTGTGATAACTTCATTCCCTGAATATTCTTAATTACAAAATCAGGATCGTCTTTAATCTGATTGTATTTGCGATGAAATACTGGTTGCGTGGCTTCTCTTAATGATCTCCAGAAAACTAATTGATTAAAATATGTCCCAAAGCCATATTCTTCAAAAAAAGTGCTGTAGTATTCCGGATTGTAATTCATTTGATAAATAGGAGGGTTGTCAAAATTACTTGTCATACAACCCCAAAATTGGTTTCGGTCTCCAAAATTAATTGGTCCGTCCATAGCCTGCATTCCTTTTTCTTCTAACCATACTTTGCAAATGTCAAATAGCATAAATGCAGCTTCTTTGTTATTAATACACTCAAAAAAGCCCATTCCTCCTGTGGTAAAGGATGTGGTGTTTTTAGTCTTTGGATTAATAAACGCAGCCACACGGCCAATTAAATTGCCATTGTCATCTTTTAAATTCCAACGAATAGCTTCGCCACCCTCAGCGTAAAGTTTGTTATGCTTGGGGTTAAATACTTTCTCAATATCATTTTCAAGGTAGGGTACCCAGTTCGAATCATTCTTATAAAGAACAAAAGGTGTCCGATGGAATTCTTTAATATCAGACTTTGATTTAACTTCGTGGAGCTTCATATAGTTCAATAATTGGGCTGAAAGTTACCAAATAAATTATTTTTGTTGCGAATATGGAAACAAAAGTTGTTGTTATAACGGGTGCATCATCAGGAATAGGGCTTGCTTGTGCAAAGAAGTTCTTTAAGGAAGGCTTTCATGTAGTGGTTACTGGTCGTGATAAAAAAAGATTATTAGACGCAGTTAATGATTTAAACAATCAGTCAAATCAAGTTTTGCCAATTGTTGCTGATGTAAGCATCGAATCTGATTGCAAAAAAGTAATGGATGAAACATTGAATAAGTTCGGACGGATTGATATCTTAATTAATAATGCCGGCATATCAATGCGTGCTTTATTTGAAGATTTAAATCTAGATGTAATTCGAAAAGTAATGGATACCAATTTCTGGGGAGCTGTTTATTGTACAAAACATGCGCTGCCCTCTATTCTGAAAAACAAAGGCAGTGTAGTTGGGATATCTTCAATAGCTGGTAAGAAAGGTTTACCAGGCAGAACAGGGTATTCGTCTTCAAAATTTGCTTTAGAAGGGTTTTTAGAAACTTTACGTACAGAAAATATTAAAAAGAACTTACATGTTTTAGTAGCTTGTCCTGGTTTCACGGCATCGCGTATCCGTCAAACTGCTTTGGCAGCAGATGGTAATGTGCAAGGTGAATCTCCTCGTGATGAGCAAAAAATGATGTCATCAGAAGAAGTTGCCGATGCGATATTCGTTGCAGTTAAAAAAAGAAAACGAGATTTGGTGTTGACATTTAATGGTAAATTGACGGTATTGTTAAATAAAATCATTCCAGGTTTGTTAGATAAAATAGTTTATAATCACATGGCAAAAGAGCCAGATAGTCCATTTAAATAATTATGAAAATTAATTCTGTAATATTTTTTATTATTATGGCAGGGTTGTTCTCTGCATGCTCAAAGAGTCAGTCCTCCTTGCAAAATGAAATTGTTGAAATGGAAAAATCTGTTTCTGTAGAATCCAATGTTGACACCGTTAATTGTGATTCGATGATAGCACTTTATAAGAATTATTGCGTCTTGTATAAAGATGATACTATTTGTGCAGATTATTTTTTTAAGGCTGCTGATTTAAGTGCGCAGATTGGAAAATTTAAACAGGCCGTAGAATTGTATGGTAATACACAACGATTTCCAGTATATCGTAAAATAGCAAGAGCATTATTTTTACAAGCTTTTATATCTGAGAACAATTTGCAGGATAAAAATGCAGCTCGCGAATACTACAATCGTTTTGTAATTAAATTTCCAGATCATAAAATGACTCCTGAAATTAAAATCTTATTGCAAACATTAAATATGACAGATGAATCTTTGATACGTAATTTGAAAAATCAGACAGATTCAATCATAAAATCTAATTAATGCTATATGTCTGAAACAAAAAAATTAACTCGTAAAGAAAAGTTTTCCGCAGCTCCAGTTAATATTAAAAAAGAAAACTCAATTCAAGAAAATAATTCATGGTCTAGATATTATGTTTGGATTGTTACATTAATTGCCGGTCTATTATATTTTAATACAGTTAAATTTGATTATGCACTTGATGATTATGCTTCTATTTTAGAGAATAGGAGTACTCAGAAAGGCGATGTTAAAGAAATCTTCAAGACGAGTTATCGTTATGGTAGTTATATGTCATCTGATGAATTATACCGTCCTATTCCAAAATTGTTGTTTGCTAAGCAATGGGCTTTTTCTCCGAATAATGCGCATATAGGTCATTGGATGAATGTTGGTTTGTATGCGTTTTTAGCGATTGTTGTATTTAGTTTTTGCAAGCGAATTCTTAAAGGAAATTTGTTGTATTCCTTTCTAGCCTGTTTGCTTTTTATATCATTTCCAATTCATACAGAGGTAGTGGCAAATATCAAAAGCGTAGATGAGATTTTGGCAATGTTGTTTGGATTTTTATCTTTAAATATGCTTTTAGACTATTTATCTGCTAAAAAGATTTTTAGTGTTATTATCTCGATTTTCTTTTTCTTTTTATCGCTATTATGTAAAGAGTCTTCAATTACATTATTGGCAGTATTACCTTTGTTGGTTTATTATTTCGGTGATGGAAAGTTCAAGGAAAATATTTTTGTGTTTGTCGCATTTATTGGGATTATTGTATTTTATTTTTTAATTAGGTCTAATGTTTATGGAATTGTACCAATAGGGACATTGCCTTCATCTAGTGATAATTTATTGGTGAAGGTATTAGGTTCATTAGAGCGCTATACTACAGCAATTTATTATTTGGGTTTGTATCTATTTAGGATTGTTGTTCCTTACGGACTTACCTTTGATGCATCTTTCCCGCAATTATCGGTTGTTGGAATTAGTTCAATAGAATTCTTATTAGCTTTTGTTGTTTTAAGTTCATTATTTGCTTTAGCAATCTATGGCGTTATAAGGAAAGAAATGTATGGCTTTGCATTGATGTTCTTTTTTATTACGGTTTCTTTATCCTCAAATATTTTTACGCTCATAGGTACCCAGTATGGAGAGCGTCTGATGTTTATGCCAAGTTTTGGTATTGGCTTAGCTGTTATTGCTTTAATAGCAAAGTTTAATATTAAACAAGCACCTGCATTATTAGCAATAGTAGTTTTGATTTATGGTAGTATCACAATCGATCGAAATAATGTATGGGAAAATAATTATACTTTGTATCGTTCAGGTTTGATTTCGGCACCAAATAGTGCAAGAACAAATTATTATTTAGGTAATTATCTTATTAAGGAAAATAATTTAGTAGGCAAGTCTCAATCTGATCAAAATAAGATTTTGAATGAAGGTGTTTCTTATCTTAAAAAATCAGTGCAGTTAACACCATATTTTTCAGATGCGTGGGATCAGATGGGATTAGCTTATATGCGATTAAAAGAATATAATTCTTCAAGAAATGCATTTATTAATGCTCTTAGCTGCAATAGCAATGATCCTAAAATAAATAACAATTATGGTAATTTGCTTTTCAATACAAGTCAAGCCGACTCAGCTTTATTTTATTTCGAGAAAGCATTTAGTTTAAAAGCTGACTACACAGATGCAATAAATAATATAGGAAGTGTTTATGGAAATAAAGGAGAATTTCAAAAGGCGCTCACCTATTTTGAGAAATCTTATGCAATCGATCCTAATAATATTATGACTAATCGTTTTTTAGGGATGACTTGGAAAAACATGGGAAATACAATGATGGCGCAGCAATATTTAATGCGTGCTGAATCATTAAGCGCTAATAAAAGTAATTAGTATTCTCGCTGTAAGTAGTGCTCGAATTCTTGTATTGATAAATTGTTTTCTAGAATTCCGTTTTTTGCTACGCTGATGTTACCAGTTTCTTCGGAAACGATAATTGAGATAGCATCACTTTGTTCGGTTATACCTAAGGCAGCCCTGTGACGCATTCCTAACTGTGCAGGAATTTCGTTGTTGTCGGTTACTGGTAATACGCAACGCGCTGCTTTGATTTTGTTGTTTCTTATTATTACAGCACCATCATGCAAAGGACTATTCTTGAAGAATATACTTTCTAATAATCGTTTCGATACATCTGCATCCATAGCGTCTCCTGAATTTTCGAAAAACTTTAAATCCGTGGTCCTAGATAAAACGATTATCGCACCAGTTTTTGTATTTGACATGCTCTCGCATGCTTTTATTACAGGTATCAGATCAGCAGTTGTTTCTTGTTCTTCTTTCCAGTTCCATGGTAGTATTTTTCGCGTTAGGCTATCCTTGCCCGTTAGTGAGCTTGATCCAAGTAAAACTAAAAATCGTCTGACTTCTTGTTGGAATACTATGATTAAAGCTAATACACCCACACTCATAAATTGTCCTAGAATTGCTCCAAGTAATTGCATTTCGAAAATTTTTACAAATAAAAACCATAGTAAATACATCGATACAATACCAATGAAGATATTTATTGCAGTGCCTCCTTTTAATAGCTGATATACTTTGTATAATAAGAATGATACAATCAATATATCAAGTAAGTCAAGTAGGCGAACTGTTAAAAATCCAATATGAAATAGTTCCATAACGACGAATTTATTAAATAATTTGGATAGTTATTGATGTTGTTTTTTATTTATTGAAAGCCTTTCTTCTTTATCTAGAAGTAATGTCCCTTTGTCCAGTAATATTCGTATTACTAAAGCAGATTTTAATTTGTATTCATTTGGCAATTGAATATACAATTCGGTAGGTAAAAGGGCAGTATCTTTAAGTTTGATTTTAATTAATTCAATTATTTTATTTTCTTCTTCTTGATCTGTCAAATTCCTTTTTTGTTCTCTGCAATAATCACAACATCCGCAGACTGCAAGATTATCTTCTCCAAAATAAGAGGAGATCATTAAACTTCTGCAATTTTCATGACTTGATATATAGCTTAGAAATGCATCCGCTCTTACTTGAAATCTGTTTTTTCGTGCTTTAATATCATTAGGATTAAAATACAAATTTGCTGCAGTTACTCTAGAATGAAGAAATGTAATTCTAGGATAATCACTTGAAGGAATATAATCTAACATATTAAGTTTCGTTAATTCTTTAAGTAAATTTACAACTGTTGTTTTATCAGTATTTAATTGTTTTGATAATTGAAATTCATTAATTTTTACATAGTAGTCAAAAATACCACCATAGCTTCTTAATATCACTTTTATCAAATTATCAAATCGTTGGTATTTGACTTGTAAATTATAAAGCTCCATTTTGTCGGCAACAATTTTTAATTTTGATGGCATGAATACGGCTTCACTCATTGCAATCAATTCTGCATGTACCAATTCTTTTAAACAGCTCATGGCAATATTACTATTCAATTGATAGGTATTGCAAAAACTATAAAAATCAAATGGGAAAGTCGTGTTCAATCCAGATTCAACAGGAATATTTAAAAAATTACAAAGTGAATTGTAAATGCGTTTTATTTCGGTAATCTCTGGGAAGTTCTTTTCTTTTTTTTCTTTTAACTGCAGTAAGTCACTTTCAGAATAAATTAAAATAGCATAGGCTGGTTTTTCATCACGGCCACCGCGACCAGCTTCCTGATAATAGCTTTCTAAATCGTCAGGTATATCGAAGTGGATTACAGAACGCACATTTTCTTTATTAATGCCCATTCCAAAGGCGTTTGTTGCAACAATAACACGCGTTTGATTATTCATCCATTTGGTTTGCTTTTCAGCTCTTGATTGGCTATCTAATCCCGCATGGTAATAATCTGCAGTAATTTTATTGCTATTTAACCATGCCGAGATGTCTTGCGTTTTATTTCTGTTTCGCACATAAATTATTGATGTGCCTTGAACAGATTTTAGAACTTGAAGAACTTTGTCATATTTGTTTTCATCATTTCGGATGATATAAGATAAATTAGGTCTGCTAAAGCTTTTTAAAAATTTTTGATTTCCTTTTTTAAATTGTAATTTATCACAAATATCAATTTGCACTTCAGGTGTTGCCGATGCGGTAAGAGCAATTACAGGAGCTTCAGGAAATAATTCTCTGACTTTTGAAATGTTTAAATAGGATGGACGAAAATCATATCCCCATTGTGAAATACAATGTGCTTCGTCTATTGCAATCATGCTCACGGGCATGTTCGCTAGTTGCATCATAAATGTATCGCTACTCAATCGCTCAGGTGATACATATAAAAAGCGATAATCGCCATGTATACAATTTCCTATAATTATATCTGTTTCTCTTCTTGATATACCAGAAACTAGCGCTGCACTTCGAATTCCTTTGTCTAATAGTTGTTCTTCCTGATCTTTCATTAGGGCTATCAAAGGTGATACAACTAGGCATAATCCTCCGAATGAGAGAGCCGGAATCTGAAAACAAATCGATTTCCCTCCTCCGGTAGGAAGTATGGCGAGAGTATCTTTTTTTTGAAGTACTGATTGAATTATTTCTTCTTGCAGTGGCCGAAATGCATCATATCCAAAATGCTTTTTAAGCAATTGATGTATATCGTTCATGAAAAAAATATTAAAAAGTTACAGTAATTCGATCAGGATCAATTTCAGCTGGGCGGATAGTCATAACCGGTATTCGCGAACCATTAATCACCTTGTTAGCATATGTGCCCATTAATAATCCGGTAATTCCAGGCTCTTGTTCTGTCATAATTACTAATAAATCGCCATTATGCTCTTCACAGGCTTTGATTGTGTTTTTATATAAATCCCCTTGATAAACGGCAGAAACGCTTTCACAACCATGTTCTGCAAGAAAATCTTGCACCTGATCAATTTTTAAATAAAATTTCCTTTGATAATCATCATTTGTACTTTGCATCAATCCAGCAACAATAATTTTTGCATTATACTTCCTTGCAATTTCCATAGCAAATGGCACTTTTTGTCGAGACTCCGATGAATCATCAAGCGGTAAAATAATTGTATCGTAAGAAGATTTTTCAGCATGATTTTGTACAGCAATTACCGGGCATGTAGCTTCTTGTACAACCTTTGTTGTGTTGCTTCCAATGCTATAACCAGAACCGCTGCTGCCATGTGTTCCCATAAAGATTAAATCAGCTGCAATGGATGTAGCAACTGTAGAAATCATCTTATATGTTTTTCCAACTTCAGTCATAACAGTTACCTTAACACCACTTTGAATAGAAATTGATTGTGCAATTTCTTCTAATTTTTCTTTAGAAGTTTCTTCTGCTTTTTTCTCTACTGATGAAAACAAATGCGTCAACGAGTTTTGAAAAGTAGATGCTTCTAAAATGTGCAACAAGAATATTTCAGCGCCAAATGATTTCGCAAAAATAACTGCGTGTTCTAAGCCAATTGCTGCAGATTCGGAATAGTCATAAGGAACAAGCAGTTTAGTAACATGAAAGCTTCTGTTCATAGTTTTGTGTTTTATTGTATAACAAAAGAAGTAGTATCCTTTCTTTTCATCGGACGGATACTACAAACTGGAATATCTGAATGATTAATAATTTTTGCAGATGCTGTACCGATAAAGTATTCTGTGAATTCTAATTCTTGTTGCGTCATGATGATTATTAAATCTGCATTCTCTTTTTTAGAATAATCAAGTACACCTTCGGCAACATCAGAATTTTCTACAAATTCACCAGAGCATTCAATTCCATTCTCACGAAGAAAATCTAATACCTGATCCATCTGACGTTCTAGTTTTTTGTTTAAGAAGTCATCACTTGAAGATTCTACAGTCATTACTTTAACGAAGGAGTTAAAGAATTTAGCAATCTCGATACATTTACCAACCTTTTCTTTAGTTTCCTTGGATAAATCAAGCGGTAACACAATTGTTTTGCAACCCGCATTGTGTTCTTTTCCTTTAATTGTAATTACGGGACATGGAGCAGCTCCGATTACTTTAACTGCATTAGAGCCAATAAAACGTTTTGCAATTGAAGAGGCACCATTAGTACCCATTACGATAAAAGCAGCATTTATTTCAGTAGCTACCTCATTTACACAATCGTAAATTTTTCCTTTTTCAATTCTTGTTTTAACTTCTAATCCTGTTTTTGCCATTGTTTCGTTGGCAATTTTATTTAGTTTAGATTGGATCCCTTCCCTGTAAACTTCTTCTTTAAAATCATTGTGAGAGAAGATGTTCATCATCGAAGAAAAAACATCATCATCAATTACATGTAAAAGTGTGATATCTGACTTTGTCAAACGAGCAAGATTAAAAGTTTGATTTAATGCAATTGTTGACTGTTCACTGAAGTCCACCGGAATAATAATGTGATTTTGGTATGCGCACATAGCTGTATGTTATTATATTTGTTCTGCTACAAAATTATACAAAAAAAATATGTCAAAAATTGCTGAATCAGAATTAATTTTAAATAAAGACGGCAGCGTGTATCATTTAAACCTCTTGCCACACGAAATTAGTGATATTATTATCAATGTAGGTGATCCTGATCGTGTTTCAATGGTAAGTGATTATTTTGATTCAATTGAGGTTAAGAAAAACAAACGAGAGTTTATTACACATACCGGCTTATACAAAGGCCGCCGAATTACCGTACTTTCAACAGGAATTGGTACAGATAATATTGATATTGTTTATAATGAATTAGACGCATTAGTGAATATTGATCTTGAAACTCGTGAGATTAAACCTAACCTGACTCCGTTGAAGCTAGTCAGAATTGGCACTTCTGGTTCTTTGCAAGCCGAGATTCCAGTTGATTCGTTTGTTTGTTCAAGTTACGGATTAGGATTAGATGGATTGTTGAATTTTTATGAACTTACAAATGAGGGACTAGAAAAAGAAATTATTGATGCATTCCGAATTCATCTACCTAATAAAAGTATATTTCCTGAGTCCTATCTTGCAAAGTCATCTGATTTGTTGTTTAATTTGCTGTCTCCAGATATTTTTACTGGAATTACCGCTTCCTGCTCAGGATTTTATGCTCCTCAGGTTCGTCAGCTTCGTTTAAATCCTAGTAGATTCGATTTAATTGAGAAGCTAACCTCATTCGATTATCAAGGACATAAGGTAACTAATTTCGAAATGGAAACAGGTGCAATGTTCGGTTTAGCAAAGCTACTCGGACATCATTGTTGCTCAGTGAATGTAATTGTGGCTAATCGTATTACTAAGGAGTTTAGTAAAAAGTCTGATGAGTCAATGCATAACTTGATTCAACTTATGCTCGACAGACTTGCTTCCATGTAAAGTTTTTAAACAATTGTTGTTATTTATTTGAATTAGTTAAGGTTTTTTACATTTGTGAAAATTATTTACAAATGAAAATTATTTCTTTCAATATAAATGATAAGGTGCACGCAGATTTTGCTTTTGGTATTCGTCAAAAGGTTTTTGTAGAAGAACAGAAAGTAGATGGCGATGAGGAGTATGATGAGTATGAATCAATAGCAACTCATTATCTTGTTTTTGTAGATGACCAACCTGCAGCAACCTCGCGTTGGCGACATACCGATAATGGAATTAAACTCGAACGATTTTCTGTTTTGCCTGAATTTAGAAATAAAGGAATAGGTGCAGCGTTAGTAAAACAGGTGTTAGCTGATGTTATTCCATTTAAAAAATTAATTTACCTGCATGCACAGGTTGCTGCAATGAATGTTTATTCACGCAATGGATTTGAGCCTATTGGGGAATTGTTTTACGAGGCAAATATTCCACATTATAAAATGATTTATTCTTTATCTGTTAATGAAGATTAAATCGGATTATCATAATATCTGGCAAATAGCAGCGCCCATTATGCTGGGTTCGCTTGCAAATGCAGTTATTAATTTTACCGATGTTGCATTTGTAGGGCGTTTGGGGGAGCCACAATTAGCAGCTTCTGCATTGGGTGGTTTGTTTTATTTCATTGGAGTGATGATTGGCTTCGGTTTCGGAACCGGAATCCAGATTTTAATTGCCAGAAGAAATGGTGAGGGGCATAATGAAGAAATAAATAAAGTCTTTGATAATGGACTATTGCTAACGGTTGGTATATCCGCCTTAATGATTTTGGTGCTTTATTCTTTTTTACCATTTATTGTTTCCATGTTCGTAAGAGATAAGGAGATAGCAGATTATTGCCGTGATTATTTAGCAACGCGTTCTTGGAGTTTGATGTTTATGATGGTGTTAACCGCACTCCGTTCATTTTATACAGGCATCGCTTATACACGAATAATTAGTTATTCTACTTTCTTAATGATGGGTCTAAACATTGTATTTAATTACATGTTTACATTAGGTCATTGGGGGTCTCCCGCATTAGGTGTTGCTGGTAGCGGATTGGCTTCATCATTATCTGAAACAATTGCAGCGGTCTATGCAATTGCCTATACGTTCTGGCATAAAGAATTTAAAGACTACGGATTGTTTAAATTTCAATCGGTAAGTGTTTATCAGATGAAGCAAATTACGATGCTTTCATTACCCATCGTTTTTCAGCATTTGATTTCAATGGTGGCCTGGTTTATTTTTTTCGTTTTGATTGGTCGTTTAGGTTCACACGAGTTAGCTATCTCTAACGTGCTTCGTAGTATTTACATGGTGCTTATGACACCTATATGGGGATTCTCACAAGCTGCCAATACGATGGTGTCTAATTTAATTGGACAAAATAAATCCGATCAGGTAATGACCCTAATAAAGCGTATTTCGCTAATGAGTTTAGCTGTAGGTGTGCTAACTGTTTTGATTATACTTATTAATCCTGATTGGTTGTTCCATCTGACTACTTCGGATGCATCATTAATTAGTGGAGCTATTTCCGATTTTCCGATTATATGTGTATCTACGATTATTTTTTCTGTGAGCATGATTTTACTAAGTGCACTTTCGGGCACTGGTGCTACTAATGTGGCGATGAATCTCGAAATAGTAAATATTTCAATCTATCTGATTTATATTTTCATTTGCTCATTCTTTTTGCATTCTTCGGCTTCAACTATTTGGATGGTAGAAATTCTGTATTGGTTGCTGATGGGAGTTTTTAGTTTTACTTATCTTTATAGTGGTAAATGGAAATCTAAAATGAATCTTATTTCTTACAAAAAATGAATAAAATAAAGCGAGCTTTTATCTTGTTATGTCTTTTTGTTGGATGTAAATCGACACAGAATATTGAGTCTGATTTTGTCAAACAAGGATATACGATTGTAAAGGTTTTAGATACCCGTAAAGTAGATGGTTGTCAGTTTTTATTGTCAGATGATAATAATAAGCGATATGAACCAACAACATTACCTGATTCAGTTAAAGTGAATGGATTAAAAATAGGAGTGAAGTTTAACTTTGTTAAAGGCGCAGTTTCAGTTTGTATGGGCGGACCATTAATTAGAATCAGTGAAATAGTATATCTGAAAAAATGAGAATTATCTATTACGGAACTCCGGAATTTGCGGTTCCTTCTTTAAGTATTTTAGTAGAGAATGGATTTGATGTAGTCGCTGTTGTAACTGCACCAGACAAACCAGCAGGTCGCGGACAACAATTGAGCTTTTCTGCTGTGAAAGAATATGCTTTATCAAAAGGATTAAAAGTTTTACAACCTGAAAAGTTAAAAGCACAATCTTTTTTAGATGAAGTAAAATCATTGCAACCCGATCTTCAAATTGTAGTTGCCTTTCGCATGATGCCGGAAGTGTTATGGTCGATGCCACCATTAGGAACATTTAATTTACATGGATCTCTATTGCCACAATATCGAGGAGCTGCGCCTATCAATCGTGCAGTTATGAATGGAGAAGCAAAAACAGGATTGACTACTTTCTTTTTACAACAGGAAATTGATACAGGTAGCATCATTTTCCGCGAAGAAGTTCAAATAGGTGAAAATGAAACGGCAGGAGAATTACATGATCGCATGATGCTAATAGGAGCGAGCTTAGTATTGAAGACTGTTCAGCAAATTCAGAAAGGAGAAATAAAGGCAATGCCTCAGAATATGTTTTTTAATTCTTCCGATGAATTAAATCATGCTCCAAAAATTTTTAAAGAGGATTGCAAATTAGATTTTTCAAAAACGATTTCAGAAATACATAATCATATTCGTGGATTATCCCCTTACCCTGGTGCATTTGTAGAAATGCAGAAAACGGATAATTCTCTTTTTGCAATGAAGATTTTTAAATCGACCAAAGAAGAAGCAGGAGTTTTCCTTACTCATCAATTAGTAACCGATGGAAAATCGTTTTTGAAAATCAGTGGAGCAGATGGTTTTGTAAATGTTTTAGAAGCACAATTGCCAGGAAAAAAGCGAATGCCTATTGGTGATTTATTACGAGGATTTCATTTTGAAGATGACTGGAAAATAATCTAATGAAACATATAGTTGTATTTACAGGTGCTGGTATCAGTGCAGAAAGCGGATTAAAAACTTTTCGTGATGCCGATGGATTATGGGAGAATCATGCAATAGAAGATGTTGCAACTCCTGAAGCATTTCATGCTAATCCTGAATTAGTCTTACGATTTTATAACGAGCGCAGAAAACAATTATTGGAATGTGCTCCGAATGATGCGCACTTAGCAATTGCTGAATTAGAGAGCAAATATAATGTCACGGTCGTAACTCAAAATGTAGATGACTTACACGAACGTGCAGGCTCAACCAATGTGATTCATTTGCATGGCGAATTAATGAAAGTGCGTAGCATTGCATTTCCAGAATTGATTTACAAAATGGAAAATTTGGAATTAAAACTTGGTGATAAATGCGAAAAAGGATTTCAATTACGTCCACATATAGTTTGGTTTGGTGAGCAAGTTCCTATGATGGACAAAGCCATCGAAATAGTAGAGCAAGCAGATGTGTTTTTAGTTGTAGGCACATCATTGCAAGTATATCCCGCAGCTGGACTCGTGCATTACGCAAACAAAGCCACACAAAAATTTTTAATCGACCCAAAATCAGAATTACCCCACGGCGCCAACGATTTTACCTTAATCCGTTCTACGGCTACGGATGGCGTTAGACGGGTGTTGAATCAATTATAGGTTGGGGTTTAAACCCCACCCTATAATTTCGATATTATTTTATTAACACATCCACCATCTGCTTTTATCGGCAACAATGATGATTTAATTTTGTCGCATGACAAAATCATGCAGTCAGGTTTGGGTTCATGCTGTTTGGGCAACAAAAAATCGAATGTCTTTTATTGATAAATCGTTCGAAAAACAACTCTATAAATTTATTTCAAATCAATTTTATGAATTGGGATGCGTCCCAAAAATTGTGAATGGTGCTTCAGATCATATCCATTGTTTGTTTTTATTGAATAAAACGAAATCTATCGCCGACGTAATTAAACACATTAAAGGAAGCAGTTCGTTTTTTATTAATCAATCTAATTTTATTGATGATTATTTTATTTGGCAACGTGGTTACGCTGCTTTCGCTGTTTCTGAATTGGAATTAGATAAAATTCATAATTATATCAAAAATCAAAGAGAACATCATCGATTGGATAATTATAAATGAAATTATTCCTATATCAGGTGCAGGTTTAAACCTGCACCTGATGAGGTTGAAAAAACATCAATCATCAACAGGTGTGGGCCTGTAGTAGCGCTAGCACACTACAGGCAAACCCACACCTGTTGGAAACCTACACCTGTTTTATGTTATTAGCTCGTGTTAATATTTAAATCATTTCTTATTCCTCATTTAAAATTTATCACTATCCAATTACCTATATTGTGTTGATTAAAATCAACACAATGCAGCCTAATCAGAAACAATCAATTCTTACGAGTGAAGATCTAGCTCCCGTATCATCCGAAAAACGCACATGGGGTATATGGAATTATACTGCATTATGGATTAGTATGAGTTTGTGCATTCCAACCTATATGTTAGCAAGCTCACTTATCGAAGGAGGAATGAATTGGTGGCAGGCTGTGCTAACTGTTTTTTTAGGTAACGCTATCGTGTTAGTACCAATGATATTAAACGGACACGCAGGTGCTAAATACGGAATTCCGTTTCCTGTTTTGGCTCGATCAAGCTTTGGAGTTTTAGGTGCAAATATTCCAGCATTATTAAGAGCAATTGTTGCTTGTGGTTGGTTCGGAATTCAAACATGGATAGGAGGGTTTGCACTTTATCAAATGTTTCGAATCTGGATTCCTTCTCTTGATTCGTTGCCTGCTGTATTTCCTTCATCATGGATGTTGGAAACAGGACCTGCAATTACATTTTTACTTTTCTGGATGTTAAATATGTTCATCGTTCATAAAGGAGTTGATAGTATTAAAAAACTATTGGTCTTTAAAGCATTTGTATTACCACTTTCAGCTTTATCACTGTTGTATTGGGCAATTAAAGATGTACACGGATTAGGTCCCATTTTATCACAACCATCAAAGTTTAATTCATCATCAGAATTTTTTGCTTTCTTTTTTCCTGCACTTACAGGTATGGTTGGATTCTGGGCTACACTTTCATTAAACATTCCTGATTTTACTCGCTATGCAAAGAATCAAAAGGCGCATATAATTGGGCAGGCAATAGGACTTGCACCATCAATGACGTTGTTTGCATTTATCGGAGTCATCGTAACATCTGCCACAGCAATTATATTTGGAAAAGTTATTTGGAACCCTATCGATTTAGCTTCCAACTTTGAAAACAAATGGATGATTAGTATTGCTATGATTGCGATTGCATTATCTACTTTGGCTACAAACATTGCTGCAAATATTGTGAGTCCCGCAAACGATTTTTCAAATTTATCGCCATCAAAAATTGATTTTAAAAAAGGTGGTTACATAACGGGTATCATCGGACTTTTAATTTTTCCATGGAAATTAATTGCAGATCCTTCGGGATATATTTTTACCTGGTTAATTGCATACTCCAGTCTTTTAGGTCCAATTGGTGGAATTATGATTGTCGATTATTTTATTATCCGTAAAAAAGAATTGATATTGGATGACTTATATCGTCATGATGGTATTTATCAGTTTAACAATGGATTTAATAGCAAGGCCATTATAGCATTTGTTATTGGTGTTTTGCCGAATGTTCCTGGGTTTCTTGCTGCAATACACATAGTAAATAATGATTTTTTTCCTGAATGGTTAATACATGTTTACAATTATTCGTGGTTTGTTGGATTTGCATTAGCAGCAATTGTATATCGAGTATTGATGAATAAAATGAAAACTAATTAGTAAAAAATAGATTAAACATGGCAACAGATTACGATGCAATTGCACAAGAATATCAGGCTTCTAAATTGATGCCGTGGAGAAAACATATTGAAGCATACACTTACTTTAATTTGATAGGCGACTTAAATGGAAAAGATGTTTTAGATTTAGCTTGCGGAGATGGATTTTACACTCGTCAGTTTAAATTAAGAGGTGCATCCAATGTTGTTGGTGTTGATTTATCGGCTGGCATGATTGCATTAGCAGAAGAAGCAGAGAATGCAAAGCCATTATCGTTGACATACATTTGCAGTGATGCGGCTGAACTTTCAATCGATAAACAATTCGATTTAATATGCGCCAGTTATTTATTGAATTATGCGCATGATGAGCAATCGTTAAAAGCAATGTGTGATGCAATTTTCAAACATTTAAAACCAGGTGGAAAATTTATTACCATCAATAGTAATCCTGATTACAGAGGAACAGTTGATTCGTTAATGCCTTATCGATTTACGCGTGAAAACGAAAGTTATAAGGAAGGTGCTGAAATCATTTATCGCTTTTATCAGCCTGATGATAGCTTTGTATCTGTTACGAACTATCATTTAGAAAGAGCTACCTATACTCGTGTTTTAGAGTCATCAGGATTCACCGATATCAAATGGCACGTCATGGAATTATCAAAAGAAGGCGAAGAAGAATTTACTTCTGACTTTTGGAAAGTAATATTAAACGACCAACCGGTGGTAGGTATTTCGTCTAGGAAAATTTAATCCCGCTCCTAATATTTCTTTTTAATATACTCCGTCATAACCCGATACACCTCCATTGCATTCTTCTCTTTTTTCAAAAGCTGTAAGTGTTCGTTGATAATCTTTTGGTCGTTGCGGCGCGCAGGACCAGTTTGCACATCTTTCGGTGAGTTGTGTTCAATCTTTAAAGTAGTCTGATGAATCAACGGTAAAAGATATTCCCACTTCAAATTTTTATTCTGCAAATGGGTATAGGCAATATCGTAACAGGCATTCACAAAATTATTCACGAATACTGCACCGAGATGTAGCTCCTTTCGCTGCTTACTGTTTAATTGATATGTTTTCTTTGAAAGTTTTTTTGCGAGTTGTAATAACTTCTTTTCTGTTGTTTCATTGTTCCCTTCTACAAAAACAGGTATGTCGTTCCAGTTAACATTCACCTTCGGACTAAATGTTTGTAAAGGATATAGTACGCCATTATTTCCTTTGTGCTTATTTAAATCACTTATGGGCGCTGTTCCAGATGTGTGTGCTAAAACTCCTTTGCAATTCTTAAAGTGCGGCACAAGCTCTTTAATGCTGCTATCGGAAACGCAAAGTAAAATGACATCTACATTTAAATCAAACAGAGAAATGTCTTCAATAAAATCGAGCTTATATTTTTTGGCTAATGACTTTCCCGTTGAATGGTTGCGTGAAAATAATTGCTGGACTTTAATTCCTTTTTCAAGTAAACGAGGAATTATATGTGATGCTAAGTTGCCCGATCCAACAATGCTTATTTTCATGCCGCGCGTTTTAAATCAGAAATTTGTTTGCGAATTGCAATCCATGTCCCTATGAACATAATAATACAACCAATCCACAAAATGTTTATACCAGGAAAAATTAAAGCTTTCATGATAATGAAATCACGGCTGTTGGTTTTCTTTTCTGATAGGCTGATTTCAAACTTATTATTTTCTGTGTCAATAGAAGAGAAATCGAATTTCAATCCTAATTTTTCAATTTCGGCTGGAATTGTAATTTTTGAATTTTCGCGTACCACGAATATCGGCTCAATGAAATAATCTTTTTTATTAATATCCGTAACTTTTAATTTTAGGCCGATAGCAATATCTGATTCATTTATTGAATTTGATTTTTTATCAACTGCTTTATCAATTTCTAGCAATGTAAATAAACTATTACTTACAACAATGGTATCTCCAACAGCTAGCAAATGTTTCTTAGGTTCTTTATAACCTTTTTCATCTACCTGGTTTTTATTTTCCATCTCTGCATAAGTTACATGCGTATAGATATCCTTGTGCAAGAAATGACGAGTAGCAGGCTCACTTACATTTCCCATACGCTCATTCAGCTGAATAAACGGCTTTAATGAAAACTCTTTCGTAAATCCACCAGTGTTATGATTTGCTTTTAAATATTCAACTTCATAATACTGATGTATTCCCTCTTTCTCTTTTCCTTTATATGTCACATAATATTCTCCCATTGCTAATGTGTCACCTTGATAAAGCAAAATATTTTCTTTGTTTGGAAAGTCTTTACCTAAATCTACATTCAATCTGTTCTCGCTGATGATTTCTTTTTTTGCGTTCGATACTAATGCACCTAAAAGAATTAATCCCATTCCAATATGCGCAACGCTACCTCCCGAAAAATTGAATTTGCCTTTTAATACCCGAATGATATAATCAAGATTTGCTAATACAGCCCATAAGGATGTCATGAATAAAACTACATGTTGTGTTCTTGCAAATCCAACAGTTATTTGAAAAATAATAGTAACCACTAATGATATTACAAAGCTAATAGCTAATTTTTTCGTTACATCTTTCCAGTCAGATTGCTTCCATTTAAAAAACTGACTAACGGCTATCAGTAACGCAATAATTGCAGCTAGTGGTGTTTGCCATGAGTTGTAAAAGTCTATAGCATTAACTGGCGGTGCCATCTTTAATCCGAAGACTTTATTAAAAACAGGAATCGATGTAGTGAATGTTATTTGTAATGCAGAAATTAATAGTACGAGCAT
>CANFIN010000026.1 GCA_947447155.1 Bacteroidota bacterium | reverse complement strand
TAAATTCGCGTCCCTAAAAATGAACTTATGGACAATATAATTTATTTGATTCCCGTACTTGGGATTGTAGGCCTGATTGTGATGGCTATTAAATCCGCTTGGGTTAGTAAACAAGATGCTGGCGATGCAAAAATGCAAGAATTAGCTGGTTATATAGCTGATGGCGCAATGGCGTTTTTAAAAGCTGAATGGAAAGTATTAGCCATTTTCGTTTCAATTGCTGCTGCCTTGTTGGCGTACTCTGGTACTATTCACGAGGTAAACGGAAAAGAAATTCACTCTAGTTGGATTATCGCTATCTCCTTTATTATCGGTGCAGTATTCTCAGCTTTTGCTGGTTATATCGGAATGAAAGTCGCAACAAAAGCGAATGTACGTACCACACAAGCTGCCCGTACAAGTTTAAAGCAAGCATTAAAAGTTTCCTTTACAGGTGGAACCGTAATGGGATTAGGGGTTGCTGGTTTAGCAATTCTTGGTTTAGGAGGTTTATTTATCGCATTTTTAAGCATATTTTCTGGTCTAGGAGCCAATACAGTTTCTACTTCTATTGAAGTATTAACAGGGTTTTCTTTAGGTGCTGAATCAATTGCCTTATTTGCGCGTGTTGGTGGTGGTATTTATACTAAAGCTGCTGACGTAGGTGCTGATTTAGTAGGTAAAGTAGAAGCAGGAATTCCTGAAGATGATGTTCGTAACCCAGCAACTATTGCTGATAACGTTGGTGATAACGTAGGTGACGTAGCAGGTATGGGTGCCGATTTATTCGGTTCTTATGTGGCTACTATTCTTGCTACAATGGTATTAGGTCAAGAAGTTGTAGTATCTGATAACTTCGGTGGGATGTCGCCAATTTTATTACCAATGGTAATTTGTGGATTAGGAATTATTTTCTCAATAGTAGGAACATGGTTCGTAACTATTAAGGATGAAAAATCGAATGTGCAAAATGCATTAAACCTTGGTAATTGGGCATCCATGATTTTAACGGTTATTGCTTCTTATTTTATTGTGAATTATATGTTACCAGAGGGTGATATTACTTTAAGATCTGCAACGTTTACAAAGATGGGTGTTTTTATGGCCATCGTTGTAGGTACCGTGGTAGGTGCAATTATGAGTATTGTGACTGAATATTACACAGCAATGGGTAAAGGTCCAGTTAACTCTATTATTCAACAATCATCTACTGGTCATGCTACTAACATCATTGGTGGTTTATCGGTTGGAATGAAATCGACTGTAATTCCTATTATCACATTAGCAGCGGGAATTATGACATCTTATTATTGTGCTGGATTATACGGAGTAGCTATTGCAGCTGCGGGTATGATGGCAACAACAGCTATGCAGTTAGCGATTGATGCATTTGGTCCGATTGCAGATAATGCTGGTGGAATTGCTGAGATGAGTCAATTACCTCCTGAAGTTCGTGAGCGTACAGATAATTTAGATGCAGTTGGTAACACAACAGCAGCAACAGGAAAAGGATTTGCAATTGCTTCTGCAGCATTAACATCATTAGCTTTATTTGCAGCGTTTGTTGGTATTGCCGGTATTGATGCTATTGATATTTACAAAGCGCCTGTATTAGCTGGTTTATTTGTAGGTGGTATGATTCCATTTATCTTCTCTGCATTATGTATTCAAGCGGTTGGTAAAGCTGCAATGGATATGGTACAGGAAGTTCGTCGTCAGTTCCGTGAAATTCCAGGTATTATGGAATATAAAGCAAAGCCAGAATATGAAAAATGTGTTGCTATCTCAACTAATGCTTCTATTCGTGAAATGATTATGCCGGGTGCAATCGCGCTTATTACGCCATTAATCGTTGGATTTATCTTCGGACCAGAAGTGTTAGGTGGTTTACTTGCAGGTGTAACGGTGAGCGGTGTGTTAATGGGAATTTTCCAATCGAACGCTGGTGGTGCATGGGATAACGCAAAAAAATCATTTGAAAAAGGAGTAATGATCAACGGAGAAATGTACTACAAAAAATCAGAGCCACATAAAGCTTCTGTTACTGGAGATACAGTAGGTGATCCGTTTAAAGATACATCTGGACCTTCGATGAACATTCTAATTAAATTAATGTCGATTGTATCATTAGTAATTGCTCCATACATTGCTGTAAACGGTGGTGAAGCAGGAATGGATAAATGTTCATCAAATAAAATGGAATGCGGAGCATCAATGATGTCGTGCGAGAAAGATTCAGATGGTAATTGTATTATCGATTCATCAATGTGTGCAGTATGGATGCAGGCAGGTATGATTGACAGTACAGCTTGTGTTAAAATGGAAAATGGTAAATGCCATATGAAAGCTGATGCTTGCAAAAACGCAATGATGGAATGCCACAAAGGGATGGAAGGTTGCAAAGAAGGAGATATGAAAGAATGTAAAGGCGATATGAAATCATGCGACATGAATAAAGAAGAGTGTCACGAAAAAATGGGTGGCGAAAAAGAGTGTTGCAAGAAAAAATAATTCATTCAAAATAATTTTTAAAAGGTCTTCTGAAAAGAAGGCCTTTTTTGTTTCTATTTATTTACCCTGTCATTATCAAAATAAAATTTACTTACTTTTACCTTACAAGTAAATTGTCTTAACGTGAACAAAAAAACCAAGACCATTATCCCAGAGAAAAAAATGGTGTTAGATACTACACCTTTTAATTGGACACCTGTTTATTTTTTCATCATCGTATTTTCCTTTCTACTTTATGCGAATACCATAAATCATGATTTCACTGTTGACGATGGAACTGTAATCGCAAACAACAGCTTTACTAAAAAAGGTATTGATGGAATTAAAGATATTTTCACGCATTCTTATCGCGCTGGATTCTGGGATAGGAAAGAAGGTTTATATCGTCCACTATCAGTTGCCATGTTCGCTATCGAATATCAAATTGGTAATGGCTCTCCGCTTCCAGGACATATCATGAATATTCTATTTTATGTGCTGACAAGTATTGTTGTACTTTCTGTACTTAAAAGAATTCTACACAATTATCATCCGCTCATTCCTATTGCTGCTGCTTTATTATTTGTAGCACACCCTATCCATACCGAAGTAGTAGCTAATATTAAAAGTCGTGATGAGTTATTAAGTTTCTTCTTCGGAATACTTGCCTTACAACTTCTGTTTAACTACATTGATAAAAATAAAATCCATTGGATGCTTTTATCGTGCCTTGCTTTTATGCTATCTCTTTTCAGCAAAGAAACAAGTGTGACATGGGTGGGAGTATATCCATTGGCGTTATGGTTCGTAACAGATAAAAAAATAATGGATATTGTAAAATTGTCTATTCCTTATTTAGCATTGTTTGTTTTGTTCATGATAATTCGTACTAGCATTCTAGGAACTATTACCGGTGAACAAGAAGTGCTACTGATTAATAATTCGCTTGTAGGTGCGCCCGACAAAGCATCACAACTTGCAACAGCATTCGGAATACTTGCGCGTTATATCGGAATATTACTACTACCTGCGTCGCTCGTATTTGATTATTCGTACAACACTATCCCGAATATCACGTTTGGTAATCCGTTAGCGTTAGTAGGTTTGGTATTAACAATCGGCGGACTTATCTACGCAATTCGAACCCTTTCCAATAAATCGTTAGTTGCATTTCCTATTTTATTTTACCTCGGGAGTATCTCCTTACTTTCAAATGTGTTTCTGAC
Organism: Bacteroidota bacterium; assembly: GCA_947447155.1. Lineage (GTDB taxonomy): Bacteria > Bacteroidota > Bacteroidia > AKYH767-A > OLB10 > CAINEC01. Next base: position 20,692 of record CANFIN010000026.1, on the reverse strand, counting down.
ACTCGAAGCAACAATGGGCGAACGATTTGTTTACACTGCTTCTTTCGGATTTTGCGTGCTGCTTGCTTTACTGCTAGATAAATTCTTCAAACTTTCAAATCAAAAAAATAAAAACACTTCGCTTAGTTCAATTCTGAAACCGAATAGTGCTACGATTCTATTGCTTATAGTTACACTGGCATTTTCAGCTCGTACTTATTCACGTAATGGCGACTGGAAAGATAATCTCACCCTCTTGTCGCATGATGTAAAGATTTCGCCTGAAAGTGCACGCATTCGTTATGCCTATGGGAGTGCTTTGCTTGTTGAAAAAGCATTAAAAGAAAAAGACATTAATCAGAAAACGATTTATCTTGATCAAGCCATCGAACAACTCACCAAAGGTGTAAGTCTGATTCCGAATTATAACGATGCCTGGTATAATTTAGGAATGGCTTATAAAGAAAAAAACGATTTTAAAAATGCAGTGTACGCGTTTGAACAGGCACGCAGCTACAAAGCATTTGATACCGATGAAAAATTATCCAATGCGGGAATTGCTTACGGTAACAATGGACAGTTAGAAAAAGCCATCACCGATTTAAAAGCTGCAATTGCACTCAATCCAAATTCATCCGACAATTACAATAACCTTGGATTGTATCTTGGAGAAAATAAAATGTATGACGAGTCATTTGCATGCTTTGAAAAAGCACTTGCTATCAAGCCTTCATTTGATAAAGCGTATTACAACCGTGGAAATATCTATGCACAAAAGAATGATTTCCGTTCTGCAATTGATAATTATAAAAAAGCACTCTCGATTAATCCTTCTTATGCTGATGCTTATAACAACCTTGGAAATTGTTATGCGGTAATGGGAGTAAAGGATTCTTGTTTATACTGGTTTAATGAATCCGTTAAACTCGATCCTTCTAACGGTAAGGCATGGGTGAATTTAAGTATTACCTATAGAAATATGGGAGATACAACTAAAGCAAATGAATGTTTACAAAGAGCCCGTGAATTAGGGTTAAATTTTTAATATGAAAAAAATTATCTTTATTCTTATAAGTATCGCACTTATCTATTTCAGTAGTTGTACAAATGAAGTATCCAACAGTAGCATTAAACTATTTAACAGCTCCAGCTTTATTCGAAGCGAAATTGTATTACTGAATGAAAACAAATCACATTTACTCAAAACAGCTGAATACAATAGTTCTAAAGAAATCTTTCAATTAGATACAGTAAACTGGAATAAGGAATTTGAATTAATTGTTGCCAGTAATATTTCTGAAAAATATCTGAGCTATCAGATTGATTCATTAATTCAAAACGATAGCAGCATTGTTACTTACACATCAAAAGAAACTAAATCGGAAGTCAGGAAATTTGTTGTGGTAAAATACAACAATGCAATTAAAAGAATTAGCATTTTACGCATGAAAGAAAATGCCTTTTATTATTCGAAACAAGAAATAGATTATGTACCACAAACTATTTTCACCATCTATGCAAAAGAGAAAATGATTTTGTCGGACACTACATCTTATCGTATAACAGGAGTAATTAATTAACAACTATGGTTTACAATATCGGATTATTATTAGGCATGTGGCTCGGACAATTATTTTTACCTGGGCAACCGCTACCTTTTAACTTTGAATTTAAAGAAGAGAATGGCAATATTGTTTTTGTAATTCATAATGCAGATGAACGAATAGTTTGTGAAATTACAGATGTTCGAGGCGACTCCCTCTTTATTCGTCCGCCTTATTTTGATTCTGAAATTAAATTACATATTGAAGGCGATCGTTTGCGTGGCAAATGGATAAACTATAGTAAAAAAGGAAGTCCTGAAGTAGTTTTTGTTGGATACAAAGGAGTAACAGAACGCTTTCCTGATAAAGGAAATACTACATTAAATATCACAGGTAAGTGGGAAACATGGTTCGATGTTGATAGTCCTGATTCATCACTTGCAATTGGCGTATTTAATCAAGATGGAAATCACGTTACAGGAACCTTCTTAACCGAAACCGGTGATCATCGTTACCTCGAAGGCGTTATAGTTGGCAATACTTTAAAGTTAAGTGTGTTTGATGGTGCACATGCATGGTTGTACCTGGCAGATGTAAAAAATGATTCGATGTCGGGAATGTTTTATTCAGGCAATACGTATAAAGCACCTTTTCATGCAAGAAGAAATGAAAATGTAAAGCTGCGGAATCCTAATACTATTACGCATGTTGAAGGTGCGCTGAATTTTGCGTTTCCTGATTTAGATAGTAACATTGTTTCGATTACTGATAAACGCTTTCAGAAAAAAGCAACCATCATTCAGTTCATGGGTTCATGGTGTCCGAACTGTATGGATGAAGCAAAGTACTTTAATGAGATTTATAAAACCTATCACGATCAAGGATTAGAAATTATCGGATTAGCCTTTGAACGCAGTTCCGACTTTTCGAAAGCGAAAGTAAGTGCAAATCGTTTTGTTAAAAATCTTGATTTAAAATATCCTGTATTAATTGCTGGTGTTGCTGGTAAAGACAATGTGATGAAAGCTATTCCGCAGATAAAAGATTTTATTTCTTTTCCTACTACCTTATTTCTTGACGATAAAGGGAAAGTTGTGAAAGTGCATGCTGGTTTTTCTGGACCTGCTACAGGTAAAGAATATGAAGCTTATAAATCGGAATTTGAAAAGACGATTAAAAAATTAATTCGTTAATTACTTATTGATAACCGTATTCGTGATTCGGTTTAAAACCATTTTCAAGTTGATTAGTTCTTGATAGTGCGCAAGTAATTCATCGATGTCGGCTCCTACTTCTGAACGCTCTTTAATTTCATTTTGAAATTCCATTGCTTTCTTGTTCGCCATTTTTTTCTGAATATAAACCATGGCATCAACAACTGTTTTATCAATCCTGTCTTTATCTAAACGCACAATTATCCCCTTCGATTTCCAATCGGCTAATTCATATTTCGGCGTGACTAATGAAATGGCGAGTGGCTTTAAATCAGGATTTAAATTATTGATAAAAGATTGAGCATCGTAATCAGTTTCATTCGTAATCAGGTTAGCAAACTCAGCTAACAGTCCTGCGTAACCTTCATTTGTAAAACTGATTCCATCGGTTTGAAGAATATCAAAAATAAAATCCTTTACCTTGATATGTTGAAGCTCCGGCTTTTCTTCTTCTTCATCCCTACCTAATCCTTTCTTTTTTTGCTTTCCTTTAACAGGCTCTACGTCTAAATATTTATTAAAGTCAGGAAGCTGAAATATCTCCTCTGCATAATTTAAAAGAATACGAATTATTTCTTCTTCATGTACTTCCGTATTATGTTCATCATTGATAAGTTGTTCTTCTGTATATTCCTTCTCGATACTATCAAGCACCTCTCCTGCATGATCTTGAACAGGAGCGGACGTTTCTTCTCCTTGTCGATTGTTGCGGGCACGAATAATTTTATTCATCTCCGCAATCAACACAGCTTCACTCATCTCCATGAGCGTAGATGCCTGACGTATATACGCGGCACGTGTGATTGCATCGGGAACAACAGCTATCGTTTCAACAATATCACGAACGAGTCCTGCTTTCTTAATCGGATCACCTGCTGTATCGCTTAACAACAGTTTTGTTTTGAATGAAATAAAGTCAACAGCAGATTTTGTTAAATATTCAAGCAACTCAATCGTCGAAACTTTTCGTGAATACGAATCCGGATCTTCTCCATCAGGAAATAACACCACACGCACATTCATTCCTTCTTCGAGAATCAAATTAATTCCTCTTAATGAAGCCTTGATACCAGCAGCATCTCCGTCATACAATACAGTAACGTTTTTTGTATAACGACCAATTAAGCGTATCTGCTCAACCGTTAGTGAGGTTCCCGAACTCGCAACAACATTTTCTATTCCTGCCTGATGCAAAGAAATTACATCCGTATATCCTTCTACTAAATAACAAACATCTTTTTCTACAATAGCTTTCTTCGCATGCGAGATACCGTATAAACTTTTACTCTTGAAATAAATTTCTGTCTCTGGCGAGTTCAAATACTTCGGACTCTTTGGATCTGTTTTTAAAATACGCGCACCAAAGGCAATCGTACGACCTGTTAAACTGGCAACAGGAAACATCACTCGACCACGAAAGCGATCATATTTTTTTTGTTCGTTAACAATCAGCAATCCTGCCTTACCTAAAATTTCTTCTTTATATCCTGCACCTGTTGCAGATGATGTAAGTCCATCCCATTTATCCGGAGAAAATCCTAATTCGAACTTCCGGATAATCTCATCGGTAAATCCACGCTCTCTAAAATAGCTTAATCCTATCGCAATACCTTCATCATTATTCCACAAGTAATCGACATAAAAGTTCTTAGCAAAATCCATCATTGCAAACAAACTCTCGCGTTGCGATTGTGCTTCCATCATTTCAGCAGATGGGGCTTCCTCCTCTATTGTGATACTGTATTTCCCTGCGAGGTAACGTAATGCTTCTGGAAAAGACAATTGCTCATGCTCCATCATGAATGTAACCGAATCACCGGCCTTACCGCAACCAAAGCATTTAAAAAATCCTTTAGCAGGCGATACCGTAAACGAAGGCGTACGCTCGTTGTGAAAAGGACAAACACCAAGCAGATTAGCTCCACGTTTCTTCAACGACACAAAATCTCCTACCACTTCTTCTATGCGGCAAGCCTCTAAAATACGCTCCTTTGTTTCCTGATTTATCACAAGGCTAAAATACGAAAATTAGGGGGGATTCAAGGGGGGTCATACGTTCCAAATTATCCGATTGAAAAAACTTAAACGACTATAAGTACTTATCAACCGAATAATCCTTATTGGGCCATTGATATTTGTAACGAAGAATTTTATGTAGATTATATTTATGCCAAAAAGCAAGAAAATCCAAGTTGAAGGAGAAGAAATAACCATCCTTTTTGAGAATGGCAATGAACTCATTTCGTTAACAGATATGCTGAAAGCGAAAGATGGTAATTTTTTTATTTCCGATTGGCTTCGTAATAGAAACACGATTGAGTATCTCGGTATATGGGAATCGATTTATAATCCTTCTTTTAATTATGGCGAATTCGCCACAATTAAAAGTCAAGCAGGTTTAAATAGTTTTAAGTTAAGTGTAAAGGATTGGACTGAAAGGACTAGCAGAAGGAAATTATCTTATAGGTATTGATGCGAATGGAGTTCATTCGAAAAAGCAATCGTTTAAGGTGATTAAATAGTAAGTGTTAATTGAAAATTTAATTCTACAAAACAATTCTGATTTTAAATAGGTGTGGGTTTAAACCCACACCTATTTTTTACATGAATTTTATTGTCTCTAACAAAATAACAATCAGGGTATGGGTTTAAACCCCACGATGTTGGAATTGAATGATTTTCCATCGCGAGGCATCGCGAGCAAATTAAATCAGTGATTCCTCTCCGTCGTAAACCTCACCAGCTCCATTAAAGAAGTCTTGTACTCACTGTCAGGGATATCCGTTAAAAGATCAAAGGCTTTTTGCTGGTAGGCATGCATGGCGTTGCGAGCATAATCAAGGCCGCCGTTGGATAAAACTAATTGAATCACCTTCTCCACTTTTTTGGTATCGTCGGAGTGATGTTTAATCGTGTTCATTATAAAGCGCTTATCATCACTACCTACTTTATTCAAGGTATAAATAACCGGCAAGGTCATTTTGTGTTCTTTAATATCGATGCCTTTTGGCTTGCCCGTCTTCACACTTTCTTCGTAATCGAATAAATCATCTTTGATTTGAAAAGCAATTCCTACTGCCTCACCAAAGTCGTGCATGCGTTGTATCATTGCACCATCGCATCCAACAGACGCTGCACCGGTAGCACAACAAGAGGCAATTAGAGAAGCGGTCTTCGCTCCGATAATTTCATAATAGACTTCTTCGGTGATGTCTAGCTTGCGTGCTTTTTCAATTTGCAATAACTCGCCTTCGCTCATACGACGCACAGCGTTAGAAACAATTTTTAGTAAATTAAATTCTTCGTGTTCAACAGCCAGTAATAAACCTTTTGATAAAAGGTAATCGCCTACCAACACTGCAATTTTATTTTTCCAGAGTGCATTGATAGAAAAAAATCCGCGGCGCAAATTACTATCATCTACCACATCATCGTGTACTAACGTTGCAGTATGTAATAACTCGATTAATGATGCTGCACGATACGATGATTCACCAATGGTGCCTGTCATGCCCGCTGTTAAAAAAACAAACATCGGTCGCATCTGCTTCCCTTTGCGTTTAACAATATAATGCATGATTTTATCGAGTAAAGAAACTTTACTCTGCATAGCCACACGGAACTTCTTTTCGAATAGTTCCATTTCATCCTTTACAGGAGCTTTAATACGATCCAATTGATTGGCCATGAGAGAGCAAATGTATTAATTAGCCTTGAAATAAATTGGCAAATTCATCTGCACATTTACAGCCTTACCTTCGAGTTTACCTGGTGTCCAAAGTGGCATTGCTTTTACGAGACGAATCGCCTCTTTTGATAATGCTGCATCTACTTCATTCTTCACCCTGACATCCGTCACCTTTCCTTTCTTATCAACTACAAAACTTACGAAAACCTTCCCAGAAACTTCTTTTAATGCAGGGTATTTTAAATTCAATGAAATGTATTCTTGCAAAGCCTCATTTCCTCCGGGATATTCAGGCATCTGGTCAACTACAATAAAAGTATCGTCGCGATTAGTACTATGTTCTGGTAATTGTTGCGCTGCAACGCCTAATGTCATCAGACAAAAGAATAAAACGAACCACTTTTTCATAGTACTAAATTTAGTAATTATTTCTTTTTAAATACGGGCACTGTACTGCATGGCTCGCCAAACATAATACTCTTTGCTATTGGACGAAGTTTAGCAGTCAGGTAAAAATAAGCTGCCGCAGGAACGGGCTTATCAGAACATCCTTTAATGATAATACGAGCATCCTGATAGGATTGTACATCCATCTTATCAATTAGGTCTTCAAACAACTTACATTCTAACGCCTCTGCATTACCGAAAAATACAACCTTTGCATACGGCTCTAACACAGATGCAACAAGCATATAAGCCCAATGCGGAATTACTGCATCTACTGAACAATAAACGGCTACATAACAATCTTGATACGTTGACCAATCAGTTGTTGTAATATATTCACGAAACGATTTTTCTCTTAACAATACATCTTCTACCAACTGCTCACGAATATCAATCACCTTCCGTTGACCTTCGGGATAGAAGTCTTCGAGATTAATAGTGATTAATCCGCTTTGTTCTACTTTATTGATGATTGTATCGTTACTCATATTACCACATTCCTAATTCTAATCGTGCTTCTTCACTCATCATTTCTTTTTCCCAAGGCGGATCAAAAGTAATTTCAACGCGAGCTGAATTTACATCTGCTATTTCACTGATTTTATTTTCTACACCAGGAGGTAACGTTTCTGCTACAGGACAAGCAGGGGATGTCAAAGTCATCATGATATGAACATCATTCCCATCGTTAATCCGTATATCGTAAATCAATCCTAACTCCCATATATCAACTGGAATCTCTGGATCATAACACGTTTTTAATGTAGCAATGATGCGTTCACGCAAAGAGGGTGTAGCTGGAATATCTATTCCATCATTCTTTAATTCTTCTGGCTTATTTTGTTCTTCACTCATATCACACATTCTTATGCTGAAATCCCACAGCGTATAATTTCATTTGTTTAATCATTGCAGCTAATCCGTTAGCACGCGTTTGCGCCATGTGACTGCGTAATCCAATTTGATCGATAAAACCTAACTCCGCATTCACGATTGCTTCCGGCGATTGATTTGATAATACTTCCATCAACAACGCAATTTCTCCTTTCACAAAAACAGAATCGCTATCAGCAGAAAATTCTAATATACCGTTATTCTCACTCGCTGTTAACCAAACACTACTCTGACAACCTTTGATTTTGTTATCATCAGTTTTAAATTCAGCCGCTAATGGTTTTAACTTTTGTCCGATTTCAATAATGTATTGATACTTTTCTTCCCAAGTATCAAACAAGGCAAAGTCGTCGATGATTTCGTTTTCTATTTCTGCTATGGTACGCATATCTAAACAGCCAATAACTGAATGGCTTTTTTTATTTGTTCAATAAAATAATCGACTTCCTCCATAGTATTATAAAACATAAACGAAGCACGAATAGTTCCAGGTATTCCAAACCAATCCATCACCGGTTCAGCACAATGTTGTCCTGTACGCACTGCAATACCTTTGGTATCGAGAAACATTCCGACATCCATTGCATTGGCTTTATCAACGATAAAAGATATAACGGCTGCTTTGTGTTTTGCAGTTCCAATAATTCTAACGGAAGGGATATCCGCCAATTTAGAAGTACAATAATTTAACAAATCGATTTCCTGCTGATGAGCTGCTGCTCTATCAAACGAATTCCAATAATCAATAGCTGCACCCATAGCAATGACATCGGCAATATTCGGAGTCCCCGCTTCAAACTTATAAGGAACTTCATTCCACGTAGTACCTTTAAACGACACTGACTTGATCATCTCTCCTCCACCGTGATATGGCGGCATCTCTTCTAACAGTGATAGCTTACCGTAAAGAGCACCGATACCTGTTGGACCTAACATTTTATGTGCACTGAAAACAAAAAAGTCGCAATCTAAATCCTGCACATCTACCTCATCATGCGCTACTGCTTGTGCGCCATCAACTAATACAGGAATATTTTTACTATGAGCTTTTGCTATTATTTCTTTAATCGGATTAATCGTTCCCAAAGAATTAGCCGTATGCGATACTGCAACAAATTTACAATTATCGTTCAGTAAGTCTTCTAGTGAATCTAAAACCAGTTCGCCATTTTCATTCATGGGAATTACATTCAGTCGAGCACCTTTCTCTTCACATAACATTTGCCAAGGAACAATATTCGAATGATGTTCCATTGCACTTACTAAGATGGTATCACCTTTCTGAATATTTTTTCTTCCGTAAGTTGCAGCTACTAGGTTTACACCCTCTGTAGTTCCTCTTACAAAAATAATTTCACGTTCAGTAGAAGCATTGATAAAGCCTCTTACTTTTTCTCGTACCACATCAAATGCATCACTTGCTTTTTGAGAAAGAAAATGAACACCGCGGTGCACATTTGCATTGTAATGTGAATAATAATTCACCAATGCATCAATCACAACTTGCGGCTTTTGAGAAGTAGCAGCATTATCAAAATACACCAATGGTTTTCCGTAAGGCATTTCCGATAGTACAGGAAAATCCTTGCGGATAGCTGTAACATCAAAAGTGCTTTTTACAGAAGTTAATTCCATGGTGAATTATTTTAATTTTTCATTTAAAATGTCAAGCATTTTTTCTTTCACTCCTTCGTGAGCGATGCCTTCCATAACCTCAGCTGCAAAGGCATGATTCAATAATGCACGTGCTGCATCTTCACCAATTCCTCTTGCACGTAAATAAAACAACGACTCATCATCTAACTGACCAGTAGTAGCACCGTGAGAACACTTCACGTCATCAGCGAAAATTTCGAGCTGTGGTTTAGCATTCATGGTTGCATCATCACTTAACAATAAATTTTTGTTCGACTGAAATGCGTTTGTTTTTTGTGCATCCTTTCGGACAAATATTTTTCCGTTAAATACGCCTTGTGCTTGATCGTCGATTAAGTTTTTGTATAACTCATTACTATAGCAATGCGGCATTGCATGATCCACTACCGTGTGATGATCTACTAATTGATTGTTACGCGCTAATGTTAATCCGTTGAGGTAAGCAGTACAATTCACATCTCCTAAACGGATATTTAAATTATTACGGATAAGTCCTCCACCTAAACTCAACGTAGTTAAATGCTGATAACTATCGCGAGCCATTGCTACACGATGATAATTGATATGCGTTGTATTTTCTGATTCGTCTTGTAACTTCACATAGTTCACCTTTGCATTATCTGCAACCATCACTTCAATAACTGCATTAACAAAAGTAGAAGCGTTATTACCTGTTGATGAAAAAGTTTCTGTAACTTGTATAGCTGAATTTTTATCTGCTACCACCAACACACGAATAGGAATGTAAACATTGGCTTCAGTTGATGTGTTCACAATCATCAATTGAATTGGAGTATCAACTTCCACATTTGCTGCTGCAAGAATACAAACTGCATCGGATAGAGTAGCTGTATTTAATGCAACGAAAGGTTCTGTTTTATAATCGGCATGCTGTAGAAAATGTTTTTTCACTTCTGCATTTTCCAGCATATCGTGAATACTTCCAATCATTAACCCTTGCGGTAAGTCGCTTAAGTTAGAAGCTGCATGATTAATAATTCCATTTTCAATAACAACCACAATTGCATCTGCTGTTACTTTTTCATTTGCAATAGCTGCCGCTGTAAGCGTATTAATGTTAGCTGAAATTTCGAAAGGTGTCTGTGCCAGGCGAGTCACATTCGTGTATTTCCATTCTTCATGCTTAGTAGTAGGAATTCCTTGAGAAAGGAACGAATGTGCAGCTTCCTGAATAGTAGCAGCAAAAGCATTTACTCTCGGTGATGCATTTACCCAGTTCTCGAAAACCGCAGAAGTTAGAATTTTATTTTTTGTTTCTTGCAAAGTGCTCATCGTATTATGCATTTAAAGTTGCATCCACTTCTTCCTTAATCCAGTCGTAACCTTTTTCTTCTAATTCAAGTGCTAAGTCTTTTGTTCCCGACTTAACAATTCGTCCTTTGTATAATACATGAACAAAATCAGGAACAATGTAATCTAATAAACGTTGATAATGCGTAATCACAATGAATGAACGTTTTCCATCACGCAATGCATTCACACCATTCGCAACAATACGAAGTGCATCGATATCTAACCCTGAATCTGTTTCATCTAAAATTGCTAACGACGGTTCTAACATCGCCATCTGAAAAATTTCATTACGTTTCTTTTCTCCTCCACTGAAACCTTCATTCACTGAACGTTGCGTCATGGCTTTGTCCATTTCAACAAGCTTCATTTTTTCTTGCATTATTTTTAAGAACTGCTTAGAGTCTAATGCTTCTAAACCTTTCGATTTACGCACTTCGTTCACAGCGGTCTTCAAAAAGTTCGCGTTGCTTACTCCAGGAATTTCAACAGGATATTGAAATGCTAAAAACACTCCTGCACGCGCACGATCTTCAGGATTCATCTCTAATAAATCTTCTCCATTAAACATCACTTCTCCTCCTGTCACCTCATACTCTTCTCTTCCTGCAAGCACACTCGCAAGCGTACTTTTACCTGAGCCATTAGGACCCATGATTGCATGTACTTCACCTGGTTTGACTTCGAAATTAAGTCCGTTTAAAATTTGTTTTTCTTCAACGGAAGCTTTTAAATCTTTTATCGTTAACATTTCTTTTTTGAATTTCGTTTTTAATTTTTTATCCTACAGAACCTTCTAGAGAGATGGCTAATAATTTTTGTGCTTCAACAGCAAACTCCATTGGCAACTGATTAAATACTTCTTTGCAATAACCATTTACAATTAATCCAACAGCATCTTCAGTTGAGATACCTCGTTGATTGCAATAAAAAATCTGATCTTCTCCAACTTTAGAGGTCGTTGCTTCGTGTTCTACTTTCGCCGACTTATTACTTACTTCGAGATAAGGGAATGTATGTGCACCGCATTGATCGCCGAGTAATAATGAATCGCATTGCGAAAAGTTTCTTGCGTTATCTGCGCTCTTATTAATCTTTACTAAACCTCTGTAACTATTATGACTTCTTCCTCCGCTGATTCCTTTTGAGATAATAGTACTGCTTGTATTTTTTCCGATATGAATCATCTTCGTTCCAGTATCGGCTTGCTGCATATTATTCGTGACTGCAACTGAATAAAATTCGCCAACAGAATTATCGCCTTTTAAAATTACCGAAGGATATTTCCATGTAACAGCAGAACCTGTTTCTACTTGCGTCCATGAAATTTTTGATTTATTTCCTAAGCAAATTCCGCGCTTCGTAACAAAATTGAAGATACCACCCTTTCCTTCTTTATCTCCTGGATACCAGTTTTGCACGGTTGAATATTTCACTTGTGCTTCGGCATGCGATACAATTTCAACTACTGCTGCATGCAATTGATTTTCGTCGCGCATAGGAGCAGTACAACCTTCGAGGTAACTTACGTAAGAACCTTCATCTGCAATGATTAATGTACGTTCAAACTGACCAGTACCTGCTGAGTTAATACGGAAGTACGTACTTAATTCCATCGGACAACGAACGCCTTTCGGAATATAACAGAAAGAACCATCACTGAATACTGCAGCATTCAACGCCGCATAAAAATTATCGGTATAAGGAACTACACTTCCTAAATATTTCTTTACTAATTCTGGATGTTCATGCACTGCTTCAGAAAACGAAGAGAAGATAATTCCTTTCTCTAAAAGCGTTTCACGAAAAGTTGTTTTTACAGAAACCGAATCGATAACAGCATCCACCGCTACATTCGCTAAACGCTTTTGTTCTTCGAGTGAAATTCCAAGCTTATCAAACGTTGCTTTGATTTCCGGATCTAAGTCATCAAGACTATCTAGCTGCACTTTTGGTTTTGGTGCTGAGTAGTAAATGATGTCTTGAAAATCTACTTTCGGATAAGTAACATTCGGCCAAACGGGCTCCGTCATGGTTTGCCAATGGCGGAATGCTTTGAGTCTGTATTCGAGTAACCATTCCGGCTCATTCTTTTTTGCAGAGATGAAACGAACGATATCCTCGTTAAGTCCTTTCGGAGCATTATCACTTTCGATATTACTTACAAACCCCCATTTATATTCGGAGTTTGCAACATCTTCTAATATTTTTAAGTCGTCAGACATGTACTAAATCTTTTAAAATAATTAAACCGCGAACGATTCGCCGCATCCGCAGGTACGTGTTGCGTTTGGATTGTGGAATTCAAAACCTTTCCCGTTAAGGCCGTCGGAGAAGTCGAGCTGAGTACCTACGAGGTATAAAAAACTCTTTTTATCGCATACGATTTTCATTCCTTTATCTTCGAAAATCTTATCGCCATCTTTGATAACGCTATCAAATTCAAGCTTATAAGAAAGACCTGAGCATCCACCGCCTTCTACTCCAACACGGATAAATGAGTCGACCGGGTGATTCTCTTCTTTCATTAAATCGCGGGCTTTTTCGATGGCTTTTTCTGTTACGGTGATCATGTTATTAACAATTTGAGTGCGAAGATACGACGAAAATTTCCTATTTAGAACAATTCTACATAGGAAATGTTAGTGGGCGGTAAAAAAGATTTTTACTCTGAAAATGGAACTTTAGCATCCAACGCTGGAAATAAAAAAAGTCGCCCATTTGAGCGACTTTCCAATATTGTTAAAAACAGAGCTATTTAGTCAAGTTTATAATTTAATTTCATGGTAATCGAGGCCGTTTTCTCGCGAGAAGAAGTATTATATGCCCCGCCCCATGAATAATCTTCCCCCGAATTTTGTCCGGTAATCTGAATGATACCCATTTGAGCGGTGGTTAATTTATCGATGTTGCTCCCAGATTCTTCGGCAATTTTTTCAGCACGTTCGCGAGCATCTTTCGTAGCTTTCGATACAAGTGATAATTTTAAATCGGCCAGCTTTGTATAGTAATAACGCGGTGCCTGAGAGTTTAACTGAATACCATCGTTGATGAGTTCTGTGATATTTCTCGAAACTTCTTCCACCTGATCAATTTTTGAAGAAGTAATTTCAACCGACTGAGTAAGTTTATATCCTGCAAAATCCTGCCCTACTACCTCACCGTTAGTACCGTAGCGGTAGGTAACTAAATTCTCTACCGAGATAGAACTAAACACCAACGATTTTTTATCAAGTCCTTTTGCTATTAAATATTTTTCAATGGCCGACTTATCTGCACTCAGTGCAGCAGAAGCCGCTTTCATGTCCATATCCTGACGAGCGAAAGAGCCTTCCCAAACAATTAAATCAGAGGTAAAATTAATTTCTCCGAGACCTGTAACAGAAATTACATTGTCGGGTTTATTGCGATTCATGATAGCATTACCTAAGGCAAAAGCTGCAATGATGATTGCAATAGAATAAAGAACAGAGGTTAAATTATTTTTTATCATGGTTAATTGATTTGATTTTAGAAAATATTAATCTTATTTGTGAATGGTACCATCCGAATTAAAAACTACTTCTTTTATTTTAATACCCGATTTTAACTCTGCTTCATAAAGTGTTTCATTCTTGTTTGTTTCAATTCTATCAACACCTACTAAAGTTTGTCCTTTGTAATTAGCTTGAATGACTTTGGATATTTCTTTAGGAAGATTTGTAGTTGGAATCTTAGTTTCTGTTTCTAACCATTCGCCATCGGTATTAAATAAAGCAGACATTTCCACTCCATCGTAAGTAAATTCAGCTTCCCATTCGTTTTTACTTTCCTTTCCCCAATGCATATTTTTAATATTAGGAAATTTCTGTTTCATTGCTTGAGCAACTTTCTCAGGAGGAGTACTTGCTTTGAGAGCAATGGGAATTATCAATACTGTCAGAATAATCTTTAGTGATTTCATTTTATCAGAGTTGTCAGTTTTTTTAGAATATTTTATTTATATTGAATTATATCGAATGATTTTTATTTATGAGTTCAAATGTATTATTTTTTCAAACTTGTAAATGACTTCCAATTAAAGATTATCATTTTGACCCATAAATAAATTAATAAAGGCAAAACGATTACAACCAAAGGATTGTACTGATATCCTATTAAAAAATCGCCATGCATACAATGTTGTATAGCGCGAGTAATACCACACCCGTAGCATGTTTTATCAAGCAATAAAACTGATAAGCACAAACTTTGTCCGTAATCAAAAAAAGAAGCTGGCAACACCCATAACACAATAGGTATTGCCAGCAATAAAATAAATTGAATTTTATACTTCAAGATTAATAACCTCGGTTTCTATTCACTACAATGATTGCGTGTACTATACCTGGCAACCAGCATAAAAAAGTTAGTGCTACATTGATTAACGTTTGTTCCAAATCCCAATCGGTAACTAGGCCAACAGCAAGAGGAGGTAATAAAACTGCTAAGACAAATAACAAAACTGTTGGTATTCCATCCGCGTCTCCGTGCTTAGCAGCTTTTTTCAATTTACTGACTGCCTTCGCAACTTTGATTTTGTCTTTAACCGAAAGCTTTGCTTGTACCTTTTCAGAGGTATTTACCACCTTATTATTGCTTTCAGTTTTGATAGTAGCAACATCGGAAGATTTTGAAGAGGTTACAATAATATCGTCATTCGTAGAAGCCGAAAAGGATGATGGATCAATTGTCTTTACGTTTATTTTTTCTAAGTTATCCGTCTTCGTTCTTTCAACAGCGGTATTTTTTGAATTGTTTTTCCAATCGATATAATAACCCGATTGATAATGTCTTTTTTCCATCGTACAAGATGAAATGCCGATTAATGAAATCAGTAAAAGAAATAAAAAGTGTTTATTTTTCATAATGTAAATTTTTTGCAATGATAATTATTTACGTCCGTGAATAATATGATATTTGCTCATTTTTGCATAAATTTAATAACAATCAAAACTGAATTTCTTTTTTCTTACTAAAGTCTTGTTTATTCTTTAATTAAAAAGGAATAATTGAAACAGAGAACACTAGGCGAAGAACGAATTGCCTCTTTTCCATAAAAGTTTCATTTAACATTTTAGAGTAAATCTCTAATTGACTTAAACTATTTTGAATTTTTAAATACAACTTAAACAATAAATAATAATGTAAAGCACTTAAATAAAAAATACGAAAAATAAGAACCTTATTTAAATAATTTTTTATTTAAATATTAAAGTAAATTTATATTTTAAATGAAACAACCGTTAAATTAACAATATTTTTAAAATTGTTAATAAATAATTAATTATTTATTTGGCAAAATTATCGTTTATGTATTTCTTTGATAATAAACATAGTTTTAATTAAATTATACAATATGAAAAATAAAAACATTTTTATCAAATTATCTATTTATATGTATTTATTACTTTTTTTTATTTTCTGTTTTAACACGTATAGTAAAGCTCAAATTACCCTTGAACACACTTTTGACAATACATTTTTTGGTCGCGATTTTTATATAACAGATATTGGAAATAATAATTCAAAATATGTTTTTATAGATACATTAGCTAATTCTTTTAGTTTATATAATTTGGATGGAACCCCATTTTTATTAAACATATTAACGCCTGAACCAATTATGCCACGCTATAGTATTGCATATATTACTAGTACTTTATTTGATTGTGATTCAAGTAATATTGAATACGCATTTATGTCTTATCTTGATGGCACAAAACCATTTAGAGTAATGCGGACAAATGGAACTGTATTATTAAAAGTTGATAGTGCACGAGGTCCAGTATGTTATGGATGTTTAGCTGGAAGTAAAGAAATTGTACCAATAGTAAACACACAAGAAGGAGCAAAATTGTTTTTATTTAAATTAGATGTTAGAAGAACTCTTATTTATGGCCTATGTGGAACTTTACCATCAACAATTAGTCCTTTTGATATTTCATCAAATAATCAATACATAAAAGTGTACCCTAACCCAACTTCTATGTCAATAAATTTTGATTTTACACTGCCAGACAATTTATTAGAATTTGAATTCACTGTTTTCAATTCGAGTGTTCAAGAAATAAAAAAAGAAATTATTAATGGGCAATTTACAAATATAAATTTAGATCTATCAAATTATTCAGATGGTGAATACTATTATAAATTATCATCAAAAAATAAAGTTTATCAATCAGGTAAATTTACACTTACTAAATAAATTCAAATTAAAACTTATATAATAAATATATCCGATGAAAGAAAAAATCAATACAATATTATTTTCGGTTATGATATTAATGTTTAATATTAAATTGAATGCACAATCCACCGGTACAGGAAATGCAGGCCTTTCAACAGATTTTCTTGGATGGGACAATACAATTACTAATACTTTTAATTTAAATATTAGGCATGACTTAAATTACAATATTAATTTTTTTACTGGTGGTACTCAACGAATGACGATTTTAGGTAATACTAATCCTGGATTTGTTGGAATAGGTACAACTACACCTTTATCAAAACTAGATGTAAATGGAGATATAAATATTGCAGCTAATAATGCATTTAAAATTGATGGTAAAAATGTATTACGTCATGCTTTTATTGGTGGTTCATTCAATAGTTTATATATTGGAATTGATGCTGGTAACGGCTCTAGCAATTGGCCTGCTAATACTTTTATTGGTTTCGAAGCAGGAAAGGTCACAAATACCGCTACTAGTTCTTTAGGGTTCAATACTTTTGTTGGTTATGCTGCTGGCAAGCACAATTTAGATGGAAATGAAAATACATTTATTGGGGCTAACACTGGCGAATTCAATACATTTGGAGAGTATAATACATTTATAGGAATAAAATCTGGCCAGTTTAATACGGAGGGGAACGATAATACTTTTTTAGGTCATTACTCTGGCCGCTTTAACCAATCAGGTTCAAATAATACTGCTGTTGGTTCAAATGCCTTGTATTTGCAAACTAGCAGCGGAGGCCCTACGGCCACATACAATGTAGCAATAGGTGATAAATCACTTTACAATACTGATGGAGGTACTTATAATACTGCACTTGGCTCCAAGTCCGGCATTAGCAATACAACGGGTTCGTACAATACATTTCTTGGTAATCAAGCTAATAGTTCAAGTGCCAACTTGAATGGTGCTACTGCAATTGGTTTTGGTTCATTAGTCACAACTGATAACAATATGATTTTAGGAAATAACGATGTAAACGTTGGCATTGGTCTTTCAGGTGTGGTTGGAGGAGCTCAAGCAAAGCTACATGTTCAAAGAGATCTTCGCTTAAGAGTTGTAAATCCAACAGGTGTAAAAATTCAAAATGATGATGTTGATATTAATGGCTATTATATAGGATCAAGTTATGGCTTAACTTCAACAACTTTGGGTAATAACTCTGAAAATATTGCTGGAAGTTTTAAATCATCTAATGCACTAGTTAATTATGCGGGCATATTTGATGCAACTGAACCATATAACAACGTAGCTAATATTGATAACATTGGAATAAAATCAGATGCGCAGAATGCAAATTCAAATATTGGAGGACTTTTTAATGCTGCTAATGGACAAATAAATTATGGAGTATTATCTCAAGCAACTGCTAATAAAGGAACCACCAACAATTACGGAGTAGCCGGAATAGCTTACAATAATGACAATACCCTATTTAATGTTGGAGTTTATGGATATGCGGCGGGTTTACCATTCCCAAGTCCACAACCATCATTAGGTACTGGTAGTTACGCAGGTTATTTTTCAGGCGATGTTGCAGTTACGGGAAATTTATGGTTCCCATCTGACTCAACAAATAAAATCAACATCAAACCAATAGTAGACGCTGATTTAATATTAAGTCAATTAAATTCTTACACTTATAATTTTGATACTTCAAAACTACAAAATGTTGCAAACGTACCGCAATCATTGCAATTTGGTTTAATATCTCAAGAAGTTGAATCTGTAGCACCAAATCTTGTAACTAATACGATGTTCCCTCCAATAATTGATTCACTGGGCAATGTTATATCTCAAGGTCAAAAAGTAAAAATGATGAATTATGTAAACATAATACCACTATTGGTTTCAGGGTACAATAAACAAAAGGCTATAAACGATACTCTTAAAAATCGCTTAGATTCTCTTATTCAAATTGTAAATCAATGTTGTGCAGCTAATGTTATTAATGGCCAAAGACAATCATCATATGACATTAACGATAATGGTCAAGTGATTAATCCAAAAAATTCAAATCAACAAATTAAACAGCAACTTACAGTTGATTTGTCAGATGTCCATGCAATTCTTTTAGATCAGAATTCCCCTAACCCTTTTGCTGAGAAAACAAGAATATCCTGGAATATTCCAGAAGAGAGTATTGCAAAAGATTTTCAACTAGATGCAAAGCTGTTTTTTTATAATCGTAATGGAAGTATAATAAACTCTGTAAAAATCGAACAAACAGGATATGGAGAATTAACAGTTTATGCTAACAATCTAAGTAATGGGGCCTATACATACTCTTTAATTGTTGATGGAAAATTAATTGATTCGAAAATTATGGTTAAAACAAAATAATTAGCTAATTTTAATAAACCCCTTAACTTAAATTCTTTCTTGGTGTTTTAGTTATATGAATCACCATATCCAAAAATTACAATCGACCATTGCGCCTCACCGAGTAGCATTAATTAATCACCCTTTATATTCTTCCATTAGTTCCCTAACCGATATTCAGTCGTTCATGGAACACCACGTTTTTGCAGTGTGGGATTTTATGTCGCTGTTAAAATATTTACAAATCAACTTAACCTGCACTACCTTACCTTGGATGCCAGTCTGTTCTGCAAACACCCGTTTTTTAATCAATGAAATTGTTACCGGCGAAGAAAGTGATGTGGATCAACACGGAAATAGAACCAGTCATTTTGAATTGTATCTAAAAGCTATGAACGAAATTGGCTGCGATACAAAAACTATCTCCCATTTAATTCACAACCTTCAATCAGGAAAAACAATTGCTGAAGCGATTGCTGCATCTAATTTACCTGATGGACCACATCAATTTTTAAATCAAACGTTTGAATTTATTCAAACAAACAAGCCTCATGTAGTGGCTGCGGTATTTACTTTCGGAAGAGAGGATTTAATTCCGGATATGTTTTTAGAAATCATTAAAACATTAAAAGCACAGTTTCCAGATCAGCTCGAAACTTTACATTATTACATCGAGCGACATATAGAAGTCGATGGTGGACATCATTCGCATCTCGCTTTAGAAATGACCCAAGAGCTTTGTGGTGATGATGTAACTAAATGGGAAGAAGCCACAACGGCTACCATTGCCGCTTTAAAATCGAGAAAGTTGTTATGGGATTCAGTATTGGAAAAAATCAGTGAGACATCTAATGGTTTATTCATTAGATAATTTCTCTGCTAATCTGCAATTTTTTCTGAAAAGGACATCATAAAACAACTTTTTGACTAAAGTAATTATCAGTTGTCCTCGTACTGTAAATAGTTGCGGTCTAAATCAATTTTTTTCAATCCGCCATTTGGGCCTTTTATGTAATAATGTTCCGACATGGCTGCTCCAAGCTTTTCGTCGAACTTTCTTTTTATTCTCGACATTTTTTCACTTAACGAATTACTGTTATACTCACACAGTTTTTCCAGCTGGCCCTCTATGGTTTCTCTGCTATCACTCGGACTCACCTGATTAAGAATGTCTCTTAATTCTGCTTTATAATCGCCCATTTCTGCCAATCGTATTCCTTCGGGATGGTTTAAAAACAATAAATAAACAGCACGCTCTGTTGGTGTTAAACCAATCTGCAACATTCCCATTTCAGGTAAAACTATTTTTTGCGAACGACCTTTAATCAACATTGGTGTTGCTTGTCTTAACAAGTCGTATCGATCCTTAAATAAAAG
>CANFIN010000025.1 GCA_947447155.1 Bacteroidota bacterium | reverse complement strand
TACTTTTTCAAAGGTAATTTGTGCTTGTAAAGCAGTGCTTATGAAAACAAATAAAAAAGCTAGTATTGATTTATGCATGATCGGAATAAATTGTTAGTAAAGTAATATTAAATAAAATCATTGGAATAGGAAAACAAGTAAGAATAATTTTTCCAAAGTATTATTAACAGCAATAATCATATAGAACTTTTCAAGAATAAAAGGGAAATTTAAATACCTGCATTAATTATAAAAACCGAAAACAAAGTGTTTTTTTAAGAGAGCCAAAAGTCAAATAGGATTTTAGCACAATATATAAATCAAGGTTTGCGTTAATATTTCGTTAACCACATTTACTCAATTAAATTTATTTACTGTTTATAAAAATTATCCACTGCATGGACTGAAAATTTACTGCCTGAAAAATTTGTCTAACCTTTAAACTTATATTGTATGAAACGACAAATAAAAGTTAATGCAGTACTATTCATGCTGGGAGCATTGAGTATTTTATCGTTCAAGAGTAATGCGAGCGATACCACCAAAGTCTATAAAAATATCCTGGTCGATGTAGGACGTAAACCCGAAGTACTCGATACCAATGCGATTGCAGACATTCGAGCTGCATCTAATGATATGTTTGCTGCCGATTTTGTAACGGTGGTCTATTCCGATGAGAGAGATAAGAAATGCGCAGATAAATTGGGCTACTTATTATTAGCCGAAGGGATTCCTCCATCAAGAATTGCTATGGAGCAAACAGCACTCACTACGAATCCTGCAGGGAAAGTAATTAAAAGCGGTCAAGTACTCGTTTATTATAAAGCAAGCGGAGTTGAAAAAAAGAATCCAACTACATTAGTCTATAATCCTGATCCTCTTTGTGCAAAGGATACACTGATTAAATTAGAAAATGGCTATTCGTTGAAATACAGAATTTGTGATTACTTGCTAAAATCAGGAGTGCCAGATGTTCGTTCTATTGATCCTTATAACAATAACGAGAAATTCAGTGAAACACTCGAGAAGTACAATACCGTAGATGCATCCAGCATTCTTGCCTTTTTCAAAATCGATAAACTCGCGAATGATACTATCATGGATGAAGTATTGATTCCGTATAAATCTACTATGTCGGCTAAGCTGCTTACCATGGAATATTTTGACGCCAACTCACGGATGTGGCTACCCGCACAATTTAAATATCCGAGAAAAGCAATTAACGAAAGACAATCGTATTTATGTTGTCCTGTTTCTACTTCAGGATATTATCGAATCATGGCACTCGATCAAAATAAAAACGCTTTGTTAATCCGTGCACCAAAAGGAACAGCATTTACATCAGCAACCATTCAAAAAAGTGTGTATTGTAATTGGGAAGGAACTCCTGTTAACGGTGGTACTGCCATGTTGTTTCTGCTTCCAAAATTAACAGACGATATGACAGTGCAGTATTCGATCATTGATGACAATGGAAAATTAAAATACTCTGGCGTGCAAGACTGGGAGCACATGGTAGGACATCAATTTAAAATTAAAACATCATCAAAAAATTATGGTGTTGTTCACGGATTAAAAGTGAATTTCCCACAAAAAGGATATCAGATTTATGATGATTTCGATAATGAAAAAACAGTAACCCTTAAACAAATTAAGTAATATGAAAACAAGAGCATTAATAATGATGGTTTGCTTTTTAATATGCAAGGTTGCTATTTCACAAACCTCACAAGAGACTTCCGATTTGCGCATTTTATCTTTTGATGAGTGGAGCAATAAATACTCAACGTTAGATGATAAAAATAAAATCATCAATGCAGTCAGCATTTGTGAACTCACCATCGATGGAAAAAGATGTCTGGATAATCCGGTAGAAGTAAAACTCAATGCAGATTCCAAAATGGAATTCAAAAATTTGTTGTGGTACCGTTGGGATATTCAAAAGAAACGCTGGGTGAAAGAATCTGCTCCTAAATTTCGCATAGATCGGAATAAAAAGAATGGCGCCTATTACACTACAATCAATTGCCCAGGTGTATATGGCTTCTTTTGTCCCGATGAAAAATTAAACAGCGGACTCAACATCATTGCACCATTAGGTTGTAAAATATTAACGGTTAGTGTCGCACAGAAAAATCCTTCAACAGCTTACAATGCTTTATACGAAAAGCCACAATCAAAAATTAATATTCCAGTATCCGATTTACAATTCGCAGGATTTATTGATGTAGAAATAATTGATAAAGAAGGAAAGCATTACGGACTTAAAAAAAATCTGATTGGTGCGCATATCGATTTACGAAATGGATTTGACAGAGGCGAAAGCATGAATTTAAAAATTAGTCGTAACGACCTTATTGAAAAACAAAACTTATCAAATAAATAAAACTATGAGAAACAAAATTAAGCTTATGGTAGTGATGACTGGGTGGATGATCACTACTGCTTCCTTCGGATCCACAATGGTAACCTTTGAAGATGCAATTAAACGCGGACTGATTTCTTATCAGGTGAGTACAGATTATGCAGCTAATCGATCTATGGAGTTGGAGATAAACAACAACTCAAACAATCCGGTTAATGTTCAACTAGAGGCGGGCCGAATATTTTATGCAACGCAGGATATACAACCGTATGTTGTTACACGTCCTTCAATAATTGCATTAGCACCACACGCACAAAACGAAGTAATGATTTATGCACGTTGCGGAAACAGCAGCGCAAAGAGTCCTATGCACGACACTCGATTTGGAAGAACCAGTATGGGTCCGCAACTATTAGTGCAGGCATTAACCGAGTTAAATAATTTACGCATCAACGATATTGCATTAACGCAACAAGTAGTATGGCATTATACCAATGGGCATAGTTTGAATTCGATTATTGTGCATACGGATAATGAGAAAGAATTATTAAAACGTATGTGCGATAATGAAAATGCTGAGTTCCCTTGGTATCAAAAACATTATGCACCATCGCCAACAGGCAACGATTTAGATTTTTCAAATGTGCCAACGTTAATACAAGGTGATATGCAAGTGGTACTAACGCAGCCTACTAACGTACAGGTAAAGTTATATAACAGTGAAGGTAAATCGATAAAAACGATTTCTGCATTTTTAAATCAGCCAGCGGGCCAATGTACAATTCCGTTGAATATTAATCTGTCGGATATAGCCAAAGGCGATTATAAAATTGTAATAGAAAATGATGCGGGAGCAAAAATAGACGAGCGGGCAATTGCAGTATAAGTGTTTCAGGTCAGGAGGAGCAAATTTTTGCTCCTCTTTGTTTTTTAATTCGTGTTGTATGAATTAATTTATCATTTTTGTACTATGAACAGACCTATTCGAGTATTAATAGCAAAAGTCGGATTAGACGGTCACGATCGTGGGGCAAAAGTGATTGCTTCTTTTTTACGTGATGCAGGTATGGAAGTCATTTATACCGGACTTCGTCAGACGCCAGAAATGGTAGTGAATGCAGCCTTGCAAGAAGATGTGGATGTGATTGGAGTTAGTATTTTATCGGGTGCACACATGACTGTCTTTCCAAAGATTTTGAATTTGATGAAAGAAAAATCACTAACCGATGTATTGTTAACGGGAGGTGGAATTATTCCCGATGCAGATATGAAAAAGTTAGTGGATATGGGCTGCGGAGAATTATTCGCGCCAGGTACCGAAACTAAAACGATTATTAATTACATCACCGATTGGGTAAATAAAAACAGAAGATAATTTTTATGTATCAGAATATTACAACAGAACAAAAAGGAAAAATTTTAATTGTAACAGTTAATCGCCCTGATAAACTAAATGCATTAAATAAAAATACGATTGCAGAAATTGGGGTAGCTATCCATGCAGCTTCAACAGATAATAGTGTTGGAGGAATTATTTTAACAGGCGCAGGAACAAAAGCATTTGTTGCTGGTGCTGATATCAGTGAGTTCGCTGCTTATTCGTTGGAAGAAGGTAAAGCATTATCTGCTCACGGACATGCAGTTTTTAATTCGATTGAAGATTGTAGTAAGCCAGTTATTGCAGCTGTTAACGGATTTGCTTTAGGTGGAGGATGTGAGTTGGCAATGGCTTGTCATATGCGCGTAGCTGCAGACAATGCAAAGTTTGGTCAGCCAGAAGTGAAGTTAGGATTGATACCAGGATACGGAGGTACGCAACGATTACCAATGTTGATTGGTAAGAGCAAAGCGATGGAATTATTAATGACGGCTGATGTGATTGATGCGAATGAAGCACATCGATTAGGCTTAGTGAATCATGTGGTGCCTCAAGATAATCTGATTGCTAAGTGCGAAGAGATTTTGAATAAGATCATTGATATGGCGCCATTAGCTATTGGCGAGATTGTGAAAACGGTGAATGCTTGTTACGATAAAGAGAGCAATGGATATACAACTGAGATCGAGCGCTTTGGAGCTTGTTTCGTGACGAATGATTTTAAAGAAGGAACCGAAGCCTTTTTAGGAAAACGAAAGGCGGAGTTTAAAGGAAATTAAAATAATTTTCTAATAGATGAATTATTTAGGAGCAAATACTGAAACTATTTTTTTTGAATCTGGGTACAATGGTTTCTTGTCAAAATATGATATTTCACCAAGTTTTAATATGATTTGACAAAATTTAAATACGTTTAAGATTTCAATTAAATATCTTCGATTTTATTAGATAACTGCATGTTTACAATTCTACTTTCTTCTTCAATCGCATTCATCATCACCTTTTTTGCTATTCCAGCAATTATCAGGGTTTCGGTGCTTAAAGGGTTGTTTGATGAACCAACAGAGCGAAAGCAGCATGCGCAAAATATTCCTACTCTAGGAGGCTTGGCCATTTTTGCAGGGACGGCTTTTTCCTATACGTTTTGTTCAGCAACCTTAGAAACGAGCGTTTCACAATACATCTTAGCTGCTATTATTGTAATGTTCTTTATCGGAATAAAAGACGATTTATTTGAGCTAACTGCACATAAAAAATTAATCGGTCAGGTGTTGGCAGCAGTGATTGTGGTATTTTTTGCCAATATTCGTATTACAAGTTTGTGTGGCATTTTCGGAGTTTATCAAATTCCTTATTGGTTTAGTGTTTCAATCTCTATTTTTACAATACTTACAATTATTAACGCCTATAATTTAATTGATGGTATTGATGGATTAGCTGGTGGTGTTGGCGCTATTGCATCGTTTACGTTCGGATTATGGTTTTACAACTATGATAATTTGGGTCTTTGCATTTTATCCTTTGCCTTATTTAGTTCCTTGATTGCATTTCTGATTTATAATTTTAACCCTGCGTCTATCTTTATGGGAGATACAGGATCTTTAGTTGTTGGATTAATTTTATCAGTGCTCGCAATTAAATTTATTGGGCTTAGCTTTGAATCATTACCATTTGAATTTCCATTTCGATCTAGTCCTGCAATGGCAATTGCTATTTTGATCATCCCGTTGGTGGATACTTTCAGAATATTTCTTGTTAGAATTTTAAATGGGAAATCACCCTTTGAGGCCGATAGGAATCATATACATCATAACTTTTTGGATTTAGGCATGACTCACCGCGAAGCAACTTTAACATTGTATTTGATAAACATAGGATTTATTACGATTGCTATGCTTCTAAGAAACATCTCCAGTTTGATTTTATTGTACATACTTTTAGGGATGGCATTGATTTTTTGTTTCGCACCATATTTTTTAAAAATCATTTTCCGCCCTCGCCAGGATTCTATTAAAATAGCGGAGTAAATCTCTTCATACATTATTCACTGATTTTTAATCTTTTTCCCTAAATTTGTCACTGAGACAATAAAAAGGCGCTTATAACAAATCACCTAAATAGTGTTTGTTTGTTAAGCTTTAATAAAGGTTAATGGCTTTAAGTTGTTGATTACATCAAGTCTCAAGCAAGTTTTAAGAATTTAACCCATTAATCACAAACTGAAGAGGATGTTTTCATTTAAAAAATTAAGTAATGCAATCTTGATTTTTTTCTTTTGCCTAGCTACTAATACCTCTTCTTTTTCGCAGGTTGCAGATTCTTCACAAAACATTACTAACATATCTAGCATGTTAGATAGTTTGGTTACATTAAATCATGTAGTGCGCTTTAATTGTTTAGATGCTAATTGTTTTAATGCAAGCATGGCTAATACAGGAGTGGTGCCTTATTTTTCTGATGATGAATATATCTCAAGGATGGCAAAAATTTCTTGTCCTATTCCACTTTCCTATAACAGATATGTAAAAGACTTTATTGATTTATATGCATTTAGACGTCGGGCATTAACACAAAGGGTAATGGGATTATCCAATCTTTATTTCCCGATGTATGAAGAAATACTCGATAAAGAAGGCTTGCCTCTTGAATTTAAATATTTATCCATAATTGAATCAGCGCTAAATCCAGTTGCCGTTTCTAGAGTAGGAGCAACAGGATTGTGGCAGTTTATGTATTCTACAGGAATTGTTTATGGATTAAAAGTTAACTCGTTTACAGACGACCGACGTGATCCGATTAAGTCGACGTATGCGGCTTGTAAGTATTTCAAAGACATGTACTCAATTTATGGCGATTGGTTGCTTGTTATAGCTTCTTATAATTGCGGAGCAGGAAATGTAAATAAAGCCATCAAGCGTTCGGGAGGTAAAAAGAATTTTTGGGAGATTATGCAGTATTTACCTGCTGAAACAAGAAGTTATGTGCCGGCATTTATTGCTGTCACGTATGTTATGAATTATTCAAGAGAACACAATTTATATCCAATTACACCAGCTTACTCGTATTTTCAGGTTGATACAATTAATGTTTCGAAACAAGTTAATTTTAATGTGCTGGCTAGTCAAATTGATTTGCCTTTAGATGTAATTTCCTTTTTGAATCCTATCTACAAGAAGAATTATATACCAGATACGGAAGAGAGTTATGCGCTTCGACTTCC
Source organism: Bacteroidota bacterium (assembly GCA_947447155.1). Taxonomy (GTDB): domain Bacteria; phylum Bacteroidota; class Bacteroidia; order AKYH767-A; family OLB10; genus CAINEC01. Next base: position 17,834 of record CANFIN010000025.1, on the reverse strand, counting down.
AACAAATAAAATCGCGCTGTATATGGCGAAAGAGGAACAAATTATTGCATTGTCAATTCCTCCTCCAAAGCCAGTAATGCCAATTGCTCTTAAAGTTGTAAAGCCAGATACGGTCTCAGCAGATAGTTCATTGACTGTTCAACAAATTGATTCAACTAATGCTGTAGCACAAACAGTGGAAGTAGTTAAAACGCAGTATAAGTTTGTCGATAAGAAGGTAGTAAAAACACATATCGTCAGAAAGAACGAATCTGTTAACTCTGTTGCAGCTTTATACAAAATGTCTGTTGCTGAGCTAAAGCGCATCAATCGTTTAAAAACAAATTCACTTTTAAAAGGCCAGCGATTAACAGTAAATACAACTGTTAAAACGAAGGTGCCAGTTGAAAATAGCTCGGCTACTGTGAAGCAAAAAACTATTTCTAATATTTCAACAGCTATAGCCACAGACACATCGGTAAAAGACTCTTCTGTATATGCATCAATTGTTGACGGTAAAACGGATAGCATTGCTGTAAATACGGTTAATACAAATTCTGCGTCTCCTGTTGTTACGCCAAAATATGTTTACCATTTGGTTCAACCTGGAGATACGCTATGGAATATTGCTAAAAAGTACAACGGTGTTACCATCGAAATGATTAAGAATATCAATAATTTAAGGTCTACTGAATTGAAGGTTGGTACCAAATTGAAAGTATTAGTGAGTGGTTAATTAACAAAACTCTTTTTATTTAAGAGTAAAAGGTGTAAATTTGCCCCGCGAAAGTTGATTGACCGATGGTGTAATGGCAACACTGCAGATTTTGATTCTGCCTTTCAAGGTTCGAATCCTTGTCGGTCAACAGCAATAAGAGAAAGCCCCGAATACGGGGCTTTCTTATTTTATAATGTATTGGTAATTAAATTAAAAACGTTTCAATCCGCTTTTTTAAATCCTGCACTAATTCAAAACCAGGCATCCTCCATTCTTGCTTTCCAGCTTTATAAATCATCAATGTAGGAACACTCATGATAGCAAAATGCTTTTGTAAAGCAGGATTTTTATCAATATCAATTTTGCAAATAACTACACTTAGTGGAAGTTCTTTTTCTAGCGTTGCCAATATTTCATCTAACATTTTACAGGGCTCACACCAATCTGCATAAAAATCGAAAAGGATTATTGCATGCTCATAAGTAAATTCTTCAAAGGAATTTACATCTTCAAATTCTTCTTTAATAATCATTGCTCATCAACTAATTCGGTTGTGGAGGAAGGTTTTATTAAACGCCACGAGACCATAATAAAAATAGAAAGTACAATGAGTTTTGTTATGTTAGATACTAAAACGCCCATCGGATAAATAGCAAATAAATAATCGCTTGTAATCCATAATCCAGCGCTTAATAAAATGACCAAAAGACAAATTTTGATGTTGTAAGGTATCGGATAATGTTTCTGACCGTAGATATAAGAAATAAACATCATTGCCCCATAGCAAATAAATGTTGCCCATGCGGCACCCATATAACCCATAACAGGAATAAGAATAAAGTTAAGAATGATTGTAATCCCAGCACCAACAATAGAAAACCAGGCACCATATTTTGTTTGACCTGACAATTTATACCACATGCTTAAATTCAGATATACTCCTAAAAATAAGTTTGCGAATAAAAGTATTGGAACCACTTGTAATCCTTCATGAAATTTTTCGCCAATAAAATATTTTGCAATATTCATATAAAGCATAACACCTAGAAATATCAAACTACAAACAAAAACGAAGTAGTTCATTATTGTTGCATAAAGCTGTTTGTTATTTTTTTTGCTTTGTTGTGAAAAGAAAAACGGTTCTGCAGCATATCGATATGTTTGAACAAAAAGCGTCATGATGATGCTTAATTTATAACATGCACTATAAATGCCTAATTGATGTAGTGCAGTCGATTTATCAGCTACTAAGTATTTTAAAATTGCCCGGTCTAGTGTTTCATTAATCATACCTGCAAATCCAGCAATTAATAACGGGAAGGCATATACGAGCATATTTGAAATCAACTCCCTATTAATGTTAAGTCGAAATAATTTAAAGTCGCGGTAAAAAAACAATAGCGTTATAAAGCTAGAAACCAAATTCGCAATAAAAACATATCCAACGCCAATAGAAGGGTTATAGATGACACTTAAAGAATTGTTATTAGTGATACTTGGTAGAAACGCAAGGAAAAATAAATTCAAACCTATATTTGAGCTAATATTTACAATCTTAATTAGCGCAAATTTTTTTGCTTTATTTTCTTGACGCAATTTAGCAAACGGTAGTGCTGTTATAGCATCAAAAGCAAGTATTAACGCAAACCAAACAATATATTCAGGATGATCAGCGTAGCCTAAAATAGTAGCAAACCAATTAGAAAATAGAATTAATAAACTTGATAATAGTACTGATGTTATAACGAGCGTACTAAAGCTATTTGAATAAACAGTGTTGTTGTCGTCGTTCTTATTTGAGAAATGAAAGTATGCCGTTTCCATTCCATACGTATAAAGCACAATTAAAAAAGTAACATACGCATAAAATTCGGATACAACTCCGTATGCTTCTGGTGCGAAGATGCGCGTATATAACGGAACTAAAAGATAGTTCAGTAACCGACCAACGATGCTACTTAATCCGTAAATAGCAGTTTGTCCTGCTAATTTTTTAATTTGACTCACCTATTATTTTTTAAAAATCAGAATAACGATTAAACAAGCGAGTTTTAATTCCGGCTTGTATAATCATTTCGTTTATGCTTTGTTTATCACTATGGTCATTACGATTTGTTGCTTCAATAAATCCTGATAAATGTGTTATCGGATTAAATTCATAATAAATACCTAATGTAGCTATGCTAATTGTATGCTTATCTCCTTGTCCAATTTCATTTCCGTATTCATTTGCACGCGTTACGTATGGAAGAAAAATATTTTGTCCGAAATTATAACTTCCACTATCTAAACCAACCACATAGTAATTAATTTTTCCTTCGAAGTTCCAGCGCTTATAATGATAATTGCCAATTGCAATTAACTCATAAAAGTTCGCGCCCATTGGATGTGCAAGCGATTGAGCATAATGCCCATAATTTCCTAATACTTCACGATGCTGGTAAGTGAATGGTCGTACTGCATTATATTCTAACTGTCCGTATAAATTTTTAATCCCGAATAAATCAAACGACTTAACACCAATTTGCCATCCTTGTTTATTTCCCCACCAGCCTTTTCCTGCGCGAACTTCTTTAATTAAAAATTCGTCTAGAATAAGTTGTCCGTATGCTGTAGTATGATTTGAAATTTTATACTTCGCATTAAAACCCATTAACACATTATCAGGCGAACCAATTGAAAATTCAACAGGACGGAAAAATATAAAAGGGTTCATATAGCCTAGGTCGAATCCTCTGTTTGATGTTGAATCGCTATGCCAAACAACACTTTCAAAAACTCCAATTGAAGCACGCTTGCCAATATTTAAATCGAGGTAATGCATCGATGTATATTTGCGTAAAAACGGTTCATTATCCTGAAGATCTTTTCTCGTGATATCCTGCATTTCTGCAAAGATGTTTACATATCTGAACTTCCAGATATCAGTGATGATTTTTAAGTGTGGATAATTAAATGCATTATCCGAAAGTAGCAATGAACGATAACCGTCGCCAATAAAGTTTTTATCATTACCAAACTGAAAAGTAAAATGTTTATTTAACTCATAGGTTAAGCTTCCAGTTGCCCACGCATAATCGTATGGTCCTGTTCCTTTTACTCTACCAGTTCCAGGAACTACACGCGACAACTTTACAGTAGAATCAATGTAATAAGGGAATGAGCTCTGATTTTCATAAAAAGAAGCATTAAATGAAAAATGTTTACCAATAGATCCTCCTACATTAGCACCGCGCGTATTATTATTGAAACTCTTATTTGAATAATTATCGCTACCACCTGAAATATCCATCACAGGATCCAAAAATAAAAAGTAGTCATCTTCATTAACCACAAACAAATGTTCTTTAAATAATTTTCGTCCAGTATATGTACTATAAAAATTCGAAGATGGAAGCAATGGGTTTTGTAATGAATCAAATGAAGAAATACTTTTTAAATCTTTAAATAAATAAGGCTTGAAAGAAGTATGAGAAGAATTGTTTATTGCATAAAGTCCCTTTTCGTATTTTGCATTGGCTGTATTGCTTAGAGGTAAAAATCCAATTTGCGCTTTTACTGTGGATACAAAAAGTAAAATGGAAATAATTAAGATGGAAGATTGTTTTTTCATAGCTATCGATAAATTTTTCCTTGATAATAAATTGCAGTAATGTTTTCGGGACTATTAAACGATAAAATATCATTGTTTAATTCGTATGAAGAAAATATTTCTGTTGTAGCAATTGTAGATTTCCCGTTCGAAAATAAATGCAACCTTCTGCTTTGATCTACCCAGGCAATACAATTTTGGCTGATTTTATAACTCATCGGCTGAAAGGTATCGAGTTCATAACGAACGCCATTTACAAAAGCCTGAAATTTATTATTGATAAAGAATACTACACATTGATCTTTCACATCATATATGTCGGGACTATATGATTCAAGTTTTAGCAACTTACCATCAGCGTAAACTTTAAAATAATTTTCATCACTTACATAAGCTACTAAGTTATCGCCGACTTTATACGACTGTGTTTTTATTTCTTCCAGCGTAATTATTTTACCCATGTAATAAATCTTGAAAGAGTAATTTGCTCCGTCAGTATAAGCAACAATATTTTTACCACAGACAAAATCGGTTGTTCCATTGTTATCAATTTCAAAAAGATCTCCCGAATCAAATATTTTCAGATAGCCATTACGGTTAGTAAATGCAACGGTGTTTTTACCTGCTTCATAGTTGCCAAGATTACCAACGAGTGTGGTTTCTAATTCCTGTACATTCCCATCACGATAAACCTTGAGCACATCTGCAATTGTTTCACGAAATACAATTAGCCCTTCAGCAATTTTATAATCTCTTATGAAATAAGTTAGTCTGGTTAATTTCCCTTTTTCATATACAGCCAATACATTATCTCTTTTGTAAATAAGAAACGAATAATTTACTTCAAATGATGTATTTGACGCATCTCCTAAGTCGGTAAACTCGCCGTTATAGTATACGATTAAATTGTTTGAAGCATTGATAAATCCGACATAAGGCCCAGCCGACTTATATTCACTAACAGGGCGAGTATCGAGTGTTCGTGGTCCTCCGTTTTCAAATACAAATAAATAACCGCGAATGTCTCTGTATGCTACAACTGGTACTTGCGCAGATATTATTGAAGAAAATAAAATGAAAAAACCACTTAAAAGTAAATGACGAAATGACAATAAACCTTTAAGTGGCGCTAACATAATTTTAGAAGTATTAGTTCTTTTCTAGAACCTTAAATATTTCATCTAGCTTCGGAGTAATAATAACTTCAATACGACGATTTTTTTTACGACCTTCTACAGTATTAGAATTGTCTAAAGGATTGAATTCTCCACGCCCTGCAGCTGTTAATCGCGCAGGACTTACTTTTGAATTAGAAGTGATAATTTTTACTACAGCTGTTGAACGCATAACACTCAAATCCCAATTGTCTTTTACTTCACCAGTTCCTTTCATTGGTACATTATCCGTATGGCCTTCAATAAGTATATCGGTGGATAAATCTGATTCTAAAACTTTTGCTAAAGCCTTTAACGCTTCCGCTCCTTTTACATCAACAACAGTGCTTCCCGTTGCAAAAAGCAAACGTTCTTCTAACATTACATATACTTTACCGTTACGTAGCTCAACAGTAAGTCCTTTATCAGTAAATCCAGTAAGTGCATTTGCAATTGAATTTTTTAATGCAATGGCTGTTGAATCTTTCGACGCAATTAACTTTTCTAATTCATCTACACGAGAAGTTTTTGCATCTAGCTCCTTACCTAAAAAGTCAAGTTCAAATGCTTTTTCTTTTAATTCTTTTTCCTTCTTTGCTATTTCGTCTTCTCGCTTTTGTAAATCTTCCTTCGTTTTTTGTAAATCACGAATCAATTTTTTGTTAGCTTCTGTATTTGCAGCTGCTAAAGGACCATCTTTTATAAGTTGATCATATTTGGCATTTAATTCTTCTTTTTCTGCTTTTATCTTTCTTATCTCGCCGAGTATTCTTGTTGTATCTTTCTCAAGATTCGAAATTCTTACTTTTAAATCTTCGTTTTGATACGATAACTCATTATTATGAGTCGTCAGATTTAAATTGGCTGCTTTAAGCGAATCATTCTCTGTAGTACACTTGGCTTTTTGAGCTTTTAATTCATTGTGTAGACGAGAAGGTACACATGAAACAGTCGTAATCGCGATTAATAAGAGGAAAGGAATTAGTTTTTTCATTTTTATTGCTTAGAAGCACTAAAGTACGGAGCATCTCAGTATAAATAGAGATTATAAAATGTACTATTCAACACTGTAATGTTAAAACCTTTATTGTTAATAATTCGCAAATGCACAAGCGGAACCTGTTGAAAAAACAGAAATAATTAGTATTTTAAAACTAATTACAGAAGAAGAAAAATTGTTTAGCATCCTCGAAGTAAAAAGCACTTTGAATACAACGGTAAGCCAATTAGTGTTTTATTTCAAGTAATACAGGGCAATGGTCAGAGTGAACTGCATCATTATGAATTTGAGCATTCACTAATCTGGATTTCAAATTTTCAGTAGCCAATAAATAATCTATGCGCCATCCTAAATTTTTTGCACGAGCACCGGCTCTGAAAGTCCACCAAGTATATTGATGGGGCTCCTGATTAAAATGACGAAACGAATCTATAAATCCTGAATTAATAAAACCTTCCATCCATTCGCGTTCTTCAGGTAAAAAGCCAGATGATTTAGCGTTACTTATTGGATTGTGTATGTCAATTGGTTTATGGCAAATATTAGCATCACCGCCAATGATCAAATTTGGTCTTTGTTTTTTCAGGTCTTTGATATATGATTCAAACCAAACCAACCATTCCATTTTAAAACCTTGTCGCTCTTCACCACTCGATCCCGAAGGAATATAAACGCTCATGATGGATAAATCGCCAAAATCAGCTCTTATAATTCTACCTTCCTCATCAATAGCCGCATTGCCAGAACCATATTCTACATGATCAGGTTTTATTTTCGAAAATAATGCTACTCCGCTATATCCCTTTTTAACAGCCGAATGCCAAAAGTGATGGTAGCCCATTTCTTCTAGCTCATTCATATCAACTTGTTCCTTTTCAGCTTTTGTTTCTTGTAACAATATCACATCAGGATTTACAGTTTTTATCCATGATGCCAGTCCTTTGGTAAAAGCAGCGCGAATACCATTTACATTATAAGTTATAATTTTCACAGTGAAAGAGTTTTCTCAAAAATAATAAAATCAGTATTAAAAGGAGCTTATTTGTCAACGGAAGTGTATTAAAAACAAATAAAAACATTTTATAATAAAGAGTATAGTTTACCTAATTTTACAATCGTGAAAATGGCCAGACTGAAAATATTCATTTTGATGATGATGTGCTATTATAATGGCCTTTCGCAGCACTCTGATTTTATAAAGAGTAAAAAAATTAATACAAATAATGATACAATCCAAATCGATACTTTAAGTATTGTTCCTGGAAGTTTGATTTTTTTAGATGGAATAAATCACGCGGTAGACATCGATTATCATTCAGCAAAATTATTTTGGAAAGATAGTACGAGAAACAAATCAGAAGTAGTAGAAATAGTTTATAAGGTTTATCCAATTTTATTTGATAAAGAATTCTATAAGCGAAAACGCAACGTTGTTACTAATTTTTCTCAACCAGGGCTACCTGATATTTACAAGGAAACGACCAGTGAAAACAAAGAAAATATTTTTGGATTAGGAGGCTTTAATAAATCGGGTAGTATTGCAAGAGGGGTTTCAATTGGGAACAATCAAGATCCAATAGTAAATAGTAGTTTGAACTTGCAGTTGTCAGGAAAGTTATCCAATGGAATCGAAATAGTAGCTGCTATTACAGATGATAATATTCCAATTCAAGCAGATGGTAATACACAGCAGCTACAGGAGTTTGATAAAGTTTTTATTCAAATAAGTAACGAGAAAAATAAAGTAATTGTAGGAGATTTTGATGCAAGAAATCCCGAAGGATATTTTATGCGTTACATTAAAAAAGGGCAAGGAATAAATTATCAATTTAAAGATACCTCTATCGTAAGAAAAAATAGAAAGGAAACATTTGAGGTAGGAGCCGCAGCCGCAATTTCAAGAGGTAAATTTGCACGACAAATAATTCCTGGTATAGAATCTAACCAAGGTCCATATCGGTTACGCGGTGCCGAAAATGAGTTTTTTATAATAATACTCTCGGGTACAGAAAAAGTTTTTTTAGACGGACAATTACTTGAGAGAGGTCAGGATCGCGACTATATTATTGATTACAATACAGCTGAAATAAAATTTACACCAAGAAGGATTATCAGTAAAGACTCAAGAATAATCGTAGAGTTTCAGTACAGCGATAAAAATTATTCCAGATCATTATTAACGGGCAATATAAATTATAACACATCAAAGATTTCAACGCGCATTAATATTTATTCTGAGCAAGACAGTAAAAATCAACCTGTACTTCAGGATTTATCAGATCAACAAAAAATAATCTTAGCATCAGCAGGTGATAATTTGAATGATGCAATTTATTTAAATGCGGATAGTGTAGCATACAATGTAAATGAAATACTTTATTCAAAACGCGACACGATTATATTAGGAATTACTTATGATCCAATATTTGTTTATTCTAATTCTTCAGATAGTGCGTTTTATCGTTTAGGGTTTACCAATGTTGGAAAAAACAAAGGCAATTATATTGCGCTTGATAATATTGCCAATGGGAGAGTCTATCAATGGATTGCGCCAATTAATGGACTTCAGCAAGGCGATTACGAACCTTACTCTGTATTAGTTAGTCCTAAAAAACGACAAATGCTTGTGGCTGGTATTGATTATAAAATTTCGGATAAAACATCTATTGCATTTGAATCAGCATTTACAAAAAACGATATCAATCTGTTTTCCAATTTAGATAAATCTAACGATAAGGGATATGCGTTCAAATTTCAAGTAGATGATAAAAGAAATATTGGTAGAGATAATAGTAATGAATGGGTTCTTTCGACTCAAATTCAATCAGAGGTTACCAATAGAAATTTCACGCCAATTGAGAATTACCGTGCGGCTGAATTTACGAGAGACTGGAATACTTCAACATTTAATACAATCCAAAACGAAAATTTGATTTCTTCAAATATTGGAATAATACATAGCGATGATTTTAAACTATCGTACGGATTAAAATATTATAAACGTGGTGCACAATATGAAGGGCTTATGCATCAGTTAAGCACATATTATTCAGCGTTAGGCTGGAAAGTTAAAGGCGATGCATCACAGTTAACTTCAACTGGTTTGACATTTAACAGTAATTATTTCAAAACAAAAGATATTATTCAAAAGCAAATAAAAAATTGGACGCCTGGTGCTTCATTTGAAAAAGAGGTTAATCAATTAAAAAGTATAACGCGTGATAGTTTATTATCTGGTTCTTTCTCATGGAAAACTGGTGAAGCATTTTTAATACATGGAGACACCACGAAACTTCCTGTTAAAGCGAGCATCAGTAGAAGGTACGAGGACGGACTTATAAATGGAGGCTTTAATGCAGCTACAATTGCAGATATGGCTTCTTTTTCGTTTTCAAATATTAAAAATAATCATCGCATAAGTTCGTCAATTAACTATCGAAAATTATTTATTGCGGATACAAGTGTTACAAATTTAAAGGGAGATCAATCGTTTTCGGGTAGAATAGACTATACAACGAGTCTTTTCAAACGAGCTGTACAGTTTAATTCTTATTATGAAGGAGGAACAGGAACAGAGCCTAAACGAATCTATTCCTATATTAAAGTAGCTGATGGTACTGGCGTATATACCTGGAATGACTATAACGGTGATGGAATACCGCAATTAAATGAATTTGAAATATCAGAATTTAAAGACCAGGCAAATTATATTAGAATATTTTCTACTACTAATGAATACACAAAAGTTGTTTTTAACCAATTTAATTTTTCAGTGAACATCAACCCTTCGAACGCAACAAAAGGAGAAAATAAATTTATTAATCGTTTTGCATTACTTTCTTCTCTGAAATTAGATAATAAAATAAGTGCTGATGAATTCAGATTTGATTATTTAAATCCAATTACAAATAACTATTCGCTTGAGCAACTAATTGCAACACAGTCTTCGGGCAAGCACACTTTATTTTTTAATCGATTAAATCCTAAAGGAGGAATTGAAATGAGTTACCTGCACAATGGAAGCAAACAGTTTTTAAGCACCGGAATTGAAAGCAGGACGAATAAAGTTTTTTCATCTACCATTAGAAAGTCGATAAAAAAAGAATTAAACCTTTTAGTATCTGGCGAATTAGGTACGAAATCATCAGTTGCAGAATCCTTCTTAAATAGAAATTATACGATTGAAAGCTGGACAATAACTCCGCAGGTAATATATCAACCAAATAGTACTTACAAAATACTTACAACATTCAGAAATGCTGATAAGTCAAATAGAGCAATAAATAATAATCAGGAAGAAGCGAAGATTTATGATTTAAGTACTGAGTTTAAATATAGTTCTATTAAAAAAGGAATTATTGGAATCAAGATAAACTATTTAAAAATTAGTTATAACGGTGAAGCCAATTCATCGTTGGCTTATGAGATGCTGGAAGGATTAAAAGATGGAATTAATTTTAAATGGCAATTATCTATTCAAAGAAATCTAGGAAATAGTTTACAAGTATCATTAAACTATGAAGGAAGAAAGCCGAGCAATTTTGGTATTATACATACTGGTGGTATGCAACTGCGAGCGTTTTTTTAAAGTATTATTTTAAAATAACTGAGGCGCTACCGATTTGATTTCCCTCACAATAAATTTCAATGGAATATTTACCTGCACCAAATGCATTTCCCTTCTCCCAGTAGATGCATAAATCAGTGCTTTTGTTTTCGTAAAAAATAGTCTGACGAATAGTATAAATAGATGCTTGTCCTTTCAACATAAATGTTTCGTTTGAAGTTGACAAAATTGTTCCATCAGGTCCGATTACACGAAGGTATATATCCTTTGCGCCTTTATCTACAACTTGATTCTCTACAATTGTGAAACAAGTTTTAATTCGGTCGGTTTGTTTTGCTTTTGTTGTTTCAATTTCTTTACCGCTTCCTTTGTATTTTACTCCAGTTGTAATTGCGTTAACAGTTTTTAGTACTGAGGCAATTGCTACTTTATTTGATAAAGAACTATTCTCTTGAGTTAATGAACCTACCTTTGAATTGGCAGACGATAAATCCTGACTTAATGAATTATTTTGATCAGAAAGATCTTTGTTGGCAATTCTTAATGAATCTATTTGTGCTATATAATTTTGACTTAATTGCTTTAGATTGGCTATTTCTTCTTTTGCTTTTTTAAGTTGTGCAGCATCTCCGGAGTTAATTAATCGCTGAATCTCTGCTATTTTAGTTCTAATTTCTTCGTCTTTTGAACTCAAAAGATTTTGAAGACCTGCATTTTCTTGATTTAATTTATCGAACTCATATTTAACTTTTTGAAGTTCTGCATTGAGTGTTTCCTTTTCAGCAGTAGTATTTTTTAGTTCAACGGTTGTTTGCTGCAAGTCTGTTTTTTTATTAAAAAATTGCCATAATAAAAGTCCATTTACCCCTAACAGAACAGAAATAATGATAATAACAATTGTTTTTTTCGAGTTGGGTTCTTTGTTTTCTACAGACATAAACTTGCAATTAGGAAAGGTTTATAGTAATATGTGGATAAAAATAAGTAAAATAAGTGCTAATTCCATCGTGTATTTTTGCTTATTCACCCAATAAAACGCCCTATTCAGACAAATTAAATCGCAATAGGGGCCGTTTGATGTACTTTATACTCTCAGAAATAACAATTTAGTAAGGCAGATGATAATTGATTATATTACATTTGTAGAGCAGATTGAAAGCATAAAAATCACTAAATACAATTAATGAAAAAACTGCTATTGCTTTTACTTCTTTTTTCGACAATTGCTGGAAATGTTTTTTCGCAAGTGACAGGGGATTATAGATCCGCATCATCGGGCGTTTGGTCAACTGCAGCCACATGGCAGTCATTCAATGGCACTACTTGGGTTGTTGCTGGAACTGCTCCAGGAGCAAGTAACAATGTTAAAATATTAAATGGACATACAATAACCGTTACTACTTCAGGGGCGCCTTGTGCAGATTTAGTGGTAGATGCTGGCGGTAAATTATTTTGCAATGGTTTTGTGAATGTTTACGTGAATGTTTATGGCGATACACTGATGTCCAATGGTACCGTAGGTAATGGTGCTACTTTCGATGGAATTTCATTTAATATTTACGGTGCGAATTGTCGAATTCTAGGATCTTCGGGTTCATTTGATGCATCAAGGATTCGTAAAAACGATGCAACCAATACAATTACTAATTTAATTATTGAGAGAGACGTGAAGTTGCGATTTTGTGGTGGTCGTCAGACTCAAATATATAATAATGCGAACAACGCAGGAGGATCAACAGGGACACGTTTTAATGTAACTATTGCTACTGGTGCAACACTTATGTTAGATTCTACCGTTTCGGCTGAATGCCAGGCTACAGGATCATCTACAACTGTAACCCTTGCCTGCGGAACCATATCAGGAAACATTAATGTTACTACACTTGCAACCACTGGAATTTCTGTAGGTATGATGGTGTCGGGTGCAGGAATTATTCCTGGTACTACGGTAGCATCCGTAGTTTCGGGTACACAATTTACATTATCTCAAAATGCAGTAGTTACCAATGCAGCTAACACTTTAACATTTGGTGGAAATCAGATAACCAATACTGCATCAATAGTTTCATACTTCGGAGCTACGTTCGGTGTTCCAGGATCATTAACTAATTGTCGTGTTTATGGAACAGGTATAGCACCAGGAGCATATATTGTTGGTAACCCAACATTGGTCTCCGGAACAGGCGCTACTGGAATCTATAATATGCAATTAAGTTTACCTAATACAGGTCCTGTAAGTGGAACTGTTTATTTTTTATCAGACGGGAATGCAGCAGTTGATGGTATTACGGGAACAGCACCTGGGGCATCAGCAGGTTCTTTCACGATTAACGGCACTATGCTGGTATCGGGCTTTTTATACCTTACTACCAATAACGGAAGTGTGGTGGCGGACAGTTCAGTTACATGGACAGTAAACAATGGCGGGTTATTAAAGGTAGGTAATGTTTTAACTTCAGCAAGTGGAACAGCAAAGCATACTTTTAGAGTAGCAGCAGGGGGAAAATTTGAAGTTTTTGGATTGCCAGGATTCTCAACAGCACTAGTTGCAACCAATAATATTTACGATATTCAAGCGGGAAGCTTTACAGAGTTTTCAGGAAAAGGAAATCAGAATGTCCCGGTAGTGCTGCCAACCCCTTCTTCAGGATATTATGGGAATCTTAAAATATCCGGATATGGGACAAAATCAGAAATTGCTACTTCAGCATACAACGTTTTTAACAACTTTGAAATTTCAAACGCTACCGGAGCTCCAAAATTTAATGGGTCAGTTTCAACGCAATTTTTTGTTGGTGGTAATTGGATTAACTATCATGACTCTGCATATATTGAGGCAGATTTTGTGAATTTTAATAAGACAGGGCTATCAACAATTACTTGTCCTTCGGGGGAGGTTTTCGGAACTTTAAGATATTCAAAAACAGATTCATCTGCTGTAAGATTTTTGTCAGATGTAAAAGTTAAAACACAGCTCAGTTGGTCAACAAACGGGAGTTTTCAATTGAATGGGAATACCCTTTCTATCTTTAATCCGATTAGCTCTGCAATTTCAATTAATACAACAACGGCTGTAACCTCTCGTTATATTTTAGGAGAAACCGGTAATTTCAATTCGAAAGTGCGTTGGAATATTGGCACTACATCCGCCTATTCGAGATTTGGGATTCCATTTTCAAAAGGATCAGGTTCTGCTAACTATACCCCATTTGCATTTACCGTGGATGCTAACGTTCAGGTAGATACGATGACGGTTTCAACGTATAGTACCCCAGCAACAAATTTACCTTGGCCAACAGCCGCACCCTACGGAGTATCTAATTTAAATTCATCTACTAATCTTAGTCCTGATAATCGCGATGCAACAGCTGATCGTTTTTGGTATGTAGGATTTACATCTCCTAATGTAACAAATGACTCCATTGTATTAACCTATGCTTCTCCTTCGGAGTTACCTTCAGTGGCACCATTTAATATTCCTGATTCTATTCGTGCGCAATATTGGGACGCCTCAAGTGGGTCTTGGGCATTGCCTGTTGTAGGGTATGATTCAGTTAACGTAATTAATGCCATCATCGTCCCTAATCCGTCATTAAACAGAGTATGGTCGTTGGTTAGCAATATTTCCCCTATGGGCCCCCTTCCTTTGCCAATTGAGTTGATTGATTTCAAAGGAAAATATATTAATAACCAAAGTGTGCTTTCATGGATAACTGCATCTGAAAAAGACAATGATTATTTTATTTTGGAAAGAAGCGAAGACGCCCATGAGTTTACGCAAATAGGTAAAATAGATGGCGCGGGCAACTCTAATTCGTTTTTAAATTATCAGTTTATTGATATAAAGCCAATCAATAAGGTGGCTTATTATCGTTTAAAACAAGTCGATTTCGACGGGCAATATTCTTATAGTCAAGTGATCGCTTTAAGAAATAATCAAAAACTGAATACAGAAATCAAGGCCTATCCAAACCCTTCCAACGGTAATTTTTTAATAACTAATATCCCTTTTCAGACGGGGGATGCTTTCGTTTGTCAAGTTTTCAACATGCAGGGGGAACTTTTGAAAAAAGACTTGCACATTTCAGAGGCAAATAATAACTTGGTGCTCCAATTAAATAACCTTCAAAATGGTGTTTATTGGATTAGTTTAACAAACGGCACTAGCACCGTTACTACCCGAGTTAATCTAATTAAGTAAAAATAATTTAGAAATTATTTGTTGTTAATATTCAATTAACAACAAAGTCGGTAATTGCATCGCGATTGCCAATGGCAATTATTAAAACAACCTGAAAATATGTTAAAGAAATTTACAAACTCACAAAAACTAAAAAAGTCCTGCTGGCGTGTAGCTGCAATGATTTTGATTTTATTTTTTAATCTGGATGTGAAAGCACAATCATTAGTCGTAGAACCATTTAACTACACTGCCAGTGCAACATCAGGAATACTAAGTCAAAGTGCTGGTGCATGGCAAAATTTTAACACTGGAGATTCAATATTAGTTGAGTCTGGAAGTTTAAGTTATACAGGACTGGCTGCTTCAACGGGGAATAAAATTACTTATGGCGGAGCAGGATCAGAGGCTTATCGAGCTTTCACTGGTCAAACAACAGGAACAGTATATGCTTCGTTTTTATTAAATATAACAAGTTTAGGTTCTTTAAATACAACAGGTGGATATACCTTGGGATTTTTAGATAATGGTACTTCGACATTTGGAGCTAATTTGTGGTTACGTTTAAGCGGAACATCAAATTTTAATATAGGGATTAATCCGCGTACAACCGCAACAAATAATGTTTGGTTGCCGACTGCTTATAGCACAAGTACTACTTACTTGGTTGTAATAGCATATCAAGTTGTTTCTGGAGCTACGAATGATGTTGTGAAAATATGGGTGAACCCAACTTCATTTGGTGGTACTGAGCCTACAGCAGATGCAACGGCTACTAATGGCTTAGCTGACTTAGGGAGTATTACTAGATTTTATGTTCGACAAGATGCAGCTACTTTGACTCCAAATTTGGCTATTGATGAGCTTCGTATTGGTACTACTTGGGCTTCAGTAACTCCCGCAGCAGCGGTAGCGCCTACAACCCAAGCAACTTCAATTACATTTTCTAATGCATCAGCTACAGGAACTACAGTAAGTTGGACAAATGGAAATGGAAATGGAAGGATAATAAAAGCAAATACCGTAAATACATTTACCAATCCAACAGACGGTACAGTGCCCTCTGCAAACGCAACATACAGCTCAGGAGAGCAAGTGGTTTATGCAGGAACGGGATCTACAGTAGATGTTACTGGATTAGTTGCGGGACAAACCTATTATTTTAGAGCATATGAATATAATACCACTGGAGTTCCTTTCAATACAACAACAGCAACAGGGAATCCCAACTCTACTACGATAAATTATCCTACACCAACACTTTCATCAATAAGTCCTACAAGTGTATTTGCAGGTGGATCAACATTTACATTGACAGCTACAGGAACAAATTTTTATGCTGGTTCAGTAATTAATTGGAATGGTTCTGCCAAGACAACTACTTATGTTAATGCAACAACATTAACAGCTTCTGTTACTGCGGCAGATATTGCTTCTGCGGGTACTGCTACTGTAACTGTTACCAATCCGACTCCCGGTGGAGGAACTTCTTCAGGGCAAACTTTTACAATAAACGCAAACGTATCACCAACAATTGCGGTAACATCTTCAATAACAAATTTTGTAGGGGAAGCTTTAACACCATCTACTTCGCAATCATATACAGTTGCAGGAAGTAATTTAACGAACAATATAACAGTAACAGCCTCTTCTAATTATCAAGTATCTTCAGATAACTCATCTTGGTCAAGTGCTATTACAATCAATCAAAGTGGAGGAAGTGTTGCTTCAACAACAGTATATGTTCGATTAAATGCAGCAGCATCAGGTACTTATTCAGGTACGATAACACATACTTCTACAGGAGCAGGCGACCAAACGGTTAATTTAAATGGTAGTGCAATCAGTGCTGTCCCAACAACACAATCTGCGTTATCGGTAACTGCTGCAACAGCAAATTCGCTTTCATTTTCAATGAATGGAGGAAATGGCGCAGGAAGAATTTTAGTGGCGTCAACATCTGCTGTAAGTTTTATCCCTTCAGATGCAGTAGCTGCATCAGGAGTTAATGCAAACTGGACATTAGCAACTGATCAGGGTTCTTCTAATAAAATTGTTTTTGATGGTTCGGGTACATCCGTAACCGTTAGTGGGTTAACAGCAAGTACAACTTATTATTTTGCAGTTTATGAATATAATGGTTCTACAACAACATTAAATTATTTACAAGGTACACCAGGTACAATTTCTGCAACTACATTATCAGCAGAGCCAACAACAAACTCGACAGTATCAATAACAAGAATTACTGCAGATACAGCCTATGTAAGTTTTACAGGTGGTAACGGCGCAAATAGAATAGTTGTTGTAAACACATCAGGGGCGGTAAGCTTTTCTCCTATTGATGCTACAGCTTACTCAAGTGCAAATCTAAGTTTAGGAAGCGCATTTGATTTAGGAAGTGGAAATAAATTAGTTTATCAAGGTACTGCTACCTCTGCAAAAATCACTGGATTTTCAGCGGGCTCCAATTTCAACGTAACTGTTTTCGAATATA
This sequence comes from Bacteroidota bacterium, assembly GCA_947447155.1. Lineage (GTDB taxonomy): Bacteria > Bacteroidota > Bacteroidia > AKYH767-A > OLB10 > CAINEC01. The sequence goes on along the minus strand of CANFIN010000025.1, from coordinate 147 downwards.
ACGGTACTGGATCTACTCTAAATTATAAAAACACAGGTGCATCTGCATCTGCAGTTTCTCCATCTTATATCTCCTATACAAGTGGAAATTACTTCCAAGACTTTAATACATTACCTGCAACTGGAACTTTTACTACTACAGGATTTG
>CANFIN010000024.1 GCA_947447155.1 Bacteroidota bacterium | reverse complement strand
GAATAGCCGATTCAAGCAAAGCAAGTCCACCAAAAACAACCGAAGTAAATTTAAAATTTCTTGTTAAGGCGAAAAGCAATGCGCCTAGAACTCCTTGAAACGAAACGGCCAAATAAGCTGGAAAGGGAGATTGCGGACTAGCTGCTGCTTTTATTATCAATACAATGCCAGTAGCTTTTATTATAGCCTTAAAACTATAATCAGAATAACGAGCAATTAATGCAATTAAAATGACAGCGAATCCTCCAACCAATATTCCTGTAAAAGGAAATTTAGCAGCATGCAAGACACCACCTAATCCTGATTCATTTAAGGCCCATAATGCTGTTAAACGATTTACTGCTTTTTCATTGCGAAAAGAATCAGATGAAATCATTCTACTAAAATAAACAATAATTGTATAATGAAATGAGCAGTCAAAAAGCGTTTTTTATCATTACAATAATAACTATCGAATAATTATTTTATAGGAAATAGAAAGAGTAATTGGATACAAACCATTTTTGAATTGAACATTATAATTCTTCTCTAAATCTTTCATATAAACATCGACATCTTTACTTCGAAATGGATAATAAATCGCGAATGACCAATACGTATGACTGACACCTAAAGCTTTCGAATCGAAACCAAAACCTAAAGAAGGTCCGTAAAAAAGTTTATTTTTTTCACTTAAGTTTTGTACTTTAATAGCTGCGTTATAACCGTAAATCGCTGTAAAAAATGGAGTGCGCCTAGTTAAAGTACTTCCCTTTAAAAAACGATATTTCAATCCAGCATTATAACCTACTCCAGCGAGTGCATAACCAATACCGCCCTGAAAACCCAACTTTTTAATTGCATAATAGGTTAAGTTAACGCCCACACCACCGAGATCTTGGCCCAAACCTAAACCAGCAGTAAAAATATCTGCAGGTTCGTCCGTAGTTTTTAAAGTTAAAACATTTTCATTTTGCGCATGAGCAAAGACTGGCAAAAACAAAATCAGGTATAAAAGTTTTCTCATCATTAGCAAATCTAACGAATTGAAATTAATTGATCACAATTCTTATTCGTCTATTTTTACATGACCCCAGTTTTCACCAGACTTAATTCTATAAAGTTGCATTTCACTAATGCCAAATTGCTTAGCTAGCATTTTAAGTCTTGTTTTTCTGTTAGGGTCGAATATTTTTTTCTTAAGTAATCGAACTTTTGATTCGGTTAGCTTAGCACCATCTCGTTTTTTATTTATCTCAACTAACTTGCGCATTGCTTCTTTAACCGCAGGACTTTCCTTTTTAAATGCAATACTTTCTTCACGAGTTACCCACTTAAGATTCTTGTGAAAATTATTTGACTTATTACGATCTAGATGGATTACATAACAATGTTCAGTTGTAAGCTTATTTAAAAATTTATCGGCTACCAAATTATGAATCATCTTTGAAAAATATCTAATCTTAGCGCCAGCATAAAGCTTGTACCTAAATGTTGTATAACCTTCTACTTTGCCTGGTTTAATTATTCTGCCCTCTTTAATGGATTCTGAATAACTAACCAAACGACCATAATTTGAAATCGCATAGTTATAGCGAAGCTTATGGTCTACATCAATGGTTTCCCATTTTTCACCTGGATAATTTCTAAACATATTTACTATTTATCGACATTACCCCCGTAAGTCGAATAGTTAGTGTAACTTATTGTATTCTGAGTGCTAAAATAATTCAAGCGTATTAAAAAAACAAGTCTGTTTGTCATTAAATGTCATGCAAATTAAATAAATAAAAATTCGTTTTTAATAAAACAGTGGCAATGTTATTTTTCTGAGAATGACACTACAAAAGTTTTTATTGCCCCTAAAATGCAAAAAAAATATTATAAATCTGTTATAAATCTGTAATAAATCTGCAATTCATCTTCAAACTTCAGGATTTTTTTCGAACATTGAACTTACTTATGATGATGATTGCCCCCAATTCTGAATATCATCAAAAAAGAAAAAGCACATCAATTGGTTATACTACAACCCTATGGAACTTTTGTTATTTATTATAAATGCAATATCCTAAATTTCGCATTGATCCTCTGAAAGGGAATTTAATTCCTCATAGTATTAGTCAGATTTTGATTTAAATAATTCAGCAACAATTTTTAAAATATACCCTAATAAAATAATAAATAACTGATAAAATTCCGAATAAAATAAAGGCTCATTTGAGTGCAATTAAATTTTGGATAACTTTATCACATCAAAAAACCAAAATGGAAAGTAAAAACGTAGATCGACTCAATATTTTTTTAATAATTATCTCTTTAATTGTAGCATACAAAATCCCATTTGAGCTATTCTTATTTTCTTATGCCTTCTTAGGTCCACTACATTATCTGACAGAGATCAATTGGTTGAAAGAAAGAAACTATTTTATAAATACAAAGGACTGGATTTGGACATTTGTATTGTTTGGTGTCGTTATTTCAGTACCACTACTATTATCATTGCCATGGTTTAATTTTATATACGAGATTGCCATAGTGAAGAACTTTCTAAAAGAACTGAATAGCTCTTCGAATGTTATACTCTTAACGGCTTTATTCTTTTCGATTGGATTAGTATTTTTAAAAGACTTAAAGCACACATTGTTATTCCTCTTAATAAGTATAGTTGCCTCCTATTTTATTTTGAAATACGTTTCCTTTTCAATTGTACTTGTAAGTGTCTTTCTCCCAACAATTATTCATGTTTATTTGTTCACTTTGTTGTTTATGCTATTTGGAGCGATTAAATCGAAGAGTACACCGGGTTTTATTGGAGTATTATTATTGACATTAATCCCTGTGATTATCACCTTTGGCAAAGTCAACCCAGCGCAATACATATTAAGTCAGAATACACAAGATAATTTTTTAGCAAGCGGATTTCATTCACTGAATTTTTCGTTAGCAAAATTACTTAGCAATACCAAGGATGAAACGTTCACTTTACTTTCCTTATTAGGGATTAAAATTCAGATATTTATTGCTTTTGCATACACTTTTCATTACCTAAATTGGTTTTCTAAAACCTCAATTATTGGCTGGCACAAGGGTATTTCAAAAACCAGAATAGGAATTATTGCAGCAATCTGGATTGCGAGTATAAGCTTCTACATATATGATTATAGAACAGGAATCATCGTATTGTTTTTCTTAAGTTTCTTGCATGTATTCCTAGAGTTTCCGTTGAACGTAGTATCGGTAAAAGGAATTGCAGCGAGTGTTTTCAAGAAGGGCAAATAGCTTTATTTTATTTGCTTTCAATAACCACGTTAAAGTCTTTTCCAATTTGATTCTGATAAAGCATCTCTTTCTCTTCAGTCCAATTCCTTATTGTAATAAAAACATTTTTGGAATTACTTTTTGAAGGTTTTAAAAATAGCAACATTAAGAGTGGTCTATTTTCCTCTATCACGTAATCCATATCCGTATCATAGTCAATGAAAGAATTGGATAATTGAGATTTGTCCGAAATTTTAATTACAGCGATTAAAACTGCTGATGATACAACATCATCACCTTTCTCATTTAACAATTTGCGAAATGCCTTTGAAAATAAAATTTCCATAGTTGTAAAAATAAAAAAAGCCCCGAGTTTAGATCTCGGGGCTTTTGTAAATTTTATTTATTAATTGGCTACATTTGAATTAACAACCGAAGCTGGCGAACCACCCATTCTCCATAAAATTCCAATTACTTTTAAGTTGCTTTTATTCCAAGTAGGTTTTAAGTACATTTTATAGTTAGCAGAAAATTCCTGATCTAATGCGATTGCATCACCACCATTGTTCACTTCTAAACCATAGTAAGCAGAAGCATTACATGTTCTAACTAAATTGCGGTATTCATAGTTACTTACAGTACCTGAACTAGTTGATTGAGAAGTGATGATTTTATCTTCAACTACATATACTGCTAAACGGTAATCTGAACCAGCCGTAATATCACTATAAAACTTAACTTTTGTATCAACAGAAATTGAATCGCCTGAAATACTCTTTCTTAATGCGATACCTGCGATAACAGTTCCGTTAGCAAATGTTGTAGCCTTTGATACTGCACCAGAATAATTACTTGATACGCTTGTTGTAACACTTTGTTTTGTTGTATTTACAGCCATTGAAGGAATAGCGTTTGCACTAGCGAAAACACCTGAGTTAAACACATTCCACATTCCTTGCCCAGTTGACCAGTTCAATGCAGTGTTGTTTGAACTTGTATTGATTTTCATTCCAGTTAACAATGTTCCTTCTTGCTTTAAACAACTATCTAAAGTTGGTCCACCGTAAGAGCCACATGGAGGACACCAGTCTTCTCCGAAGTAAATAATTGCTGCTCTGTTTTTCTTCTCTACTGTTAATGTTGTAGAACCGGTAGAAGCAGGAGTTGTATCATCCTTTTTACAAGCATTGAATAAAATGCTTACGATAGCTAATGCAAATACTAATTTTTTCATTTTGTTTTGAGTTTATGATTTAAGGTTTCTATTATTTATAATTATTTGCTTTCCTTTAATACCATATCTATGGTAATTGCTGCGGATAGGATAGCAATTTTACGCAAATTATCGGTTATTTCCGAATTTAAGGATACATTATATTTGTCTGCAGAAGTAAAGATCTCCTGCATAGCACCAGCCCATTTTTTACTTATAGATCCAATCGGATTTTGATTAGCGTCGTTTATTTCAAAATTCCAGGCTTTCCAATCTCCAGAAATCTTAGCAATTTCCTGATTATTATTATCTGAAATTATAAATGCAGGCTTAAAGAATTTAAATTTTTGCTTAACAAATCCAGCTACCAATCCGTTCGAATCAGCAATTGTTATTTTCGACATCCAGAATGTCCAACCGCGTGAAATACTTACCTGAACATTTCCATCGAGGTCTTTAATTTCTAATAAGAATGGAAGCATCGATTTACTAAGTACCATTCGTAACAACTTCTGTCCGAAAGACAATTTCTGACATACTGCTCCTATATGCACGCCTAAATCATCATATAATTGGTAAGTATTTTCGAATTTAAAGAAGTTAACATTTTCATCGATGAAATAACTATTTGACCGAAAGAAGTTATTAGACATAAATTATAAGTTTGTTACGTTTGATTAATTACCGCCATGCTGATAACAATATCCGCTTGGACTTCGAGTCATTCTACGACAACGATTGCCTTTTTTAGTAGTCCCTAAACATTGACTTGACGAGGAACTCTTAGATTCAATATTAGACCGCCTAGGGCTGGAAGAACCTACTTGGTTTATGTGTAGGTAACAAAAGCCGCTAGGATCTTTTGTTGTTTTCCTGCATCTTGCACCTGCTTTTGTTATTCCATTACACTGAGCGGAAACACCTTGGTTTTGAACATCTGAATGATGAGAAACAGAATTATTCCAATCCCAACATGATAAACAAACCCGCTTCTCTACAGCATTCTCTGATGCATCAGGAAGCCTGGGAAAGAAATCGATGCCAGTAAATTTTTCTACGCTATCAATCGTAACCGCATATTGTTTTAAGTCACCATCAGCACCTTCATTACGCATAATAAACCCAATACCTTGCAGGTGTGAAGAATGATAATCGAGAATAACTTTATAATAATAAGTGGGTATCGACAATCCATTAACAGAAGCTACAGTTCCTGAAGACAAAACAGGACCCGTAACAATATAAATAGATTGATATAACACAGCCCAATCTCTGAGCTTTTCTTCTAAACGCTTCCAGATTCCACGATTGAAGGATGGCACTTGAGGCGACATATTGCTATAATAAAAAGACTCTAACATCGTCTCTTCGCTATAACTCATATCACCTGCAGGAGCTAAATGGCCTCTATCATAACCTGAACCTTTATAATCAGCATCATTAGCTGACCCCGTTTTAACAGAGGGATCGGTGAAGAATTTACTACTTCGTTCAAACTTCTTTAAAGTTTCATCAGCAGTTAATTCATAAGCTACCCATTCGGCTTGTTCGTACTTTTCAATATAATCAAGGGTATAAGCTTTGTGTTCTACAATTTGATCTCCTGACTTTATGAGGGGAATTTCAAGCTTAGGGATTATAGAATCAGTCGGGGTGTTTTCAAACGCACTAGGTTTAAAATATGGAGAACTTGGGTCACTTAAATTAATTACTTCTCTCCCAAAATGTCTATCGTAAAAATGCTGCGCAAACAATCCGAGCGCAAAGCAAAGCAACATTAATAAAATGACATGCGATTTTTTCACACTTTAAAAATAGCTAAAATCAGTCAGATAATAAAGCAGTTACTATTGCAACAGAATAAGACGAAGCCACATATTTTGCAAATGGCATAAAATCCATAGCCGCTGTATTATTAGCACTGTCTGAAATTGTACGAACGATACTACATGGGATATTATATTCGAAACATATTTGTGCAACAGCAGCGCCTTCCATTTCAACACAAGCAACCACAGGCAAATTGATTCTTAAATCATCTTTCATCTTTTCTGAATTGACAAACTGATCTCCAGTAGCAATTGAACGACGTACTACTTGAACCGTGCGCAGATTGAATACAGTTATCCAATTCTCATCAATGATTTGATTGATGTTATTAGCATGAAAAGTATTTACCAATTTGAGGTACCACGATTCTGAAACATTTAATTCGAAAAACTTTTTATTGATAATTGGCACTACAAATCTTTCGTTTAGTGGACGAATATCCAAATCATGGAAAACACAACTATCGGCAACGACAATATCGCCTACATTTAAATCATCGTGAATAGCTCCTGCAATGCCAGTAAAAACAATTTTGTCTACCTTAAAATAATCTATCAAAGTAGTTGTAGTGGAAGCTGCTGCAACCTTACCCCAACGCGAAAAAACAACAACAACATTTTTGTGATTAATTGTACCACTAGTATAAGTTCGGCCTGCAATACTTTTATGCTGCGGATTATGAATTAAACTGATAACACCATCAATTTCTTCTGGCATTGCTGACATAATACCATAAATTATATTTTCGCTCATAGCTCTTGCTTTAAAATCGATTTAATTATTCTCAAATTCTTATATTCTAACATAGCCTCCGACATAGTATCTATGCTTTCTAAAATAGTGTTTTTCTTTACTGAATCCATCCAAATATCTTTCAACGGTGTCATTTCAACCTTAACAGAAAATAACATATGTACATTATCACCAAGTGGAACAGTAGTTTGTGTTTCAGTTCTGAAATACAAATCACTAATTGATTTAGGATGGAATTTATCTTTCATAGAGGGGTGTTGACTCATTGAAGGATTGGCAGTAATTGTCCATATATGACGGCGATATGAACCACGACTTATATCAGATAGCATTGAAGAAAGCTTATCACTCATTTTAAGTAACAATTCAGAATCTGGTATTGGATGATGTATTTCAAAAAATGACTTACCTACAACTTTAGATGGAATAAATCCACTAGGAGCGCAAAAACAAATTGCAATAACTTTTCCGAATGATAAAATTGCCAAATCATCCTGAACACATTTTGCTAAATCTTCAATTGTTTTTGCATCGGGAAGATTATATTTCTCAGAAATGATTTTCAGTGAACATAAAAGCTCATCACTTGTAATCTCATTAGTTAAATCATCATGGAACTTATTTAACTCTTCCAATTTAAATGTAAGCACCTCGTCAGAAATAGAAGTTAAATTAAATTCATCTTTTAATTTAACAATATCTGGTGCTGTAGAATAAGGTACTTTAACAGGGAAAATAAAATCTTCTCGACTATTTTTCATTATAAATCTCAATCAAACAATACTATCAATTACTCATTTTATCATCGCAAACTATTTGCTGAAAATATGATTTAAATCCCTTACTTCAAACGCAATTTTTTTCCTGGCTTAATTATATCTGAATTCAGATGGTTTATTTTTTTTAATTTACTAAGTGAAATTTTTGTTTTTACAGCAATGCCACCTAGCGTATCATTTTTTTTCACAACATACAAAGCAGATTTAATTTCTTTCTTCTGATTTTTAATTATTTTATTTTCTTTTACTAGCGCTTTTTCATTATTCTGCTTAATATCGATGGTTGAAGTCAAAAAAGAATCAGTTGCTATTGAATCCACATCCGCAATAATTAAACTATCAGAAATAATTTCAAATGGCTTAGCTTGGACATGATAATTTCGGATAAGACTTATACTATTTTCAATCGCATTAAACAGAAGGGTACCTTTAAGTTCAGATCCTTTTCCATTTAAATGAATACCATCACCCTGCGTAAATTTAGCTGCATCCCAAAACCTCCATGAATTTTCCCTTCCAGATACCGTGTAATAACTCCAAAATCCAGTGTGATATTGAATAGAAAGATCGTGAATCATTTCCGAAAACTGATTGGCAGCGGTCGTGCGTTTACCCTTATATTTCATTTCCTGTGTGTCAGTAAGAATTATATCAGCATTTGGATTAGCATTTTTAACTTTCTCAATAACATTAATTATTTGCTGACGCAATTCGGGATCTAATTTATTGTAGTATAAAAAATCATTAGTTCCTAAGTCGATGATAACTACATCGGGATTTATATATTTCGCCTGTTGCTCGTATAGCTCTTCTACTAAAACCATTTTATAAGGTGCTGCTCCTACTCCTGCGTTATGCCATAAACCACCGCGATGCAACGAATCCTGAAGAATCATACCTGTAATCGTAACATCTTTTTGATAAGACATTGTTTTATTTGCTTTAAAAGATAAAGTCGAAAAGCCACCTGTCACATTATAAATTACTTTTTCATTATCGCGGTACTTAACCGTTGTAGGATGATCATCGATAAAAAATTCCATTTCGAAAACCGAATCGTTATCATGACGAAAAACGACTAGCTCATTATTTGCTAAAGAAACATTTTGACTAAACACAATTTTAAAAGTAGCCAACGAATCATTAGTATAACTTGTCATACCTCTAACTCCCATTGGATAATCGAATTTACCCATATAGCTTTTAGAATATTTCCATGTACCAGTATGTGTCGACTTGTAAAAACGAGCATCATATGATTTCACTGTTGAAAAAGGAACAATTAATCCAACACCACCATCACCTTGAGCTAATTGCAAAAGCTTACGCGATTGATTCGGCAAATTCTCGTTTTGCAGGTGACTATCGCCTAAATGTAAAATCGTTAATTGCTTTCCTTTCTTGCCAAGCAATTGAATAAGATTTTTCAGATTTGAAGAATCCTGAAAATAAATATAATTGTAATTAGTTTTTATCCATGGCGGAATAATTGAATCTACTTGCGCATTTACAAAAATGCTGATCAATAAAAAAAACAATATGCATTTTAACTTCTTTTGAGTCATCACCTAATCAGTTTACCGTTTATAAACATTCTAACTGTAGCATCATCATATCCATCTAACACCATTTTGTTTTTTAGCGTTACAGCTTCATTGTAACTTTCCGTTTCTCCTACTAAGTACATAAAATAATTTTTATTTTTATACTCCGAGTAATGATGTATATTTTTCAACAAATAAAAGGAACTATCTTTCTGCTCTTTTGCCGAACAAATTTGCACTTTAAAAATTGCGACTTGGGGATTTGCTTTTTGCGTTTGGAGATTAACGAGGTGGTTCGATTCTTTGGCATTTGTTACTTTCAATATTGATTTTATTCGCTGAATATGACTGACAGTATTTGATGAGAATGCGGGAATTGGAAATAAGATATCCGTTATATCCTGACTCATCACGAGATCATAAACACTACCTTCGAAATAGCGATAATCGATAACGAAAACAGTTTCGAAGTTCTGAACCAGATGTGGAATAAGTGCATTTCCAAAAGAATTTTTTATTACAACTAGCCTACGATTATTTTTCACATCAGAATCAAACCGCTCAAACGGAAGGTCACCACTTATATAACAACCATAGGAATTATTCCATTTGTAATACATCTGCCCTGCACTTCCCTTTGTATAATTTTTCTGATTGTCCAATACCTTCATAGCATACTTATTTCGTATTTTATGAATGATTAAAGAATCTCCCTTTTCTTTTAAACGCTGGTCGCGCGTAATCTGATAAAGTGAACCTAAAAAGTGACCTCTGTATTCAATATCATAATTTTCAATTTCTATTGCTTTTAATGATGCTACCTCACAAAATTTCTGATAAGCATAATAAGAACCTAAATCTGTCCAATGATGATCTGAATTAAAGAAAATATATTCTTTACGATGCTGTCTGATATAATCAGCAATAAATATGCTTTTTGTTGGAGCATTTAAAAGTGATGCTGTAAATTCGATATTCTTTGATTCTGAATTTCCTTTTTTATAATCATCGGGCATATAGTATTCGCCGTGAGCTGGAATACCCATATAGTAAATATTGATTTTAGAATCAAAAGTTGTACGATAATCATTTATAACAGAAGCAAATAATTTTGAATATTTCTTAGAGCCACCAAAAATTTGTATTCCCATTCCATCGTAAATCATCAAACCTTTTGCTGAACCAAGCTTTGCATTATCCAACTTTATCGAATCTTGAATAATATTCAAGTTGACAGAATCGAGCTTACTAGTATCTATGGATTCCATAGTGAAATTATCATTTTCGATAATAGCAATTTGTCCATCTTTTATTCCTCCGGCATTTCGGTATTGATCAACTAGGTCAACCCATTTTTCGCGAAAAGGAAAATGATCTGCAACATATAAATCGATGCTATCTAAATAACTTCCATTCTCAATATTTTGCCATGAATAAACGGGAAATGGAGTGAGCTTTCTATTTTCCATCTGCGATATATTAATTTTCGGGACAACAAAAAATAAAACGGCACAGAGAATTAAAACAGCTGTGAATAGTATCAGATGCAACGCAGAAGTCTTATGGAATTTTTTCGCGTCCATTAAAAACGATAATAAATAAAAGGGTTATAGGACTTGCCAACCATTAACGCAGTTGATATCATCAGTAAAACAATTGAAAATGCAATGCCGGTCCAATAAAGCGATTTGCTGTTTTTCGCTAAAAGCAATTTTCGGTATTTAACAACAAAATATTGATAAACTGGCATGCATAGCAGGAAGGCTAAAATCATCCAATAGATATTTTCTTTAATAGTTAATGTTAGTGAATAATCCCACCAAGCTATATCAGCAATATGAAATAAAGACCTGAAACAAACGAGTAATTTTGATGAATCAGTGAAATAGAATAAAGCCCAACCTAAAACTACCGCGAATAATAAATAAATTCTTAAAAAGAAGCTTGGTACCTTATTAATTTTTTTGAATGTGACTAGCCTTTCAAGCATAATTAAAATTCCGAAAAACAACCCCCAAAAAATAAAGTTCCAATTAGCTCCATGCCATAAGCCGGTCAAGGCCCAAACTATAAACAAGTTCAGATATCCATTTTTTTTGTTACCGCCTAATGGGATATAAACATAATCACGAAAGAAAGTACCAAGTGAAATATGCCATCTGCGCCAGAAATCGGTTGCCGTTTTTGCGATATATGGATAATTGAAATTCTCGTGATAATGAAACCCAAACATGCGACCCAAACCAATGGCCATATCCGAATATCCTGAGAAATCGAAATAAATCTGAATTGAGAACATGATTACCCCAAACCACATTTCACCAGTAGAAAGCGATGATAAATCAGGATTATCTAGATACTTCACCACCAGCTCGGCAGCAATATTGGCAATAGCTACTTTTTTAAACAATCCAACGCAAAATCGAGTTATTCCTCCTGAAATATCTCTTATTCTGAATTTACGTGTATCAATTTCATTCATTATATGAGAATACCGCACAATAGGACCAGCCACTAGCTGATGATAAAGACTCACGAACATCATAAATTTCATCCAAGATCGCTGTGCTTTAACTTCATTACGATAAACATCGATTACATATGAAATAGTTTGAAAAGTATAAAAGGAAATACCAATAGGCAGAGTGTATTTAGGAAATTGAAAATTTGTACCACATAAATAATTCACATTATCATATAAAAATGAACTGTATTTAAAGAAAAAAAGAATTCCCAGATTAAAAATAAGCGTTGAAACAATACCCAGTTTAGCCCAGAAGGTCCCTCGGTATTTCTCGATAAACAGACCGTTAAGATAATCAACCGATGCACTGAAAATTAGCAAGAAAACCCATATCGGCTCGCCCCATGCATAGAACACAAAAGAAAAAAGCGTTAAAATTAAATTCCTATAACTAGCATTTTTAGAACTATAATACAAGATTAAGTTCAAAGGCAAAAAGAAATAGAGAAATGTGAGACTAGCGAAAACCATTTTATAAAGAGGGACAAAATTGCAAATAATCAATTTAAAATTCGAATTATTAAGACTAACATGGAAAATTGTTTATAACTGTAATTCAACTACTTAATGTCGTCTTTAATAATATTTTATATAATAATTCCCTCTATATGAACAAAAGATGAATTAAGTTTCAGCAAGACTAAATTACTTGTTTGACAAATTTTGAATGGCGACTTTTGCAATCGTTAATTAATCCAGATTTTTTTATTCAATTATGCAATTTTTTCAAAGATTATTTATTCTTTTAGTCATTACGGCACTAAGTACATCAAGTATTTATGCCGATAAAAATCCACGTTTCGAAGGAAATGATTCAACATGCATTGACATGTTTGAAGAAATAACTAGTGAATATTGGGATAATGACAATTTATATCCTTACTCGAACAGTGAAAACATTCCTGATACTATCAAACTCAAATTGACAGATGAGTTTCGTTGCTTTGTTATGCCCGTTGAAACCAGGATTAATTCGCAGTTTGGATGGCGCTGGAACCGTCCACATAAAGGTCTTGATTTACACTTGCAGACAGGAGATCCTGTAAAAGCTGCATTTGATGGAGTTGTAAGATATGCACAATACAATAATGGAGGATACGGCAACCTGGTAATTATCCGTCATTATAATGGATTAGAAACATACTATGCTCATTTAAGCAAGATCAATGTTGAACCAAATTCTATTATTAAGGCCGGTGATATATTAGGGGAAGGTGGATGTTCGGGATCAAGATGCACAGGACCTCATCTACATTTTGAAACTCGTTATAAAGACAAGCCTTTTAACCCGCTTGATATAATTGCATTTGAAAACGGATCACTGACTTCAGAAACAGTTATGTTAACGAAAAATAATTTTGTAATTGGTGGCAAAACGAATTTTGATGGTTCGAATTTTACTTATAGCAATAAAGGTTCGAAGAAAAAGAATCTAAAGTACTCTTACAAAATTAAGAATGGTGATACATTATTAGCTATTGCAATAAGAAACAAAACATCAGTAAAGTCAATTTGCAGATTAAATAAAATTAAGCCAGAGTCAACTTTAAAACTAGGACGAGTTATTCGTTTACGATAACTTACTTTTTATGGTTTTTTAGTCGATTAAATATTTCAGTTCCAAGATATTTTAAAAAAGGAAATCCGGTTGTTTGATAATCGTATTTATTATCATTCATTACTCCATCATTGTTCGAATAAGTAGTTGCTGCAATAAAACACTCTACTTTCTGGTTCGCAGATTTTAAGTAAGCAATATCCGTTGCGAATCCATAAGCTAACCCAACGATATTATAAATACGCAGCGAATCAGATTTTATTGGCTTCTCTTCCCGACCATAAATCAAGTATTTTTTATAAGCATCAAAATACTCCTGATTAGAAGTATATGTTGTGATTTTGCTTTCTTTTGGATAGCGACTCATCCAATACATTAAAAACTTTCGCTGCTTTGTTGTTAAGCACCATTTGGGAGATTTTGATGGATACATTAACTGAACCAACATATCTAATCCTTCGTCTAAGGGCAGATAATTATTCATTGAAAAATCTTTTGCCCCTGCAATTGTTGTTACGCTATCAATCATTAATGAATCACCTACCCTTGCATCTATCATCAATTTATTAATCGGATAATTGTAATTGATGCTGTCATAAGAAAAAAGTATTTCACTCTTTTTATTGAAGAATCGAACGGAAGGTTTCATGCTTAATAGGGAATCTGCACATCCAGAAAATGATTTCACAATTCGAGATTTAATGTACCCTTTCTCTTTTAACTTTGAATTGATGTAATCACGTCCTAACAGATCAAACAATGCATTATAACTCCTATTATCACTTACCAATAATATTTTCTTTATACAATTCTCGATAGTAAGTAAATCATCTTTGTCATTAGATAAACTTTTGTATGAATGACAAGAATAGTTTGATTTTAATTCAAATTCCGAATTAATTAAAACACCATCTATTTTATGTTCATTTAACCATTCTAACGCAATAATTACAATAGGAAGTTTTACGCAACTAGCGGGATAAAAATAAGAAGTCGAAGTCGAATTGGAATCAAGATTTACATAAACAATCTTCTTATTGCCTTTTGAATCCTTGACCACATTTCCAATAATCACCTGCACATTATTTTTATTTAAATCGATAATCGAAGGATAACTTGAGATAATCGATTTCAAAGACAATAGATCCACCTCGGCATGCTGACCAAATGTTAGATGAGAAATAAAAACAAACGAAAGCAGATATAATTTAATTTTCATTTTCTGTAGCAATATTGTTTTTTTGCTTCGAAAAAACCATGTAAAAAAGGGCTCCAAAAGCCACGAATGAAATACCTATCATTGATTCTTTAGACTTATTAATTAGAAGGTAATACATAATCCAACAATTAAAAATGATATAAGCAATCGGGAGTACAGGGTATAATGGTACGCGGACAGGCCTAACAACATCAACACGTTTCTTACGTAACCAGATTAAACCAACTGCGGTAAGTGTTGTAAAAAGGGTTAATACAAAACCGATACATGTAATCACAAATTGAAAATCGGTTGTGAGTAAAATGAGAATAGCAATCAATGATTGGATAATGATGGCTCTAACTGGAATATCATTTTTTGAATAGACAGACAAGTATCGAAGCTCTTGAAAGTCTTGCGCTACTCTGCTTATAACCCGAGGGCCTACTAAAACCATGGAGCTAATTGTTGAAACAAGAAAGAACGAAATTAAACCACCTATAATTATTGCTCCCTTGTTACTAAAAATATAGTCAGCAACAACAAACCCGACATCTTCTTTACCGCGCATAGCATCTGCAGGTGCGGATAATAGAAACACAAAGTTCATCAATACATACAAAAACATCACTACGACTGTTCCAGTTAAAATTGACCGAGGGACATTTTTTTCAGGACTTTCAATCTCCTCAATCATGTAAGCAGTAGCATTCCAACCTGAATAGGCATAAGTTACGTAAATCAAGGAAACCCAAAAGGCAGAACTAAATAACTCTGAAGATAAATTATGATTAGTAACTAAATAATTAATTTGAGTATCGGAAGTTGAAAAATACAATCCAGCAATAATAAATAATGCCATCAACACTATTTTACCTGAAGTTATAAAAACTTGAAAACTGGCACCTACATTCTTTTTTAGCAAATGAACTATCGTAATTATCACAATTAACGAAACCGATATAACATCTGGATTTATTTTGAATAGCATTAAGTGCGAAAAATACTTTGCAAACGCATGTGCGGCAGCGGCAATTGGTGCTGAAAATCCTAAGGTAATTGAAACCCATCCTGAAAGAAAACCTATAAAGCGACCGAATGCCTCTGATAAGAAATTATATTCACCACCTGAGCGCGGAAATGCAGCACTTAATTCTGCATAGCAGAATGAACCCATGATTGCCATTAAACCACCAAGAATCCACAAAATCAAAATAACTCTGTAATCTGAAAGTCCAAACAATTGAAATCCAAGGCTAGTAAAAATACCTACTCCAACCATATTTGCAACGACTAGTGAGAAAGCTGTTGCAAAATTGAATTTAGTTTTTGTACCCATTTAGTTAAAACAATTACCAGTTTTATAGCTACGAACTTGTTAAGCTAATTAAGGTTGCAAAGGTAATTTTAATTGTAAAACAGGCTTATTTTTAGCAAACTATCTATTGAAATCGACATCCTTTAAAAGATTAGAAATACATGTCAATTTTGTGAAGCTTATAAAATTAGCGGATATTCTTAATCAAGATTGTGCTTACTATCAAAAATGAATTATTCAATAACAAAATGGTACTTATGACAAAGAATAAAAAATTGCATCATTCGAGAAGATTAAATTAGCTAACTAAATAGTTAAATATGATAAGTAGTAGAATAAATGATTATTAACTTCGCGGACAATTTAACAATGAACAACAGATGATAATCTCTAAACGCTTATTTGTAATTTTAACGCTTTTTATTTTTTCAAATTGCAATAATCAAAATACTAGCAACAGTAATTTAGATAACAATGCTGCTACTTCAACTTCTAAAGAGCAAGTTGCTAATTCAACCTTAACAGAAAACAAAATCAAATTATCGATCGACTCTTCGTATAATAACTTGGCCTATCTGATAGCAGGCTACCCGACTAAATGCTTTCAATCTGAATCGAATAGGACCTTCATTGAGAATTACAATAATAACATAAACTACAAAATTACAAACATTGAAATTCAACGTTTATCAAAAATTAAAAAATGGAATGAAGCTAACTTAAAATCAAATTCAGCTAACGACAGTAACTATGTATTTTATCCATTTTCAGGAGGTGATTTTATCCATATGGCTTGGCTTTATCCAAATGCCAGTGATTACTTTATGATTGCTCGTGAAGCGGTTGGAGACATACCCAATTTATTTGCAAAAGACACTTCTTTTACCAATCAATATTTAAGAGACGTTGAATTTGTACTTCGAGATATCTACAACAAAAGTTATTTCATCACGAAAAACATGGATTCTGATACGAAGCATAAAACAAAAGTTAATGGAATGCTTCCATTAATATTATGGGGTGCGGTCCGAACAGTGCACGATATAACCCAAGTTAGATTTGGAAAAATAGATGAGAAAGGTAATTTTATTCCAGTGTTAAACCATGGGAAAAGCACAGTTGTTCAAATTAAATTATGGAACAAAAAATTAAGAAAACAACAGAATGTTACTTATTTCTGTTGCGATCTTGCTAACGACGAGTTATCTAAAAATCCGGGAAACTTAACGTATATTAATCAATCTGTAAAATCAGGATGCAATACTTTCATTAAATCTGCTTCCTATTTAA
The DNA here is from genome assembly GCA_947447155.1 of Bacteroidota bacterium. Classification (GTDB taxonomy): domain Bacteria; phylum Bacteroidota; class Bacteroidia; order AKYH767-A; family OLB10; genus CAINEC01. The sequence goes on along the minus strand of CANFIN010000024.1, from coordinate 7,624 downwards.
TGCACTACACAAAATTCACAACGATTAAAGAACTCACACTTCAAAAAACTGATTACTTAGTACAAGATGATACTGGAATACCATACAATCAATTTAAAAAGAATCAATGGACTGTAAATTTATATGGCATTTATGAGAAGCCAGTTCGAGACTTTATAGATAACTTATATCAACAAGACTTAGATTCTGCTTATAAAACAGCTTCTTTTAAAGGATCACTTGATTTTTCATTAGGCTATCATTGGGGATCTAAAAAACAAAATCAAATTGTAGCAAAGAAAAATTTAAATTAACTCTTTAATAAAATGAACTTTCTATTCTTGAGTGTCAAAAAAGTAAATGTAAATTTTGAATATGGTTTTCTTTAATTAGTGATTTCTAAATAACATCATAAGAAAGAACGATATCAACATTTGGTTCACCCGCAATACCAATTAATATCCGACCAGCTTTTAAATCAGATAATTTCAACTCAAATAAATTCTCACCTACCTTTTCAAATTCCATTAATTCATTGTTATTGATTAGTACGACACGTTGTGCAGAATTATTTTGAATTTGAAAAACACAACTACTTTTTGCTTTCAAAACCCGTGAATATGGCATTTTCAAAAGTGTGAATTCTGTTTTATCAATACTAAAAACATCAGGTAAATTAAACTTGGAATCTTTTAAACTTTTACTAATGATAGTATCAGCATTAAATCCTAACGGAAAAACAAGATTGGGCGTTACATAAATTAAATTCTTAAATTGATCTTTGGTAACTTTCTTTTCCAAGAACTGATAGTGACTACTATCAGGGAAATGATTGAAAATAAATTGCAAAGGAGGCACATCAAAGTAATAATCACAAAATTTACTTATTGAAACAGCTTTCCCATTGACACTTTCTGCAGAACCACTCCCCCATGTTGCATCCATCAAATGCCATTTATTATTGTATTTTACTGCATTCCATGAATGATTGATGCCATCAACAGACATTCCTTTTTTAAATCCATAGCCTTTTGCAAATCCATCAATAGAAACTGCTTCAAGATTAGCATGCTCACAAATTGCTTTGAAAATATAACTATATCCTGCACACACTGCTGTACGATATTTTAAAACACTATCAGCTTCTGGACTCTTATAAATTGAATTATTAAAAGAGTAGTCATCATATTTAATATGAAACGCCACCCAAGAAAAAATCATTCTCGACAAATCTCTATCATCTTTACTTATCGATTTAAAATAATCAGCGATTGATTTAGTAGACACGTTATAACTTTCAGGTATATTCTTAGCTATGCTATCAAGTTCCGTATTGGTATATAATTGTCCGTAAGAATTAACAGAAAACAAAATAAAAAAATAAATAAACTTAAACTTCATAGTTTCTTGTTAGCTTGTAATTATTAATTGATGATATAACAAATAAAAAATAAAATTATGCATTAAAAATTACAAGACAAAAAACTGCAAATATGAAGTCTAACAACTTGAATTATTAAATACGTAACCGATTAATTCAATTATTTGAATTATCTAATTGATATTTCTCGATTATACCTAAAATATGATTTGTCCATATTTTTGAGTTAGCAGCATAACCAGTATGTGATATTGCTATAACCCACTTTTTATAGTCTTTATTTCCTATTAACGAAGGATAAAACTTTTTACGTGCAACCAGATTGCAAAAGTAAATATAGGAATCAGACGACTTTACAAAATACCTATAAGATGACTTTACAGAAACGGTATCGCCTCCTGGCACCCTACCTTTTAATCCAAAATGATTGTTTAATCTTCTACTTACAACACTAGTTCCACCACCCGACTCTTGAAAAGCTATTGCTAAAATTACAGATGCTGGGATTTGATATACAATTGACAAACTATCAGCTAGCGGACGATAGTCATAAAAATAATTTCGTTGGGCATTTAAAGCTGTACTCATAAAAACAAATGAGCTTAGCAGTATCAATCGCAAATTCATGCTATAAAAGTACAATTTTAATTAAATATCAATTTATAATTTGAGCCAACAATTTATTACTTGCCAAAACTCTAATTATCAAAAGCGATAAAAGATAACATAGTAATACAGTCATAATAATTCCTGCGAATGGATTAACCAAAGCACCATTAATACCGGAGAATTGCATAGCGTCTAATATTAAAACATGAATAAAATAAACGCCAAATCCATATTTATTACAAAATTGCAATTTGCTTAATGATTTTTGAGTCATGCGAAAATGCTTTTTAATGAGAATAAATAATGATGTTGAGCAGGCAACAACATTAACACTTAAATATTGATAGTACTTTCCGTTAAATACTCCTTTACAAATTGGAAATTGCCATGTCATTAAAAATGTGAATAAAAGTGCAACCAAAAATACAGACATTACATAATACGAGTTTATATTTTCTAAACGAAAAGCAATAAAATACCCTAAAATCAAATAACCAATATAACCTATATAGATTGTCCAGCTAAAATCCTTGTTGATAGCAATCTCGAAAAAAGAAAACAACAAGAAAAATAACCATAATAACAAAAAATATTTTATCAGAATTGTTTCTGCATTTTGAACATAAACACGTAAAACGGGTATGGCTAGGTACAAACCTATTAACATATAAATATACCAGAAATGATACGATGCTCCTTCCTTTAATGATTGAACAAAAAAAGGAATATACTCAAAACTAAAATTTGAATTCACTTTATAAAAATGATAAATCGAATAAACAATAGTCCAAAACAAAAACGGTATTAAAACTCTAGAAAAGCGTTTCAATAAAAAATCTTTAAGAGAATCTTTTCTATTTAACAATAAAGCACCGCTAAGCATAACAAAAAACGGAACAGCAAAACGGGTTAGCGAATCAATAAAATTATAGAAATTCCAATTAAGCATTGGAATAGATCCATATTGATAAATATAAGGTGCTGCGACATGAATTGTTATAACTGCAATAGTAGCAATCCATCTAACAAAGTCAAGCCAAGCTGTTGGCGATTCATTATTATTGATTTCCTGCATTATCTTTATTCAATATTCCATTCCTCAGTTCCAGCCAGAATAGACTTTATATCATCGAAGAAAACAGCTGCCTTCAAACTTTCATTTGGAGGCAGCTGATCTAGCATATTTTTAGTAATTGGATAATATCCTTTCTTAAGCCCTAATACATCATTAGCAGATTCTAATTTCCAAACCCAAAACGGAAGGTAGTCAACTTTACTTATCGAGTATTTATTATTCTTACGAGCAATGGTTAAACGCGCCATAATACCACCATCAGTATAGCGATCTCGCTGATTGGATAAAAAATTCCCTAAGCTATATGCTACAGGAATAGAATCGGAGCTTGCTTTTTTGTAATTAGTTTTAACATATTTTATTGGCTCTACTACATGAGGATGCATTCCAATGATAGCATTTGCACCTGCCCTAGAAAGTATTAGTGCAGTATTTTCTTGTTCTACATTTTCTTTAGTTTGATATTCGACTCCCCAATGCATTATTGGAATTATTAACTTAGCTCCAGCTGATTTGGCCTTATCGATAGCTTTTACCATTGATATACTATCTATAATATTTACGATGTTAGGATTTTTAACGATTAGCCCGTTAGTACCATATGTGTAATTCAAAATAGCAATTTTACATCCAGCAATAGTAACAATAGCAGGATAATTATTTTCAAAAGAAGTAGTATCCGCAAAAGTTCCGGTATGAGAAATACCCAAACTATCAAGAACTTTTATAGTTCGTTCCAAACCTTTACTACCTCTATCTTGTGAATGATTATTCGCATTTACAATAAAATCAAAACCTGCATTTTTAATCCCTAATGCATATTCATCTGGGGAAGAAAACTGAGGATAACCTGAATATGGTTCGCCAGCTAATGTTACTTCGAGATTTGCACAAGCCCAATCACATTGATTAATAAAAGGAGAAATAAATTGAAACCAAGGTGAGTAATCATAATTGTTTAATGAATCATTACATGCAGCATTAATTAAAGGCTGGTGTCCCATCATATCGCCACCAAACAAAAGTGTAAAAGTAGTATCTGGCAATCCAAATCTTTTAGGAGTATTACTAAGTTTTGTGTTTTCAACCTTAGCAAAACCAGCAAACAAAATAATTGAAACAGCAGAAACAAATAAAAAAATAATCAATTGAAATTTATATTTCATGATAGCATTTACAAATTTTGAATTATAAAAATTATTTAAAGACATTAAAAATTATTAAGCATGTGATTCTAAATGGTACACATCTGTTTTATTACGAATAATATTTTTAAACTCAAAGCATCCGGGCCCATCTGCTACTTCTCGCAAATCGAACATCGTACAACTTTTAGGAATGCCAGTAAAAAACAATGTAAAAACATGATGCTTACCAGGACTGATAGCTGTCCATTCTGGTGCCAGCGATATGTTTTCAAAATGCACTAACTTACTATGGTGATCACTATGATGATCAAATAAAAAAGTTGAACCCCAGATTCTGATATTGTATGGTAGCAAAGCCCACATAGAAATATGAACAATCACTTGTGATTCTAATTCAACTTTAGATGAAGTTAGGGTTAATGTCTCCTCCTCCATATCATAAGAATATACTATATCTAACTTTTCCATAAAAACGTTATTTCAAAGGTATGTAAAATTCCAAAAATCTATTTAAAATAAGGATCTAAATTCTACTATAGTTCTAAGAAAATTAATTTATGCCAAAATAAATTGGCTTATCTAAACCATTATATTGAATAACCAAATAATCGTTAGTATTTAAATGTGGAACACATTCTTTTAACGGCTCGTCTAATGCTAATATTACAAATCGATATCGATGATGATCTAATTTATATTTTAACACTAACTCTTGTTTGAGCGATTTATCAACTTCAGGTAAAAATCGTTGTTGCGGTTTCACTTTATAGTTTAGATGGTAATCAAAGGTTAACAGCTTTAACAACGTATAATCGTTAGGATAAGTATCCAGAATAAAATTATTTAATGCATCATAAACATTAAACAAGGTATGATTATGAAAGTCATATTGTTTATCGAAATATATTCCGAGCTGATGCATGAAATCGAAAATACTGTATTTAGCAGCTACATATTTTAAAGTATGTATTGCACGTTTTTTATTCCAATAAACTTCAAGTGCTTCCTCAAGCAATAAAATTTGATTTAATTCTTCTTCACTTAGAAAATCACTTTTAATGATTTGATAAGGCGGATTAGGGTCGAACTCATAACCATATTTCTCGTGCTTATCACGCACAGGTGTGCCACGCAAAAACTTTAGAAACCCAAGTTGCAACTCAGATGGATGCAAAGCAAATACTGATTCAAAACTGAATTTTATATCATTCCATTCGTCTAGCGGAAGTCCCACAATTAAATCAAGATGCATTTCTATGATATCATCGAGCTGTTTAATTACGGCAGCAGTTTTATCAAAATTCTGCTTACGACTAACTTCTAAATTTGCTTTTTGATTTACGGTTTGAATACCTATTTCAAATCGAAATACTCCAGGAGGGACATTTTCACGAATGTATTTTACAATATCTGGATGAACAATATCGGCTGTGATTTCAAATTGATAAATATTTCCTGGCTTATTATGCTTCAATATAAAATCAAACATATCAATTGTAAAGTCGCGTTTTACATTAAAAGTCCGATCTAAAAATTTTATCACGCGCCCATGTTGAATTAAATAAAGCAAATTACTCTTTATTGTTTCAATAGGTAAATAGCGGACTTTATTATCTAAACTTGCGAGACAGAATTCGCATTTATAAGGACAGCCACGAGATGTTTCAATGTATCCGACTTTGTTTTTCAGCTCTGATGGATCGTCAAATTGATAAGGATTTATTCCTGCATAATTCTTTAATTCGAAGGTGAGACTTTGCGGATGAACAACAACTTCTCCATTCTCATTCTTATGTACAAGGTTAGGCACATTCGTTATATCAGGAAAATTATTCAGGAAATTCTCCATCGGAATTTCTCCCTCACCAACAATGATATAATCGATATAGGGTTTATTGATAATATCATCATATTCATAACTCACTTCTGGTCCACCCAATAGTATTTTTATTTCTGGATTTATCTCCTTTAACAATTTAGCAACTGCCAACGTTGGTGTAATATTCCAAATGTAACAACTGAATGTAACAACATCAAAGTCCTTACAAAATTGAGCAATCGACTCAGACGATTCTTTTATTGTAAACTCTTTAAACGACAAACCCGCATGACGATCTTTGTTGAGACTATACAAAAGTCGAATCGCTAAATTCAGATGAATGTACTTTGCATTAAGGGTGGTAAGTAAAACTTTCATTTTGTAATTATCAAAGAATTACTACTTGTTTATTTTTTTCATTGGATACTTCTAATAACTAATTACACTTTTTTCTGTCCCAACAATCCATGCTAGCATCAAATCGAGTGAACACAAAAGAGGAATTATACTTAGTATAAAATACATGTACAATATTAACGATATACTTCCATTAATCATCGTGCCCTTTCAGAAATAAATTAGAAATATTGGACGTTTTTGATTGAATAATTGAATCAACCATTTCTAATTGCAGCAATTCACTTTCATCTACATCATTTAAGTCGGGCATACCTGCATTCACCCAAGCGGTGTACCAAAACGAAGCAGTCATAAAAATGGCCTTTCGCATACGTCGTTCAACCATTCCATCGAGTAAGTTATTATAGGCTCGCGTGTATTCTTTGCTATAAACTTTAACGACTTGTCTGCCTTTTACTTCATAAGAATATTTTTTATCTGCATCGAACTGTTTATTCAGCATCGCTTCAAGAAGCAAAACAGAATCTTTGGCAGCATAACTTTCTGATAGCGTTTGCCAGATCATTGCAAGAGGATGCTCGACAAAAAGCGAACGACCTAAAAGGTAATTGTAATTATCACCCATCAATTCAGGAATACGCGACTCCCAAAATCCGTGTATACCATGCTGACCAGTTAACTGTCCGTTGTAATTACGTGTGCAATGCAAGGGCACATGTGCATCTCCGATATAATGTCCTATTTCAGCAGAGTATTTTAAAATCTTGTATTCATTTTTCTCTTTAAAAGCTGCTGTTAGTCGGTATAACATTGTTTGAATATGATACGGAACGATACCATGAGCCTTAAGTGTATCCTCCCCTATTTTTACAAATGCTTCTTTCCAAATTCGCGGTAACGAATCGAAAGGATGGTCTCCATACCTATCTAAATCGATGTAATGCCTTGGTGCCTCTTCAGGATCAGCATAACGACGCATATCTGGATCCACAGCATGCTTTGTAACAAAATCTATATTGGCTTTGTAGAATTGCAAAAGCGGCTGAGGTAAGCAATAAACCGCTTTTTGATTAATCCGTTGATGTCCCCAAAAACCCCAACCAATTAATTCAAAATTAATAGCCAAAAATGTAAACAGTAAACAGAAAATAAATACCCGCTTTTTCATGTCTGCAAAATTGAATCAGACATTATATAAAAACAAGCTAACAACTAAAGTTAAACGACTATAAATGCTTGTTGTCGGATAAGCT
>CANFIN010000023.1 GCA_947447155.1 Bacteroidota bacterium | reverse complement strand
TATTGGGTAACTGTTTATTTGAATTCAGATATAGTTCAGCTATACAGTACCGTTAGTGATGAGTTAGTAAAGACGATTCCGATTGGTAATGGTATAGCAGGAGGTTGGAATACCATCAGTGTTTCTAAAAACTCAAAGTTTGGATATGCTGTTGATTATAATGGAGGGCGCGTTGCTATTGTTGATTTTGACAATAGTACATCACAGACAATAGGTCCATTCCCAAGTACAGGTTCTGCAATTAATCTGCATGGTTCTGCATTGAACGCAACTGATGATACATTATATGTAACTTACCAGGAATCAAGCAAGCTAGTTAAAATCCCTTTGGCGGACCCATCCAATTATGAAGATGTGAATTTAAATCCTATTGGTCCTGATTTTTCAGGACAAGCATTAAAGCCTCATGAAATTATTTTTGCTCCTGATTACAGTAAATATTTTGTAACATGTCAGGATGTAAATCAGGTTCGCGTATTTGATGCAAAAACCGATCAATTAATTAAGGTAATTCCGGTAGGAGTGTATCCACTTGAATTTGCTTTGTCGGCGGAGAATAACTTATTGTTTGTTACAAATCAGGAGGACATAACCTTTATGCCTGATGTTAAAGGCTCGGTAAGTGTAATAGATATTAATTCGCTTTCGGAAGTTAAAAAAGTAAAAGTAGGATGGCAGCCTCATGGTATCGCTGTTGATAAAGCAAATAATTGTGTGATTGTGGCAAATAGAAATTTTACAGGTGGGCCAGCTCCACATCATGCATCAGCTTGCGCTGGTAAAAATGGTTCTTTGAGTAAAATTGATATGGTAACTTTAGAAAAAGATAATTCTTTCAAGCCAGAACTTTCTGTCGATCCTTATTCTGTGGCAATAAAACCATAATGCAAAAGTCAATTTTATTTTATGATAGTGAATGCCTGATGTGTTCGCGTTTTGTTTTATTAATTTTCAAGTACGACAAAAATTCTTCTGTTTATTTTTCAAGTTTGAATTCAGAATACTTTAAATCAATAAAACAGAATTCAAAGAAAATTTTTCCTGATGAAACAGTTGTTTTTTATAAAAACCAAACAGAGTTCTATTATAAGTCAGAGGCGGTGTTACAAATTTGTAATCAATTAAAATTCCCTTTAAATATTTTTCTTGTTTTTAATTTGCTTCCGACTAGTTTATTGAATTCGATTTATGGGTTTGTTGCATTAAAACGCAGGAGCTGGTTCAAAAAGTCGGACGAGAAATGTGCATTAATTCAGGCTAAACTTTCAGAAAGGGTAATAAAATAAAAGAGGCGCTTAATGGCGCCTCTTTTATTATTGAATAAAGTTTGATTAACCCGTTTACATATTATCTAATACACTCATTACTTCTTTAACTGCAGTTGCTGAATTTGTCAACAATAATTTTTCTGCATCATTTAAATGAAGCTCGATAATTTCTTCGATACCATTTTTGCCCAATTTTACAGGAACTCCAAGGTAGATATCTTTCATTCCATATTCGCCTTGCAACCAAGCGCAAACCGGATAAATTCTTTTTTGATCACGAACAATTGCTTCTACCATTTGAGCTGCTGCAGCACCCGGTGCATACCATGCAGATGTTCCCATAAGGTTTACTAATTCGCCACCACCAACTTTAGTGCGCTGCACAATAGCTTCTAACTTATCAGCTGAAATTAATTCTGTTACTGGAATGCCGGATACGGTTGTATAGCGCGGAAGCGGAACCATTGTATCTCCGTGGCCACCCATTAAAATAGCTTGAATATCTTTTGGTGAGCAATTTAATGCTTCAGCTAAAAAGGCGCGATAGCGTGCAGTATCTAAGATGCCAGCCATACCAAATACTTTTTTGCTATCTAAACCTGAGTTTAAATAAGCGCAATAAGTCATAACATCCAAAGGATTACTTACTACGATAATAATTGTATTAGGCGAATACTTAATAATATTTTCAGTAACAGATTTTACGATTCCTGCATTAGTAGCGATAAGGTCATCACGACTCATTCCTGGTTTTCTTGGAAGTCCAGAAGTGATTACAACCACATCAGAGCCAGCTGTCGCCGCATAATCATTAGTTGATCCTTTTACACGCGTGTCGTAAAGATTAATTGGAGCAGTTTGCCAGATATCAAGAGATTTGCCTTCTGCGATACCTTCTTTGATATCCAATAAAATTACTTCGTTGGCAAGTTCATTATGTGCTATGACATTTGCGCATGTGGCTCCAACATTACCAGCGCCTACTACAGTTACTTTCATTTTGTTAATCTTAAATTTTGTGATGCGAAATTACAAAAAACCTAACGGTATCAAATAAAAAAGAACTAATTATAGTTATGATTTTAACATAAATAAAAAAGCCACAGAATTGCTGTGGCTTTTTTAAAGAAAATTTAAATATTAAGCATCTACTTTAGCATACTTTGCATTTTTTTCGATGAACTCACGGCGAGGAGGTACGTCATCGCCCATAAGCATTGAGAAAATACGATCTGCTTCAGCAGCACTTTCAATAGTAACTTGACGAAGTGTACGTGTATCTGGGCGCATAGTTGTTGACCATAACTGTTCAGCGTTCATTTCTCCAAGTCCCTTGTATCGTTGAATATTTACAGATGATTCTTTACCCTCTCCTGCCATTCTTTTTGAAGCTGCAATGCGTTGCTCATCAGTCCAGCAATATTCTTCTTCTTTTCCTTTTTTTACTAGATAAAGTGGAGGTGTTGCAATATAGATATATCCATTCTCAATTAATTCTTTCATATGACGGAAGAAGAAAGTAAGAATAAGTGTTGTAATATGACTACCATCCACATCGGCATCAGTCATAATTACAATTTTATGGTAGCGTAATTTATCAATATTTAATGCCCTTTCATCTTCTGGAGTTCCTTTTGAAACACCCATTGCTGTAAACATATTACGGATTTCTTCGTTATCGAAGATTTTATAATCCATCGCTTTTTCTACATTCAGGATTTTACCTCTTAATGGAAGAATGGCCTGGAAATTTCTATCGCGGCCTTGTTTGGCTGTTCCACCAGCCGAATCTCCCTCGACAAGGAACAATTCACATTTGCCAGGATCGCGTTCAGAGCAGTCACTTAATTTACCAGGTAGTCCTGATCCGGTGAAAGCTCCTTTACGTTGTACCATTTCACGCGCTTTGCGGGCAGCGTGACGAGCTGTTGCAGCGAGGATAACTTTATTAACAATAGTACGAGCTTCGCGTGGATGTTCTTCTAGATAAATATTCAGCATTTCAGCTACTGCCTGATCAACAGCACCCATTACTTCGTTATTACCTAACTTAGTTTTTGTTTGACCTTCAAATTGAGGTTCTTGAACTTTAACTGAAATAACAGCTGTTAAGCCTTCGCGAAAATCATCACCACTAATGTCAAATTTTAATTTTGATAAAAAGCCTTGTTTTTCCGCATAGGTTTTTAATGTTCTTGTAAGTGCCCTTCTGAATCCGGCTAAGTGAGTACCACCTTCATGTGTATTAATATTGTTCACATACGAGTGTACATTCTCATTGAAAGAAGAGTTATAACTAAGTGCAACCTCAACAGGAATTCCGCTTTTTTCGCCTTCCATATAGATTGCTTCTTCCATCAGTTTTTCTCTAGTCTTATCTAAAAACTCAACGAATTCAACAAGACCTCTATCAGAATAAAAACGCTCTGAGTTTACTGGATTATTATTTTCATCCAACTCACGAAGATCTGTTAGGTTGATAAAAATCCCTTTATTTAAGAACGACAACTCACGCATGCGTGAGGCAAGTGTATCATAAATATATACTGTAGATGTAAAAATAGAATCATCTGGTTTAAACGTTACTTCTGTTCCTGTTCTATTAGTTTCTCCAACAATTTTAGCAGGGTATAATGGTTTTCCTATGCTAAACTCTTGCTCCCAAATTTGTCCATTACGGTATACTGTTGCCTTAAGATGGGTTGACAAGGCGTTAACACAAGATACCCCAACACCATGAAGACCTCCAGATACCTTATAAGAATCCTTATCAAATTTACCCCCGGCATGAAGTACTGTCATAACAACTTCAAGTGCAGACTTTTTTTCTTTGGGGTGCATATCCGTTGGAATACCACGACCATCATCTCTAACCGTAATGCTGTTATCTAAATTAATAAAAACATCGATGTTTTTACAATGCCCAGCTAATGCCTCATCAATAGAGTTGTCTACTACTTCGTACACAAGATGATGCAATCCTTTTACACCAATATCTCCAATATACATGGCAGGTCTCTTTCTAACCGCCTCTAAGCCTTCTAGCACCTGAATGCTATCCGCCGAATACTCGTTTTGTTTTTGTTCTTGTTGTAGCAATTGGTCGCTCATTATAAGTTAAATAAAATGTAGTTAAATTTAATCAAACAAAGATAGAGAAAAACATGCTTTGTTTTATGCTTAATCAAAGACAATGTTGATAATTTCTGCGATTGTTAATTAGTATTATTTGACAATTTTTTTATCTAAAAAAAGCGATTAAAAATCATTAAGAAAATGATAAAAAGAAATTAGGCTTAAAGCATCAGTTTTAATGTGTGAAGTAATCCGTTTGCTGATTTTCAGAGGGCTTTGATTTTGTCCGGCTTAAGCCGTGTATATTAAAAATACCACCAAATTTTTTTTCAACAAATAGCAGTTATTTATTCTTAATAATCGCAAAATGCTGGAAATCAGTCTAAAGCCTAATATAATTAATTCCCTCTCTTTTTTTTTAATTTGAAATAATTTGTTTCCTTTGTCCTTCTGAGAAACTGTAAAAATACACGATCCCTTATGATTAAGAAATCATTACGCTTATTAGTGGTCTTTTCGTTGACCATTTTGTGCAGTTTTGCTGCTGACAAGGCACCAAAAGCACCAAAAACTAAAACTAAAAAAGCAGACAAAGTTTATACAATTGGGCAGTACTACACTGCATCAGCATTGTATAAAAAGGCTTATGCTAAATTTAACAAGAGTGAGCAAAAAGGCTGGGCTGCTTACCGTGCAGGAGAGTGTGCTCGTATGGTTAATAACAATTCAGAAGCAGAAGATTGGTATGGCAAGGCTGTAAAGGCTAAGTACAAAGATCCAATGTCTATTTTGCGTTATGCTGAAGCATTGAAATCCAATGGTAAATATGCAGAAGCTATTGCTCAGTATAACTCTTACAAAGAGAAAAACCCAACTGATTCTAAGGTAGATGGTAAAATCAAGGAATGCGAGCAAGCGCAGGCATGGAATGATAAACCAACTCGTGCTAAGGTTGAAAACGTTTCTGGTGTGAACTCGAAATATCATGAATTTGCACTTTGCGAAAATCCTGCTTCTAAAGGAAGCCTTGTCTTCACTTCTTCAAGAGAAGAGTCTACGGGTTCTAAGAATGATAATTGGTACGGAGAAAAGTATTTCGATATCTTCCAGGCTACAAAAGATAATAACGGCAAATGGAGTACTCCGACTGTATTCCCAAGTCCTGCAAACTCTGATAACTCAGACGGTGCAGCTTGTTTTGACGCTACAGGTAAAACAATGTATTTCACTACTTGTCCTGTAGTAAAAGATAAAAACATGCAATGTAAAATTATGATGACTACTCTTGCTGATGGTAAGTGGAGTGCACCTGTTTCATTGCCTTTTAATAGTGATAATTATACTTGTGGTCATCCAAGTTTATCTGCTGATGGCAAAACTTTATATTTTGCGAGTGATATGCCAGGCGGATTAGGTGGCAAGGATATCTGGATGTCATCTTGGGATGCTAGTGCTGGAGCATGGGGAACGCCAATAAATGCAGGTTCGGTAATTAACAGTGATGGTGATGATATGTTCCCTCGACTTACTTCAAGCGGACGTTTATATTATGCATCTAATGGAAAACCAGGAATGGGTGGATTAGATATGTTCTATTCGGCGAATGAAGCAGGTTTGTGGTCCGAGCCAGTTAACTTACAATCTCCAATTAATTCTGGTGCCGATGATTTTGGTGTAATTATGACTTCTGAAACTACAGGTTATTTTTCGTCTAGTCGTGCAGGTGGGCAAGGTGGAGATGATATTTACTCATTCGTTATTCCTCCAGTTAAGTTAAAGGTTGGTGGTCGTGTATACGATACGGATACTAAAGAAAACATAGAAGGAGCAACAGTTGAGTTGTTTGGTAGCGATGGAACTTCTTTAAGCGTTACAACTAGTGCAGATGGTTTATATACTTATGAATTAAAAGCTAATGTGAAATACAAGATTTCTGCTTCTTTCACAGGTTATTTAACTAAGTTTCATGAATTAAGTACAGTAGGTATTGAAGAAGATAAAGACTTTACTAAAGATTTCGATTTCCCATTAAAGTCTACAAAGAAACCTATTACAGTTCCAATGGTATTCTACGATTTAAACAAAGCAACTTTACGTGCGGAATCTAAAACTGCATTAGATGGATTAATCAAAACATTAACTGAAAATCCAACATTAACCATTAAGGTTACTTCACATACCGATTACCGTGCGGATGATAAATATAATATGGATTTATCAAATCGTCGTGCGAAGAGTGTAATGGATTATTTAGTAGCTAACGCAATTCCAGCAGATCGTTTAACATTCGAAGGAAAAGGCGAAACTACTCCTAAAGCAATTGAAAATGATGATGAATACAAGCCGTTTAAACGCGGTGATGTATTAACTAAGGAGTTTATTGATGGATTAGCGTCTAAAGAATTAAAAGAAGAAGCTCATCAGTACAACCGACGTACAGAATTTGAAGTAACAGGAGCTACTTATGTTCCGAAAAACTAATAAGACTTTATAAAATGAAACGCCCTGAAATTTTCGGGGCGTTTTTTTTTAAGATTAATCGAACAAAGGAAATCAAACTCGTAAATTTGCAACCATGAATAGTTCAGAAAGATATAACCTGCGTGGTGTCTCGGCAACCAAGGATGATGTACATGCTGCTATTAAATCGGTGGATAAAGGTTTGTTTCCCTCTGCTTTTTGTAAAATCGTTCCTGATTATTTAGGAGGTGATGACAATTATTGCAATATCATGCATGCCGATGGAGCAGGAACTAAAAGTAGTCTTGCTTATGCCTATTGGAAAGAAACGGGTGACTTATCAGTATGGAAAGGTATTGCCCAGGATGCATTAATCATGAACATTGATGATTTGCTTTGTGTAGGTGCTGTATCAAATATTTTACTTTCCTCGACTATTGGTCGTAATAAACGATTGATTCCAGGCGAAGTTATCGCAGCAATTATTAAAGGTACTGAAGAATTAGTTGAGCAATTACGTTCATACGGCATTTCAATATATACTACCGGTGGAGAAACAGCCGATGTAGGTGATTTAGTAAGAACGATAATTGTCGATAGTACTGTGACTTGCCGAATGAAGCGCAGCGAGGTGATTAACAATGCAAATATTCAGGATGGTGATGTGATAGTTGGACTGAGTTCTTGCGGACAAGCTAGGTATGAGTCGGAATATAATGGAGGAATGGGTAGCAATGGTTTAACCTCTGCAAGACATGATGTTTTTAATAAAGTTGTTTCTGAAAAATATCCTGATACATTTGATGCAGGATTACCAAGTGAGTTAGTTTATTCAGGAACAAAAAATCTAACAGATAAAGTTGCAGATGTAAGTTTTGATGCAGGAAAATTAGTTTTGTCGCCGACACGTACATACGCACCCGTTATAAAAGAAGTATTAGATGAAATGCGTTCTGAAATTCATGGAATGGTTCATTGCAGTGGAGGCGGTCAGACGAAGGTTGTACATTTTGTAAATAATCTTCACATCATAAAAGATAATTTATTTGAACTTCCACCATTGTTTAAAATGATACAGGAAGAATCGAATACTGATTGGAAGGAAATGTATCAGGTGTTTAATATGGGACATCGAATGGAAGTGTATGTTCACCCGTCACAAGCTGAAAAAATTATTTCCATTTCAAAAAGTTTTAATATCGATGCTCAAATAGTAGGTAGAGTAGAAAAAAGTAATCAACGAAAATTAACTATTCAATCGCCATATGGTGTGTTTAAATGGTAATTATAATTTATACGAAGTAAAAGAATATGTCGAAAGAAGGAATGTTGGAAAAGCTGGAAGCTTTAGAAGCGAGGTATCACGATTATGGAACACAGTTAAGTGACCCTTCAGTAATTGCGGATCAGAAAAAATTTCAGCAGCTAAATAAAGCTTACAAAGATTTACAGGATATTGTAGAAGCGACAGTGAAGTTTCGTTCGCTTACAAAAAATATTGAAGAAGCAAAGGAAGTATTGGCTAATGATAAGGATGAAGATTTTCGTGCAATGGCTAAAGCAGAGCTTGAAGAACTGGAACCCGAATTACAAAAGCTGGATGAGCATATTCAAATGCTGATGATTCCTAAAGATCCTGAAGATAGTAAGCCTGCAATTCTTGAAGTACGTGCTGGTACTGGCGGTGATGAAGCAAGTATTTTTGCGGGGGATCTTGCTAGGATGTATCAACGTTATTGCGAGCAAAGAGGATGGAAATATGAAGTGGTCGATTTTAATGATGGGAATACAGGAGGATATAAAGAAATTGTGATGGAAATTAATGTTGCTGGGGCATATGGTGTGATGAAGTATGAAAGTGGTGTGCACCGTGTTCAACGAGTTCCATTAACAGAAACACAAGGACGTATTCATACATCAGCGGCAACAGTGGTTGTTCTACCAGAGGCAGATGAATTTGATGAAATTGTAATTAATCCTGCAGACCTTGAACTTCAAACATCCCGATCAGGTGGTGCAGGAGGACAGAATGTAAATAAAGTAGAAACCAAAGTGCAGTTAACGCATAAGCCAACTGGAATAGTTGTAACATGTCAGATAGAGCGTTCACAACTTGGAAACCGTGAGCGTGCAATGCAAATGTTACGGTCGCGCCTATACGAAATGGAACTTAATAAACGAAATAACGAAGTTTCTAGTCGACGTAAAACTTTAGTTTCTACGGGTGATCGTTCAGCTAAAATCCGCACCTATAATTATCCGCAAAGTCGTGTTACTGATCATCGCATCGGATATACAAGTCATAATCTTCCAGCAATTATGAATGGCGACATTCAGGAGTTTATCGATGCGCTACAATTTGCTGAGAATACAGAGAAGATGAAAGAAGAAACAATGATGAGTTAATACCATGAATCGATTAGAACTTTTTCAGCAAATAAAATTAAAAAAGTCGTACTTGTGCGTAGGGTTGGATACGGATATTGAGAAAATTCCTGCTCATTTACTGAATACTAACGATCCGATATTTGAGTTTAACAAAGCAATTATTGATGCTACTAAAGATTATTGCATAGCATACAAACCTAATTTAGCTTTTTACGAAGCATTAGGTATAAAGGGATGGGAGAGTTTAAAGAAGACAATTGATTATATTCCCAATAATTGTTTAATTATTGCGGATGCAAAACGCGGCGATATCGGTAATACGTCGGCGTTATATGCTAAGGCTTTTTTTAATGAACTTAAGGCGGATGCTGTTACGGTAGCTCCTTATATGGGGAAAGATTCTGTTACGCCTTTTTTGAATTTTGAAAATAAATGGGTAATTGTTTTAGCATTAACATCAAACGAAGGAGCTAATGATTTTCAAACATCTTTGTTGGAAGAGACTAGTGCACCATTATATGAAAAAGTAATTCGAGCTGTGCAATCATGGGGTAATGAAGATCAGATTATGTTTGTTGTTGGCGCAACACGTGCTGAGCAGTTTTTACATGTGCGTTCACTTGCACCAAACAATTTTTTTCTGGTACCAGGTGTTGGTGCACAAGGTGGCGACTTAAAAGCAATTTCGAAAGCTGGATTTAATAATCAATGCGGTTTGCTTGTCAATTCTTCAAGACAAATTATTTATGCAGGTAAAGAGGAGGATTTTGATTCTAGAGCAGGTAAAGAGGCAAGAAAAGTACAGCAGGAAATGGAAGTGTTATTGTCCGAAGCTGGGTTGATTTAATTTGCAATTTATTTTCTTGAATTTTTAAAAACCAATTTCGTTTTTTGAATTAATCGTTTGTAAACGACTATAAGTACTTATCAACCGAATATTTTTTTTAACGCATTATAATTTTGCACAAAATTATTTTTCATGCGATTAAATAAATGGAAGTACCTTTTCAAAACCTATTTTAATTACACTGTTAAAGAGCAGCGAGCCATTATTGTTCTGATGCTCCTTGTTTTTTTTCTTCAAGCAACTTTAATCGCGATGCATTTTATACCAACAAATGGGATTTCACGAAATGATATGGTTGCAAATGATACAATTGAAACAAATGTTGGCACCATGAATATTGAAACTGCTACTTCGGACAAAAAAAAATTTCAAAAAGTAAAGCCTCAATTCTTTTCTTTTAATCCCAATACCATCGGACTTAATGAGTGGGTGCGTTTAGGATTGACTGATAAGCAGAGTCAGACGATTTTGAAATATATAAGTAAAGGTGGTTGCTTTAAGGCGAAAAATGATTTAGGGAAAATGCGCGTAATAAAACCAGATTTACTACAGCTATGGTGGAATTATATTTTATTGCCCGATAGTTTGTTCTATGATAAAAAATATTCAGATGCTTCAAAACCGATTGGAAAACAAATAGCAAAAATGAATATAAATTTGGCAACTATTGAAGAGCTTGATCAGCTACCATTGATTGGCGAAGGCAGGGCCCGAGCTATTCTAGCATATCGTGAAAAATTAGGCGGATATATTTCCGTTGATCAGTTGCTGGAAATTAAATGTATCCCTGATTCTGTATATCGAAGTATTGAGGCAAAGGTGATGACCGATGGGAAAATCATTAATCCTTTAAATATTAATGCAGATATTTTATTTCACCCTTATTTGCCCAAATCGCTGGCTAAAATGATAGTAACTTATCGACAACAGCATAAAAATTATCAACGAATTGACGACTTACGCATTTTGCCCTTGTATGATGACAAAATCATGCGTAAAATTGCACCTTATTTAATAGTTAAGCCATAAGACATGGATTTTAAGCCAACTGAAAACCAAGAAATGATTGCGCAAACCGTGCGTGATTTTGCAGAAAAAAATATTCGTCCTTTTTTAATGGATTGGGATGAGTCGCAAACATTCCCAATTGAATTATTTAAAAAGTTAGGTGAATTAGGGTTAATGGGTGTATTGGTTCCTGAAGAATATGGTGGAGCTGGTTTAGGCTATTTCGAATATGTAACAGCTATTCAGGAATTAGCTCGTGTTTGTGGTTCAATTGGATTATCAATGGCTGCGCATAATTCTCTATGTACCGGTCATATTTTAACTTTTGGAAATGAAGAGCAGAAGAAAAAATACTTACCTAAGTTAGCATCTGCGGAGTATATCGGTGCTTGGGGATTAACAGAAGCCAATACAGGATCAGATGCGATGCGTATGCGTTGTGTTGCTAAGCAAGATGGAGAATACTGGGTAATCAATGGAGCGAAAAACTGGATTACTCATGGTGTTTCTGGTGATGTTGCAGTTGTGTTAGCGCGCACAGGCGAGTTGCTAGATTCAAACGGAATTACAGCGTTTGTTGTTGAGCGTGGTACTCCAGGTTTTAAAGCTGGTAAGAAAGAAAATAAATTAGGCATGCGTGCTTCTGAAACGGCTGAAATGATTTTTGAAGATTGTCGCGTGCACCAAAGTCAGGTGTTGGGTAAAGTAGGCGACGGATTTAAACAAGCCATGAAAATTTTAGATGGTGGTCGTATATCGATTGCTGCATTAAGTTTAGGAATTGCAAAAGGTGCGTTTGATGCTTCAGTGAAATATTCTCAAGAGCGCGAGCAATTCGGGCAGCCAATATCAAATTTTCAAGGGATTTCATTTAAGTTAGCTGATATGGCGACTCAGATTGAAGCTGCAGAATTATTAACGCTTCAAGCTGCAGATTTAAAAAATCGCGGAGAAAAAATGACAAAGCAATCGGCTTTTGCAAAGTATTATGCAAGTGAAGTAGCTGTCAAGTGTGCGACAGAATCAGTACAGATTTTTGGTGGTTATGGTTATACAAAAGATTTTCCAGTAGAAAAATTCTATCGTGATTCGAAGTTGTGTACGATAGGTGAGGGGACATCGGAAATTCAAAAGCTGGTTATCGCAAGAAATATTTTATCAGCTTAATAATAAAGAATACTGTTTTAATGGCGTATCAATAGATGCGCCTTTTTTTATATCAAACAAATTGTAAAAACTACAATTACAACAAAGCAGACAAAAGTGAGTAAGGTAATCATGCAGCCACTGCTTACAGTTGTCCGGTTGTAAATTCTATTGTATGCTGCTTTCTTCGGATTGGTGAGCCATCCCCATCCGCGTGGCGCTTTAAAACCTAAGCTGTGACGAATATATCTTTTTACTGAAGTGCGTGCTGCAATACGCTTTTTAATATTGGGAATGCGAAAGCCAAATTTCATATTCGTAAAAGTTTATATAAAAATAAAAAAGTCCTGCATAACTACAGGACTTTAATCTTGAAATTCTTGTTTGTTAGAATGAATAGGTTAAGCCTGCCATTCCAACAAATCGATAATTCGGATAATTGTAGTAGCGGAAGTAGCGAGTAAATCCTATATTGTTTAGGCTGATAAACACCGAAAGTAATTTTGTATAACGGTAGTCTACTGTTAAATTAGCATCTAGATATCCTTTTAGTTTGATTTCATTCGTTACTAATTTATGTGTAGTTGTAGATGAATCTACGCTGAAATAAATACCATTTGATTCGCCAACATAAAACACATCTGCCTTAGCAAAAATCTTTTCTGCAATTGCATATGAAGCATGCATGCCTGCTCTCAATGATGGGATGTAAAGTGGTTTAGATAATTTATCTGTCTTATAGTTGTTGTATTCAATACTTATTCCCGCAGTTGTTTTCTCTGCAAACTTATATTCGATAGCGCTTATGGCTTTTAAGAATTTTGCATTATCATAAATAACATTGAATGTTGTTGGGAAAGGCAATGGTTTTATAGTGTCAATGTTATTATAGAAAAATGGCATGTTTGATAAATCAGAGTACGAAGCAGAAGCCGTTAAAATAAGATTATGTTCTAATTTAATTTTTGTCCCAGCCTCGAATGATATTTTGTTATTCGTGTTTTGTAAAAAAGTATATTGACCAAAATATGGATTTTGATTAGCGAATGAACGTAAGTCGTTACGTTGTAAATCGCCATTAACTTTACCATAAACACTAAATGTTTCTGGTATTAATTGATACGATGCTAACAAGTAAGGATAAATCCTAAACGATCCGATATTATCTTCTGTTTCTCCTACTAAGTTAGCACCAATACTTAAGGAAGTTAGATCCTTTTTAATATTTACTCGTGGCATAATGCGCAAAATATTACGAGTAAATGCAAGTGTGTCTGCATTGTATTTACCCATATCATAAGATACATCTAATGTCGCATTGCCCTTGCTAACTGTTTTTTCTGCACCTGCCTTTATGGTAATATTGTTTTCCGACGATTTATAATTATCAGTGAAATTGTAAAAAGCAAGTCCGCCATTGAAAGCAATCGATTCATCAGTTTTCTTTTTCGTTTGTATTCCGAAAGCAGCATTCACATCTTGCATTACATGCTTTGTTTCAGCCTTAGAAAACAAATCTGGTGTTTTGTATCCATAGTAATGAACTAAGTCGCGCTTAAAACCAAGATCTGCGTTTAGTATAAGCTTGTCAAAATAACGGATACCCGTAGCATTTAGTGCATCATGATTGTTTGATGGATTCCCATAATCAGATATGGCTCCAGTACTAGAAAGATGATTGTATCGAACACCAGCATTAAATTCTTTTGAGCGTAATGAGTTAAAATACAAATCTACCATTGGTAAATTCTGTAAACCGTATCCCGCCTTTATAAAACCTCTGTAAAGTTTTTTGATATTGTCATCTTTAATCTTTACAGGTTTGATGGGCGAAAGATTATAATTTGAATTTATTGGCTTAGGATCTATTGAGTAAGTAAGGCTAGGTGGGTTGAAAATAGATGTGTCGCCTATTGGAGTAATATTTATTTTGTATGCATCATTTAAGATAGGAGTGTATTCTTTGTACACATTAATGTCTTCATTGCCTAAATTCTTTGTTCCTCCTTTTGTAGTGTCTGAAATTGTTTGTGCATTACTATTCATAGATAGCAACAATGTAAATATTGCTATCAAAAAACAATTGGCTGCAGTTTTATATTTTGAATTTATCATAATCATATTTCTTAAGTACAAAAAATTATTTATTGTTATTGATATCAGTTTCTTGTTCTTTTGGTTCTTCCGGTTTAAGCAAGTCTTTCGATTCCTTAGCTTCTAATGCATTTAATTTTTCTGTTGCTAATGCTTTGATATCTTCTGGGTCAGACGGATCTACTTCAAAATTTTCTATTATACTTTGTAGTGTTTGCTTAGCTTGAAAAGTGTCTTTAAGTGCTACATAGCTTTCTGCTAGAAGTATAAATGATTTACCAATCCAGTAATCATACGATGGTACTTCATTGATGATTTCAAAACATTTGTTTTGAGAAGCCTTGAAATTGTTTTGCTTGTATTCTATCAATGCTAGGTTGTATCGCGATTCAGCACCAATTTCACTGCTTTGTTTTGCCGTCAGTTGAAACTCTTTTTTTGCAGTAGAATAATCATCTGTAAGTAAAGCACAACGGCCATTGGTTAGATGTGCCTCCGCATTAATTTCATTCGAAACTTTATCTGCAGATAATAATTTTTGAGCATATAAAAGCGACTGATCATATTGTTTGTTTTTGTAATAAGATCTCATTAATCCTGTTTGAGCATAAATAATATTATCTCTTAAATCAGCAGTTTGCTCTAGTTTAACATAATGTGGAATGGCTTTGTCGTATGCTTTGTTTTTGTAATTGATATTTCCCGCTTTCAGCAATGATTTTTCCGAAAAAATATTTTTCGGTTGATCAACTATAAAATCGTATCCAGATAATGCCTCAACAAATTTATTTGATCTATAATCACATTCTGCTATATAGAAAGTGGCATTTAGTTTAAATATTCCATTTTCAAATTGGTCCAGATATTTTTTGAATGATATTTTAGCTTCCTCAAATTTCTGATTTAAATATTGTTGCTCTGCTGCTTCAAATGTGATTGAATCCTGCGCACTTTCGCTAATGCTAACATTAGAAACTGTTTTAGCATACTCGAAGTATTTATCTGGTGTTCCGTTTGAAATATAAATGCTTTTAATAGTCGCTAATGCTTCAGCTGCTTCTGGCGAGCCTGGATAATTACTGACTACTTTTTTGAAGATGTTTAAAGCTTCATCATCTTCGTTATTATTGAAGTGAATCAATCCTACATTCAGTTGCGCTTTTTTAGCATAGATGCTATTAGGGAATTCACTTAGTAAATCATTAAATAATTTCTTCGCTTCATTTGCATTGCCCAACGACATTTGTGCTTTCCCTTTCTCGTATAATCCATCTGCTTTAAATTTCGATTTAGGATATTGCGTCAGCAATGTATTCATCGTTGTTGTTTTACCATCTACATCTCCAATTAATCCTTGCAATATTCCCTTTTGAAATAATGCATAATCGCTTGAAGCAGCTTGATCATCGATAGCTTGCTGATAATAAGGTAATGCAGATTCAAACTGTCTCGTAACATAAAAACAATCCCCCGTTCTAATTAAACAGTCATCAAAAGTAGATTTAGATACTTCTCCTTTTTTAGCTATGTATTTTCTAAACCAAGTAGACGCTTCGTTATATTCAATGTTTTTAAAATAGGCATACCCTAAATTGTAATGACCTAATTCATAAAATTCTGTATTTACGGATGAAGGATTGAATATAAAAATTCTATACTGTTTAATTGCAGCTGCAAATTTATTCTGCTTGTATAGTGCCTCTGCTTTCCAATACATTGCTAATGCTCTTAAATTTTGATCGATAT
The DNA here is from genome assembly GCA_947447155.1 of Bacteroidota bacterium. Classification (GTDB taxonomy): domain Bacteria; phylum Bacteroidota; class Bacteroidia; order AKYH767-A; family OLB10; genus CAINEC01. The sequence goes on along the minus strand of CANFIN010000023.1, from coordinate 9,957 downwards.
CATTTATAATTGCTTTTTCGAACATTGTAATAGCATTATCAAGATACCCATCATTAAATAGTTCAACTCCTCTGTAATAGGCAACTTTTTGGTAAGCTTCTTTTGAACGGTTCGTTTTAACTTTGATGTTATCGAGTGCTGTAAGAGCATCCTTGTAGTTTCTTGTATTTAAATATAAAACAGCAATTAATTCGTTCGATTCATCAGCATATTTAGAATTCGGATAATTAATTAAAAAATTTCTGAATGCATTTAGTGCTACGGGTTGAAAACCTAGTTCATAAGAAAGTTTAGCGTAATTAAACTGCGACGACTCACTAATGCTGGCATCATATGTATTTTTACCAGCAAATTGAAACGCATTTCTCGCTGCTTGTTTGTTTTTTGCTTTCAGATAACAATCTGCTAAATGGTAATATGAATTTTGTCCAAGAGAATCATTTACCTCGGTAACTTTTTCAAAATTTACAGCAGCCGTTTTATAGTCGCCATTTTTATACTCACAATATGCAATTGAATAACGATCATCTCTATTGATAGCAGCAACACTTGATTGGTAAGTATCAAAATAAATCAATGCGTTTTTATAATCGCCAGAACGGTAATACGACTCTGCAATTATTCGATTAATTTCTGAAGCGTTTTGTGGATTTGATTTTTTAAGAACGTCTGTACCGTATTTTATTACTTCATTATATTTCTGTTGTTCAAAATACATTTGTATAATGTAGTATGGCACTAACGGTCCAAATGTGGCTGAAGAATCTAATTTCTTGAAATACTCTAATGCCGTATTGAAATTGTTTTGCGTGTAAGCAATATGTCCGTAATAGTATTGTGCAGCTGTTTGGTATTTTGACTTGACCTCTATAATTTCATGAAAATTCTTTGATGCTTTTTCCTGATCGTTTTTTGAGAAATAGCAATATCCAGTTTTGAAATAGTATTCTGCAACTTCATCACCCGATAAATAATAAACATCTGCTTTTTCAAGAGCAGTCAATGATTTTCCATATTGCTTGGTGCGATAGTACATTCTTCCCAGGTAAAACCAGGCTAAAGGTGCTTTTGTGCTTTCTGGATATCTTTCAATAAAGCTTTGTAGTTTAGATTCTGCATCTGGATTAAAGAGTTCAAAAGATGATATTGCAGAATAATAAACCGCATTTATTTTATAGGGCATGGCACCCTTTGAAGAAATCGAATAGTTATCAAACAAATCGATGGCCGCACCATACTTCTCTTTAATGAATAGCTCGTAAGCTGTTTTGTAATCTTTGTCGGCCTCAGTATAGAATTCTGTATGCTGCGCGAATGAAATCCTAGAGCAAAGTAATCCTGCCAGAATTAAAAATTTTAGTTTATGCTTCATGTTTGGGTACACCTATGGAAAGTCAAAATTACATCTATGAAACGGCAGTCATGAATGAATTAGTGTATTAATGCCCTATTTTATCAACAGCAAAGTGTATATAATTAGCATCGTAAAAACATTGATGATATCGGAGCAACAAAATATTTTTACCTTCGTTATAATTAGCAATTAATTTAAAAATCATGAAAAAACCTTCATTAATTCTATTATCGATTGTTCTCTTAGCTTTTAGCGCATGTAAGAAGGATAAGCCTACAATTACCGGCGACAATGATACTTCAACAAGTATTGAAAATGCAATGTCGGATGCAGCTTTTAACGATGTTGCGAATATCGCCGATGAAGGGTATACAGGGTCACTTAGTTCTTATAAAACAAATTCGCCATCTACATTTTTATCGAATTGCGCTTCTGTTACATTTGATACTACATCAAGTCCTAAATCATTTACGGTTGATTTTGGCGCTTCTAATTGCTTATGCAATGATGGGAATTATCGAAGAGGAAAGATCAATGTTAGTTTTCAAGGTTTTTATAGAGATAGTGGAAGTGTACATTCTATAACTTTTGATAATTATTTTGTTAACAACAATAAAATTGATGGAACCAAAACAGTTACAAATAAAGGTAGAAATAGCAATGGAAACTTAACTTACGATGTTGTTATAAATGGAACAATAACTTGGGATGCTGCTTATTTTGGAAGTGTATGTTCTAGCAGTTATTCAGCAAATCGCACTAGAGTTTGGAGCGAGGGTGAATCGACATTATTGTGGTCAGATGATGTGTATCTGATCAGCGGAACACAGAGTGGAGTGACACATACTGGTTTGTCTTATTCAGCTTATACGGTTTCTCCATTAAAAAAGGAAATTGGCTATCGTCATATTACAGATGGAACTTTGGCCTTTACTCCGCAAGGATTGTTTACTAGATATATTAATTATGGTTATCCGAATGGGGCCAGAGATAATTTAGCACGAGTTACTATCAACGGTTATGATTTTGTAATTCAGCTTAGATAAGAATTGTGGTAATTAAAAACGGGACGATATTTCGTCCCGTTTTTGTTTTATCGAATAATGGTTATATCTCCTGTTTCCTCGTGCTTTTTGTTGTTTACATCCTTCGTTCTTACACGATAAACATAAACTCCGGGAGGACAATCTGCATATTCATTCAAATATTTACCATTCCATATTTCATCAGCATTTGTTGTGTGCCATACAATCTGTCCTCTTCTATTGTATATCCATAATTCTAGACTTCTAATTCCTTTTGAAAAAATTTGAAATACATCATTTAAGCCATCATTGTTAGGCGAAAATGCATTTGGAAGTGTTAAGTTATAAATATCTTTAACCTCTACAGTAACAAAAGAAGAGTCAGAGCAGCCGCCTGCATTTATTGTTACAAACTTCACTATAAATGTTCCTGTGTCTTGGTAAATATGTTGCGTATAACATGCACTATCAATAGAGCCATCTCCAAAGTCATAATAACAATTTGTACCTGGAGCAAAAGCAGTAAAAGTAATTAGCGGATTTATTGTTGTAACAACCAAGGGGCTTGCTATAAATGAGGTGTTGGGTAAGCTTGTTACATTAATTGTGGTCGGCAGATTTTGAATCGTAGAACATGTGTCGGAGCTAGTAATTGTTAATGAAGGCTGGTAAGATCCTGCAAGTGAATAGGTGTATGTTGGATTCGATATGGTAGAGTTATTTCCATCGCCAAAGCTCCATTCTAACGATGATCCAGTCAATGCGGGAGAGTTATTACTGAAGTTTACTACCACTGGTGGACATCCTCCAATAACATCAGAACCCAAAACAACCTGCGGATTAGTTTTAATAAATACGCTGTCGGTATACAAATCTGCAAGACATCCTGGAGTTGATGTGCTAAGTGTAATTACCTGCCATCCTGCTGTATTAAATGATACATTGCTTACACTTGAACTATTTGCAGTTGGAGTACTTGAATTTGCTCCAAAATTCCAGTTAAACAATGCTCCTGTAACGATTGCATTCGCAGGACTGAAATTATAACTATTTCCCGTTTCGCATTGCGGGCCTGGTCGATTGAATAATGCCAACTGAACTGGGTGAACAGTTATAATTACGCTGTCTTTTGAACTGCAAAATCCTTCTGTAGTTGTAACTATAAACTTGACTAACGTATCTGCATTACCGAAATTTGGAATTGATGCTATCGGATCGGATATAGTTGTATTGTTTAAAAAGCCGGAAGGTGTCCATGAATAAGTATAGCCTGTAGTTGTAGACCCTCCAATATTTACAATTTGATTTGAACATGTTGCTGCTGGAATTCCTGCATTGGCTGTGGGGTAATCCGCTACCGTTATAGTTGCTTTACTTGTATCTGAGCTGCAAAATGCATCGGCTAATACAAGGTAAACAGTATAGTTTCCTGCACTAGGAAAGTTAACCGTTTGAGGCCCACCTGCAGGGCCTGATCCGTTACCTCCATCGAATCCCCATGTAAATATGGTGCTCGGTTGTTGCGTGCTTCCTGTGAATGTCAAGATGGTATTATCGTTTCCGCAAACTTGGTTGTTGCTGACAGTAAAGGTTGATACTGGATTAGCTCGCACCAAAATACTTGCAGTATCCGTGGATGTACATCCATTAGCAGATGTTCCTGTAGCAATCCATGAAGTAGCTCCTGCTGTTGGCCATGTAAAAGTTCCGTTGCCTGTTGTAGCAGGATTCCCTGAAATAATTGTGGTAGTACCGAAATTCCAAACATAAGTTAAGCCAGCAGGATTTCCGCTGACAATATTATTAAACGTAAGTGTATCGCCTTCGCAAACAGAAGTAGGAGCGGTAACACTAACAGTTGGGGACTGACCAATTGAAATATTATTGGACGTTGGGAAGGATAAGCAACCATGTTCTTGTACCGCGAGGCCAACAGAATAATTGCCTGGTGCAGGCCATGAAATATTAAATGACTGATTTGTTGAATTAGTTACTGTTCCTGTTCCGTATGACCAACCATAAGTTGCCGAGCTGCTCGCATTTCCGGTATAGGTTACTGCTATTGGATTATCGGTGCAACCTGTCGGTGAAAGACTGAATGTAGCTGTTGGATAATCGTAGACAAATATTGTATCTCTTGCGGTATCAGACACGCAACCATTTTCTGTAGCAACCAACCAGATAGGCTGAGTACCTGCAGTATTCCAGAATACAGTATTAGTTCCAATACCTGTTCCTATAACACCAGCGTTATTGGGAAAGTTCCAATTATAGTTGGCATTGAATGATACTGAATTTACTGAAAAGTCAACTGAGATAGGATTTGTTCCATCAGTACAACCACTATTGGTGCTTACAGAAAAAGCTGCACTCGGTTTTGGCGTAACTACTATTTGACGCGTGTAGTTACTTGAACATCCATTTGGATGATTGAGAGTTAATGATACATAATATGTACCTGGTCCGTAATTGTGTGACGGATACGAAAATGCTCCGGATGCGGCACTTCCGTTTACTAACGGTGATCCATCACCGTAATTTAATACATAACTTGTAAGATTAGAATAAGTTGAAAAGTCAGAAATGTTTAATGTTAAAGATCCACAAGCAGAAACACTATCCACATTGAATCCTGCTGTAGGAAGCATGTTTAATGCAGTTCCCCATTTTATGTTGAAACCAGAACCCGATTCGCTGGTATCGTCTATCATCAATGCGTAGGTTCTTCCCGATGTAACGGTAACCGGAGGGCAAAATGGAGTAGTGTTACAGTTTAATGCACTTGCCGATAATCCGAATGGAAGAGACGAGTTGTAAATATTATTACATGCTACTTGAGTTCCTGGACAACCAGTTGTAATATCATACAAAGCCCAACGGAATCCGCCAATACCTGTTGGGGTACAAGTGAACTCTAAAGGAGCAGTATTCCCTGGTGTAAATTTATACCACATCTCGCGATTTGGAGGCGTTGAAAAACAAGATGGTAAAACTGTAGAACTATTGATAGCAGAGCCAGGACAGCTAAAATCGACTTTGTTACAAATCTGAACAGCACTTGCACAATTGATTCCTGGGTTCACAAATCCTTGTGTTGAATTAATGCAAACGGAGAAACTTCCGTCGCTAACGAGTGCCGTTACCGAAAACCAGATTTGTGTTCCTGTTGCAATGCTAAAAGCCGTTGAAGCTGTTCCTCCATTTGTAGTTGCAGCATTACAAACATTAGTTCCACCTACTGCGCAGTTTCCGTTAGAGACAGTTACTGATGCTTTTTGAATGGGTGTTGCTCCTGAAGGAATTACTGTAATTGTGTTAATTGGACCTGAAGTTATATAGGTAAACCAGACTTCGCGTCCGCCCGGAGGTAAAGGAGCGGTTGCCCCTGCATCACAAGAGTTGGAATATCCGTCACTTGAAGCAAATTGATTACTGCTCGTAAAGCATAGATTTCCGGTTGCATCTAGATTTATAAACTTTGCATTTAAACAATTGTCGTTAGTCGGAACCTGGGCAAAAACTTTTGAAGTGATTATCAATAAGGTAATAACAAGGCAACAAAATTTATTTATGAATAATCTGTTTTTCATTCTTAAATGAATTGGCTTTTAAACTATATTTGGAGTGTAATTCAACAAAGTTAAGTCAAAATTATGGAACATATTAAACAATACATCGAAGAAAATAAAGATCGATTTTTAGCGGAGCTGATGGATATGCTTCGCATCCCTTCTGTGAGTGCTGATTCTAAGTATAAAGAAGATGTGCAACGTAATGCAGAATTTGTAAAAAACAGTCTTATTGCAGCAGGTGCTGATAAGGTAGAAGTTTGTCCTACACCAGGACATCCTATCGTTTACGGAGAGAAAATGATCGACCCAGTATTACCTACAGTGGTAGTTTATGGTCATTATGATGTGCAGCCTGCTGATCCATTAGAGTTATGGGATTCACCTCCTTTTGAGCCTGTGATTAAAGATGGTTTAATCGTAGCGCGTGGTTCATGCGACGATAAAGGTCAGATGTTCATGCACGTGAAGGCTTTCGAATTGATGATGAAAACGAATTCACTTCCATGTAATGTGAAATTTATGATTGAAGGAGAAGAAGAAGTGGGCTCATCAAATTTAGGAACATGGATTCGTGATAATAAAGACCGCTTGAAAGGTGATATCATTCTCATTAGTGATACGTCTATCATCGCGAATGATATTCCTTCAATCGATGTTGGATTACGTGGATTGAGTTATGTTGAAGTAGAAGTTACAGGTCCAAATAGAGATTTACATTCGGGAGTTTATGGTGGTGCTGTTGCAAATCCGATTACTATTTTGTGTGAGATGATCGCGAAGATGAAAGACGAAAACAATCATATTACGATTCCAGGATTTTATGATGATGTTATTGCTTTAACCGATGCAGAACGCGAAGACTTAAATCGCGCACCATTTAGTCTTGATAATTATAAAAAAGATTTGAATGTTGAAGATGTTCACGGAGAAAAAGGTTATACAACTTTAGAGCGTACAGGCATTCGCCCTACGTTTGAATTAAACGGAATTTGGGGTGGATATATTGGAGAAGGAGCTAAGACTGTTTTACCAAGTAAGGCATACGCAAAAATCTCTATGCGTTTAGTGCCTAATCAAACCACTGATAAAATCACTGAGATCTTTACGAAACATTTTGAATCAATCGCGCCAAAGTCGGTGAAAGTAAAAGTTACTCCTCATCACGGTGGAGAGCCTGTGGTAACTCCAACTGATTCGATTGCATTTAAAGCTGCTAGTATGGCAATGGAAACCACATTTGGCAAAAAACCAATTCCTACACGTGGTGGAGGAAGTATTCCGATTGTTGCGTTGTTTGAAAAAGAATTAGGGTTGAAGAGTGTGTTGATGGGCTTTGGCTTAGATAGTGACTTGATTCACTCTCCAAACGAGCATTATGGAATTTTTAATTTCTTAAAAGGTATCGAGACCATTCCATTGTTCTATAAGAACTTTACAGAAATGAGTAAGTAATTTCAAAATTATGGGAAAGCCCCTCAGGAAATTAATTCTGAGGGGCTTTTTCTTTCGATTTTTCTTTCTACATTAGGAGTAGTTAAAATAAACTTTTCTGTTTTTTATAACTTAAAACAATTAAACTTGTTTACTATTTACAATATCAGAAATTAGCAGTTGTTACAAAATGAATAAGCAAATAAAAAAAGGATTTTTATTTAAAAAATACGAGGCGCCGTTTCAATCTCCTTTTGATAGGCTGTTTGATATTTTTAAGGAACTTATTGTTCATACGGCTGGCGATTTCGACGAGGCGATCACATGGCTTCGAGAGATAGATGTAGAGTATAAGTTGACGGATAAAAATTATACGATTGATGATTTTATTGAGGACTTGAAAAAGAAAGGATATATCCGAGATGAAATTAATGAGGATGGAAGTGGGGGTATCGGTATTACTGCAAAAACGGAACGTGCAATTCGTCAACAAGCATTAGATCAAGTTTTTGGAAATCTAAAAAAGACAGGACAGGGTAATCACAAAACTAAACACGTCGGAAGTGGTGATGAACAAACAGGTGAGTTTCGAAATTATAATTTCGGAGATGGATTAGAAAGTATATCACTCACGGAAAGTTTGCGCAACGCACAAATCAATAATGGTATTGATGAATTTAAGCTTACTGAAAATGATTTGATTGTTGAGGAGTCGACATACAAAGCACAGATGAGTACTGTTTTGATGATTGATATAAGTCATAGTATGATTTTGTATGGAGAAGATCGAATCACACCTGCTAAAAAAGTAGCGATGGCATTAGCAGAATTAATCACTACTCGCTATCCGAAAGATACCATTGATGTTTTAGTGTTTGGTAATGATGCATGGCCAATAGCAATAAAAGATTTACCGTATTTGAAAGTTGGGCCTTACCACACAAACACAGTTGCAGGTTTGCAATTAGCAATGGATATTTTACGTCGGAAGAGAAATACTAACAAGCAAATTTTTATGATTACCGATGGTAAGCCAAGTTGTGTTCGTGAAAAAGATGGAACCTATTATATGAATTCAAATGGACTTGATGAATACATCGTTGAGCAATGTTATAATCAAGCGGCACAAGCAAGAAAATTACATATTCCGATTACCACTTTCATGATTGCAAATGATCCGTACTTACAGCGATTTGTTAATCGATTCACCGAGGCAAATCAAGGGAAAGCATTTTATACTGGATTAAAAGGATTAGGAGAAATGATTTTTGAAGATTATGAAACCAATAGAAAAAAGAGGATTAAATAACGAGTGATTTATCAAACGTTGATAATTGAAAAAATAATTGAAATAAATTTTACAAATTCAGATAATGAAAATAGAAAAAATAAAAACGCTAGGAGATTTAAAAAAATCAGGATATCAATCGAAGTCAATAAAAGATGAATTAAGAAATAACTTAATCGAAAAATTAAAATCAGGCAATCCTGTGTTCGAAGGTGTTTATGGATTTGAAAATACGGTTATTCCAGAGCTTGAACGTGCAATTTTATCTCGACATAACATAAATTTATTAGGTCTTCGTGGACAAGCTAAAACAAGGTTAGCGCGTAAGATGGTGGAGTTGTTGGATGAATATATTCCATTTGTTGCAGGTTCTGAAATTAATGATGATCCTTTACAACCAATTTCTCGTCATGCAAAAGATTTAATCCAAGAGCATGGAGATAATACGCCAATCGAGTGGCTTCACAGAAGCAATCGATTTTTTGAAAAATTAGCTACGCCTGATGTTACTGTTGCAGATTTAATTGGTGATATCGATCCAATCAAAGCGGCTAATTTAAAATTGTCTTTTGCTGATGATAGAGTCATTCACTTCGGAATGATTCCTCGAGCTAACAGATGTATTTTTGTTATTAATGAGTTGCCCGATTTACAAGCGAGAATTCAGGTTGCGTTGTTTAATATATTACAAGAAGGAGATGTTCAAATTCGTGGATTTAAAATTCGATTGAATTTAGATATACAATTTATATTTACTGCTAATCCTGAAGATTATACGAATCGTGGTAGCATTGTAACTCCGTTAAAAGATCGTATTGGTTCACAGATATTAACGCATTACCCGGAATCAGTTTCTATTGCACGAACAATTACAAGTCAAGAAGCAAAATTGCATAAGCAGCAATCTGATAGCGTTTACGTTCCAAGTTTAGCAAAGGACTTATTGGAGCAGGTTTCATTCGAGGCGCGTGAAAGTGAATACATTGATAATAAGAGTGGAGTAAGTGCGCGATTAAGTATTACGGCTTATGAAAATCTGATTAGTACTGCTGAACGTCGTGCATTAAAATCAGGCTCATCAAATACAACTGTCCGATTATCTGACTTTATGGGAATTATTCCTGCAATAACAGGCAAGGTAGAGTTGGTATATGAAGGAGAACAAGAAGGTGCTGCTATTGTTGCCCAACATTTAATCAATGATGCAATCAAAAGTTATTTCCCTGCATATTTTCCGAAGATTGAGAAGTTAGAAAAGAATCCAGATAAAAGTCCGTATGCAAAAAT
>CANFIN010000022.1 GCA_947447155.1 Bacteroidota bacterium | reverse complement strand
AATATTCTGGGCACAGGTGTTTATGTGCTATATAAAAACGGACAATTACATTTTTAATAATCAGATAAGATAGCAATCATGCAACTTACCAACCGATCAAAAATCGTAGTAAATAAAGAGATGACCTTTGCAGAGAAAATTTATCTGCCGGCGATTCTTAGTGGTTTACTTATTACAATAAAACATTTATTTAGAAAAAAAGCAACCATAAAATATCCTGAACAAACTCGTCCAGTTGCACCTATTTACAGAGGATGGCATGTATTAAAGAGAGATGAGCAAGGACGTGAGAATTGTACTGCATGCGGGTTATGTGCAGTTGCTTGTCCTGCAGAAGCTATTACGATGACTGCTGCAGAGCGTAAAAAAGGAGAAGAGCATTTATACCGCGAAGAAAAATATGCAGCCGTTTATGAAATCAATATGTTGCGTTGTATTTTCTGTGGACTTTGTGAAGAAGCTTGTCCGAAGGAAGCTATATTTTTAACAGATCGAATGGTTCCATCTGATATGGTTCGTTCAAATTTTATTTTCGGAAAAGATAAATTAGTAGAAGGCAAAGAAGAAGATAAACGAATAGATATTTCTAAAAGATCTAATGCACATCGTCATCAGTAATAATTAAAAAATATTTCAACTTGAATCCATCATTACCATTCTTCGTACTTGCAACTTTATCGGTGTTTAGCGCACTGATGGTTGTATTGTCTCGTAAGCCAGTTCACAGCGTACTTTATTTGATATTCTGTTTTTTTACGATTGGGGGACATTATTTATTACTTAACGCGCAGTTTTTATTTGCGGTGCACATCATTGTTTATGCAGGTGCAATCATGGTGCTCTTCTTATTTACATTGATGTTTATCAATATGAATAAAGAGTTAGAGCCGCATAAAACCAATTTGTTAAAAGTAGCAGCCACCGTTGCTGCTGGATGTTTATTATTGGTAATGGTAGGCGTAACAAAAGGAGCTGAAAAATTAGCAGCGCATTCCACGCGATCGGATGTTGGAACAGTTGCTAACTTAGGTAAAGCATTATATGGGCAATATTTATTGCCATTCGAATTAATCTCTATCTTATTGCTTGCAGCAATGGTCGGAGCAGTCTTATTAGGAAAAAAATCTGTAGAATAAAATGAATTCAATACTTCAATATATACCACTTAATTATTATGTAGCTTTAGCTGCAATTCTATTCGCAATTGGCGTGATGGGCGTTTTGTTCCGTCGTAATGCTATTATCATTTTCATGTGCATTGAGTTAATGTTAAACGCTGTAAATATGTTGCTGACTGCTTTCTCTACCTTTCATGGAGATGAATCAGGACAAGTAATGGTATTCTTCATCATGGCTGTTGCTGCTGCAGAAGTTGCGGTAGGTTTAGCAATACTTGTAATGATTTACAACAATATCAGAACAGTTGATATTGATGAATTAAATAAACTAAAAGGATAATAATCGAATTAAATAAAATACACGAACTCCAAATTATGGTTCAATTTGCTTGGCTAATACCTTTACTTCCACTTCTCGGATTTATTATAGTGGGAGTTTTAAATAAAAGACTGAATGTTGCAATGAGTGGTGGAATTGCTACTGCTGCAGTATTCATTTCATTTATGATCTCCGCATTTATCTTTGGAGAAGTTGCTCATGAAGGATCTATTCCGGAGCGAGTGGTTCTCTTCGATTGGATTTCTTCGGGCGATTTATCAATTCCATTTTCGTTTTTAATAGATAGATTGTCTGTTATCATGCTGATGGTGGTAACTGGAGTAGGGACATTAATTCATTTGTATTCGATTGGCTATATGAGCCATGAACAAGACCATCCGAGATTCTTCTCGTATTTGAATTTGTTCGTGTTTTTCATGTTGTTGTTAGTATTAGGCTCTAATTACATTGTGATGTTTGTTGGTTGGGAGGGAGTAGGACTTTGTTCTTATTTGCTAATTGGTTTCTGGTTTAAGAACATCGAATACAGCAATGCTGCTAAAAAAGCATTCATAATGAATCGTATTGGCGATTTAGGTTTATTGCTTGGTGTGTTTTTAATTTATATGACTTTCGGAAGTGTGAACTTTAGTGATGTATTCAGCGCTGCTTCTAGTTTGCCTCAAAACAATGCTGCAGTTACTGCAATCTGTTTATTGTTATTTGTTGGTGCAATGGGTAAGAGTGCTCAGATACCTTTATACACTTGGTTGCCTGATGCGATGGCGGGTCCAACGCCTGTATCAGCATTGATTCACGCTGCTACCATGGTAACTGCGGGTATATACATGGTCGTTAGGTCAAATGTGTTATATGCTTTAAGTCCAGATGCATCTTCAATAGTTGCTTTCGTTGGAATTGCAACAGCCTTCTTTGCTGCTACCATCGGTCTAAAACAAAACGATATTAAAAAGGTATTGGCTTATTCTACAGTAAGTCAGTTGGGGTATATGTTTGTTGCATTAGGAGTAGGAGCTTATCAAACAGCTTTGTTTCATGTAATCACGCACGCATTCTTTAAAGCTTTATTGTTCTTAGGAGCAGGAAGTGTAATTCATGCTATGAGTGGCGAACAAGATATTCGCCGTATGGGTGCTTTGAAAAAAGTATTACCTATTACACATCTTACATTTTTAATTGGGACATTAGCGATTGCTGGATTGCCTCCATTCGCTGGATTCTTTTCGAAGGATGAAATATTAGCGAAGGTTTGGATGTATTCGCCTATCATGTTTGTTATACTTGCAATTACATCAGTACTAACGGCTGTGTATATGTTCCGTTTGTACTGGTTAACATTCTATGGTGAGTTTCGTGGTAGTGAACATCAGAAAAGTCACTTGCATGAATCGCCTGTAACAATGACATTGCCATTAATAGTGTTAGCGGTATTATCAGCAGTGGGTGGCTTTATCGGAATGCCAGAGTTGTTTCATGCTCCACATTTCTTAAATGAGTTCTTGGCTCCTGTTATCTTTAAAGTATCACATGAAGAAGCTAGCCATGCATTTGAGATTGCATTAATGTCGGTTTCTGTAGTGTTGTTAGCAGTAATTATGTATGCAACGTATAGTTACTATGTAACGAAAAAAGTAAGGCCAGAAGAAGACAGTGATGAGTTAGACAGCTTCGCGAAATTACTATCAAACAAATATTATGTTGACGAAGTATATGCTGCGTTAATTACAAAGCCACTTGATAAGTTAGCAGCTTTCGTTTACAAATTCATCGACCAAGGCTTGATAGATGGAACTGTGAATAATACAGGAACTGCGTTAAATGGTATAAGCGGTCAGTTGAGAAAATTACAAACAGGGCATATTGGTGCATACATCTTTGCCATGGTGATAGGAATAATTACAATTTTAGTTTTAACAATGATAATTTAAACAGCGGAATGATAACACTACTATTACTCTTCGTACCGCTCGTTGCTTCATTAGCTTGTTTGCTTTTTGATAAAGCAAAAGTGAAAGTGTTTGCATTGGGTACGTCACTCGTTAACTTAGGAATTTTAGCGTATTCCTTAACGCTGTTTAAGTCAGATATGTCGTATCAGTTTTTGGTTGATTACTGGTGGGTAAAAGATTTAGGAATTAGCTTTAAACTCGGACTAGACGGTATCAGTATTTTATTGGTTGCATTGACCAACTTCTTGATGCCTTTAATTATTTTAAGTTCTTTCCGCAACGATTATAAAAATGCAAACGCTTTTTATTCATTGATGCTTTTTATGCAGTTTGCCTTAATAGGTGTATTTGCTGCGTTAGACGGATTCTTGTTTTATATCTTCTGGGAGTTGGCATTAATACCTATTTATTTTATTTGCTTATTTTGGGGTGGAGAAGATCGTGTTAGGATTACATTGAAGTTTTTCATTTATACATTAACAGGTTCGTTGTTGATGTTGATTGGATTAATCTATGTTTATCTTCAAACACCAGGTACACATTCATTCGATATCAATGTTCTTTATTCAACAGCATTGTCAAGCGCTGATCAGTCGTGGTTATTTTGGTGCTTCTTCATAGCTTTCGCGATTAAAATTCCAATATTTCCTTTACATAGCTGGCAGGCGGATACCTATACAGATTCACCTACACAGGGAACAATGCTATTATCAGGTATAATGTTAAAAATGGGATTATATGGATTGATTCGTTGGATGATTCCTTTCTTACCAGAAGGTTTAGAGCAGTGGGGAAATACTGCAATGATAATGTCAATTATTGGTGTTGTATATGCATCATGCATGGCTTTGGTGCAGAAAGATTTCAAGCGATTAATAGCATACTCGTCTGTTGCTCACGTTGGACTAATTGCGGCTGGTATTTTATCATTAACAATTCAAGGGATGCAAGGTGCAATGGTTCAAATGCTGGCACATGGTGTTAATGTAGTAGGGATATTCTTTATTGCTGATATCATTTTCCGCAGAATGAAAACCAGAAACTTAGATGAATTGGGAGGATTAGCAAATAATACACGCGTATTTACAATTCTATATTTAATTATTTTATTAGGATCAGTTGCATTGCCACTTACAAATGGATTCGTGGGTGAGTTTTTATTATTAAATGGGGTTTATCAATATGATGCATGGATGGCAGCATTTGCTGGATTAACTATTATCCTTGGTGCTGTTTATATGCTTCGTTCTTATCAGAAAGTGATGTTGGGTGAGCCACATGCAAGAAGCATTGAGTTTACTGGATTGCATCTAACAGAAAAAATAGTTTTAGTAGTAGTTGCACTGGCAATAATTGTTGGTGGTATATATCCAAAACCAATACTTCAAACAGCAGGACCTGCATTAGAAGATTTATTGGCACAAGTAAAAGACATTTATTGATTATGAATACACTTATCATAATAGCTCTATTAGGTGTTGCGGCAATGATGGCCGATGCACTTCGATTTAAAAAAATATTATTGCCACTAATTGTAGCTGGATTGTTGGCAGCATTAGGATTTGCAGTTGCTGCATGGAATAGCAATTTGTCTTATTATCATGAGATGGTGTTGTTTAATAACTATTCGCTTGCATTTTCGTCTTTGTTAATAGTAGTTACATTACTGTGGATGATTATTTCCAAAAAGTATTTTTCATCATCCTCAAATATGGCAGAACATGCTGCCTTGGTTTTGTTCGTTCTAACTGGTGCAGTTATCATGACTGCGTTCTCGGATTTGTCGATGTTTTTTGTAGGACTAGAAATTTTATCAATTAGTTTATATGTATTGGCTGCCAGTAATAAATCGGAATTGCGTTCTAACGAGGCTGGCATGAAGTACTTTTTAATGGGTTCGTTTGCTACAGGATTTTTATTGTTTGGAATAGCCTTGATTTACGGAACAACTGCAACATTTAATTTAGCTAAAATAGCCTCTTCAATATCAATTTCAGAAACAGCGGGCAATACACCTATGTTTGTTTACACTGGTGTAATCCTAATTATGGTTGGACTGTTATTTAAAGTATCTGCTGCTCCATTCCATTTTTGGGCTCCAGATGTTTATGAAGGTGCGCCAACTATTATTACTGCATTCATGGCTACGGTTGTTAAAACAGCTGCGTTCGCTGCATTTTATCGTTTGTTTAGTACGTGCTTCCACGATTTAACAGGTTTTTGGTCCCATGCGATGGCTGTAATTGCTGCAATTACGATGTTGGCAGGAAATATTTTAGCAGTATATCAAAAAAGCCTAAAAAGAATGATGGCATATTCAAGTATTGCTCATGCGGGATATATGTTGATGGCTATTGTTGCAATGAATAAAATATCGGCAAATGCTGTTTTCATGTATGCAGCTGCTTACTCTGTTGCAAGCATGGGTATGTTTGCGTTAATGCAATCTATGACGGATGCAGGTGACGAGTCGGTAGATTCGTTGAAAGGGCTTTCAAAAAACAATAAAGGAGTGATTGTCTTTTTAAGTGCATTGGTATTATCAATGGCAGGAATACCGCCAATGGCTGGATTCTTTGCTAAGTATTACATCTTTTTAGGTGCGATTCAGTCAGGTTACCAATGGCTTACCCTAGTGGCTGTTTTATCATCTTTGATTGGTGTTTACTATTATTTCAGAGTGATATTCGTATCGCTTCAGGATAATACAGAAGGTTCAGGACATACTTTGAATAAGGGTCAGTGGTCGCTGATTATAATCGCTTCGCTTATTTCACTAGCAATGGGAGTTTTACCAGGATTATTGTTGACACTTTCTTTGTAAATAGACTTCTTAAGAGCTTATTTTTTTTAAATTTGTAGAGGAGGTACGTGTATCTCTTTATAATAAATTTATTACTATTCTATTCGAGTAAGGACGTTATCGGCTATGACTATAAAAAGTTTTTGCAAATATTTGTTTGCATTTTTTTGTGTTTTCTTTTTCGGGAATAACGGCTATGCATTTACTAAAATTCAATCTGGAAATATTGTTGCGGCAGATTCGATTACGAATGTGTCTTGTTTTCAGGGAGCAGATGGCGCGATAAATTTAACTGTTAACGGACTGAATGCACCATTCACTTATTTGTGGTCTAATAATGAAGTTACGGAAGACCTTTCAAATTTAATCGGAGGGAATTATGCTTGTACAATTTTTGATGCTGCAGGAGATAGTTTGAACTTATCTTTTGTTGTTGTTGAGCCTTCAGCTATTTCGATAAGTGGATCTGTACTTTCTGTAACTTGTTATGGGGGTAATGATGGTGTTGTTAATATTGGCGTCTCTGGTGGCAATGGAAATTATAGTTATTCATGGAGCAATAACGAGGTGACTGAAAATATTTCGAATTTAGTTGCTGGTACTTATTCCGTAATTGTAACAGATCAACTTGGATGTAGCAACATAAGTTCTTTTGATGTATTACAATTTGATTCAATAAATATTTCACCAATTGTTACTGATGTTAATTGCTTTGGTGCTTCAGATGGTTCAATCGTTATTACCGTTTCTGGTGGCATTCCATCTTATCAGTATTTGTGGAACGATGGTTCTTCCTCTTCATTTTTAAACTTATTAAGTTCGGGATTATATACTGTGACGGTAACAGATTTAAATGGATGTTCTAAATCAAATGTAATAACAGTTGTTGCGCCATCGGAGATTTTATTATCATCGGTTATAACAAATGTTGCTTGTTTTGGTGACACAACGGGTTCAATAGATGTTACTCCAACTGGTGGTTCCGGTGCATATAATTTTATATGGAGTAACGGATTGGTAACAGAGGATTTGTCAAATTTAAGCGCAGGGAATTATTTGCTTACTGTTACTGACACAAACGGTTGCACAAAGGATACATCGTATCAGATTTCAGGAAGTTCACAAATAATAATCAATGCTACCGTATTGCAAGTAAACTGTGCAGGTGGTTCTGATGCTTCAATACAACTATTTGTTAGTGGTGGCAATGGTTCGTATATTTATTTATGGAGCGATGGTTCTACTAATTCTTCTTTGCAAAATATTAGTGCAGGTAATTATTCGGTAACAGTAACCGATTTATATGCTTGTACAGCAAGTCAGCAATTCACAATCACACAGCCCAATATTATAGCAGCCAATGCAATAATTACAAATGCTAATTGTGTTTTGAATTCAGGTGCAATAACAACAAGTGTAACAGGTGGAGCTTCGCCATATAATTTTAGTTGGAGTAATGGAGCAACATCATCTTCGATTAGTAATTTGTCATCGGGTAATTATTCGTTAACTATTACTGACAGTAATGGGTGTACTGGTACGTGGAGTGGAGTAGTTGTTGGGCAAGGTTCACCTTCGGCTACATTTTCAGTAGTTAATGTTTCATGTTATGGTTTATTGGATGGCAGTATAACATCAACTGTAAATGGTGGTAATCCACCGTATTCGTTTTTGTGGAGTAATGGTACTTCTTCAGCTTCGCTGTTAAATATTTCTGGTGGTAGTTATTCAGTAACAATAACGGATCAAATTGGTTGTACAGCAAACTATAATAGAACAGTTCAAAGCCCAGTTCCATTAAGTTTAATCGCTAATGTAAATAATGTTAATTGTTATAATACTAGTACTGGTAATATTCAGGTGATTGCAAATGGAGGCACATCACCTTATACCTATTTATGGAATACTGGTTCCCAAACAAGTTCAATTAGCAATTTGAATGCTGGCAGTTACACAGTAACGGTAACGGATAGCCATAATTGTATTAAAATAGGTGGATATAGTGTTTTGCAAAATTCATTGATTCAAATTGATTCGGCGGTTGTTGTTGATAATATTTGTAATGGAGGAAATAATGGTGCTATCAATTTAACACTTTTGGGTGGTAGTGGCAGTTATTCGTATTTATGGTCGAATGGTGAAACTACCGAAGATATTTCAAATCTTTCAGCAGGTACATATACTATAACAGTTACAGATAGTTTAGCATGTAGTAATTCATTTACTTATGCTGTTACGGAACCATCAGCAATTATAGCAGTTTTATCTTCTGTAAATCCAACTTGCAGTCAAGCTAACGGTATTGCCTCTGTGTCTGCTTCAGGAGGAACAGGAGCATTAACCTATCTGTGGAATACAGGAGAAACAACTTCTTCGATTTCAAATTTGATTTCGGGAAATTATACAGTTACTGTCACAGATGATTTCGGATGTACCATCATTATTAATGATACGCTTACCAATCAGGCTGGGCCAACTATTTCATCAAGTATCATCACCGATCCATTATGTAATGGAGGAAGTAATGGTTCTATAAATATTTCAGTAAGTGGTGGTACAGCAGTATTAAACTATTTATGGAGCAATGGTCAATCGACCCAAGATATAAATGGAATACCGGCAGGAAATTATACTCTTACAATCACTGATTCGAATAATTGCACTACTAGTGGTAGTTATTTCGTCAATCAGCCTTCCGCTATCAATGCTTCTATTAATTCAACTCCTTCTACATGTAATCAAAGCAATGGCTCATTGTCAGTTTTTGTTTCAGGTGGAACTCCCGGTTATACTTACTTATGGAATAATGGTAGCACACAATCTGCAATCAGTAATATTCTTGCTGGTAGTTACACTGTAACTATTACAGATTCACAATCTTGCGGCTTAGTGCAAAATACTGCTGTATTTTCTCAGCCTTCTCCAATTGTTGTTATAAATTCTATATCAAACGTTTTGTGCAATGGAGATAGTACAGGAGCAATTTCTATTTTAATAAATGATGGAACTTCACCTTTTAGTTTCTTGTGGTCCAATGGAGATACAACTCAAAATATTTCAAATTTGACTAATGGTTCTTATTCAGTAACAGTTACAGATTTTAATGGATGTACTGGTGTGAAATCATTCTTCGTTTCACAGCCAGCCTTTTTATCGCTTGCAAATTATACTGTTGTTAATTCTACTTGTGGGCAGGCTAATGGCTCTGCTCAAGTGAATCCTGCAGGTGGTGTTGGTCCATATACTTATTTGTGGAGCAATGGATCTGTTTTAAATCAAATTACAAATGTTGCTGCAGCTATTTATTCAGTTACTGTAACAGATGCTAATGGTTGTGCGCGAAGAAGAAATGTCATTGTTCAAAATACTAGCGGTCCCGTATTAACCCTTTCTAATCAAACAAATGTATCTTGTTATGGAAATACAAATGGTGCGTTAGATATATTAATCAGTGGAGGTGTTTTGCCATTTTCCTATGTATGGTCTAATGGCGCATTTACTCAAGATTTGTCGAATATAAGTTCGGGAAGTTATTCTGTTACAGTAACGGATGCTAACGGATGCGTAGCGGCTCAGCAATTTACTTTAACGCAACCTGATTCAATTCAAATTAATTCTACGATTGTAAATGCTGATTGTGGACAAAGTTCCGGATCAATAAGTTTGCAAGTTTCTGGTGGGACACCTTCTTATTCTTATAATTGGAGTAGTGGAGGCGTTACATCATCCGTTAATAATTTAATTGCAGGAACATATACTGTAACTATTTCTGATTCTCGTTTGTGTAGTTCTGTTTACAATTTAATTGTTGGTGATAATCCTGGCCCGACAATTATTTCAGATAGCGTTACTAATTCTAGTTGTTATAATTCTGCTTTAGGAAGTATATTCGTTTCAATTAGCAATGGGGGAAGTCCATTTGTTTATCAGTGGAATAATGGTGTTACCTCTGAGGATAATATTAATATTCTAGCTGGAAATTATACGCTGACGGTTACAGATATTCATGGTTGTTCTTCCAATAATTCATTTAGTGTTAGTCAGTCAACACAAATTAATGCATTATTTACAGTTACAAATGCAAACTGTAATTTGTCAAATGGCTCAGCTATAGTTTCTGCTAGTGGTGGTGCTGGCGGTTACAGCTATTTATGGAGTAACGGTACTGTTGGTAATACTATTGCAAATCAGTCACTCGGGAATTATAGTGTTACAATAACTGACTTAAACAATTGCGCTGTTGAAGATTCAATAAATATTTTCAATTCTGGACAAGCTGTTGTTTCATTAGTTACTAAGATTAATCCTTCATGCAATAGTGGAAGCAATGGTCAACTTACTGTTTCTATTTGGGGCGGATTAGGCCCTTACCAATTGCAATGGTCTAATGGTAGCTCTGGATATACTAACGCTAATTTGTCTGCAGGAACTTATATTTTAACCGTAACTGATATAACGGGGTGCTCATCTCAATCTTCTTATACATTAACAGAGCCGACACCATTTGCAATTAGTTTCTTAAGTGTTAACGAGCATTGTGGTCAGAGTGATGGGTCTATCATTGCCAATGTGTTTGGCAGTAATGGCTTGTATACTTATTTATGGTCCAATGGTTCTACAAATTCGTCGATTACCACTTTGGCAAATGGTACTTATACCTTAACAGTGACGGATAATCTGGGTTGTTTATATTCTTCATCTCAAAGTATTAACAATATAACCTCTCCAGTAATTTCTCAATTTCAGGTTACGGATGCAAATTGCTATAAAAGTTCTACAGGTATAATTAATATTGATGTACAAGGTGGCGTTGCTCCTTATTCGTATAATTGGAGTAACTCATCAATAACCCAAGATTTGGTTAATATTAATGCAGGCAATTATTCTGTAACAGTTACAGATGTTTATGGATGTACTGTTAGGAAAATATTTTCTGTATCACAACCTGATTCAATTAGTTTATTTGCAACAATAGATAATGCAGGGTGTGGAAATAATAATGGAGAAATTTATCTTTCTGTCTCCGGTGGGGTTGCACCTTATTTATACAATTGGTCAAATGGTTCCTTAAATGATACTTTGCAAAATTTATATGCGGGTGTATATTCTGTTGTTGTAACTGATTTTAATAACTGTAATTTGCAACAGTTTTTTGCAGTTGGCAATATAAATTCTACTGCAATTACGGTAGACTCAATTACAAATGTAAATTGCTTTAATGAAAGCAACGGAAGTATTTATCCTAGTTTAAGTCAGGGAGAACCCCCATTCACCTATGAATGGTCTAACGGTATTACCACGCTGAATTTGTTGAATCAACCTGCTGGTCAATATGTATTAACTGTTACTGATAATAATGGATGTGTAAGTATTTTGATTGATACGATTTCGCAACCTGATTCTGTTCAATTGTTATCATTTATTACTAATGCAAAGTGTAGCCAAAGAAATGGTTTAATTACGATTATCCCATCTGGTGGTACTTCTCCTTATTCTTATTTGTGGAGTACTGGTCAATCTTCTTCTGTAATTTCTGGATTGAATACAGGTGTTTATACTATAACGGTTTCGGATAGCCACGGTTGTACTTCGATGTTAGCTAACGCAATAACTAATTCTGGTAATCCTACTATTTTATTAAACTCAATCGACTCTGCAAGTTGCAATGGTTTAAGCGATGGAAATATTGATGTTTCCGTTAGTGGTGGTACTTCTCCTTATTTATACCAATGGGTAGGTGTAGGTCAAAATACAGAAGACTTATCCAATATACCGGCTGGCGGATATTCACTAATTATAACAGATGATTTAGGATGTACTTCAAGTCAATCGTATACTGTTTATCAACCGGCACAAATTCAGGTTAATCTTTTATCAGTTCAAAATGCAAGTTGCGGTAGCAATAATGGTTCTGCAATAGTAAACGCAATTGGTGGTACTGGTGGTTTTAATTATTATTGGTCTAATGCAACTAATGATGATACGCTTTTTAATGTCGGTGCTGGCAGTTATACTTTAGTTGCTGTTGATGGCTCTGGATGCTCTTCTTCAATTATAGTTAACGTAAGTAATGTTAATGGTCCAGTCATCGCATCAGTCGATTCTGGTAATGTGTCATGCCCAGGTACTAACGATGGATATATTAATATTACAATTTCAGGTGGCACTTTGCCGTATCGTTATTCATGGAGTAATTTGCCAGACACAATTGCAAGTGTTGCTAATCTAACTGGTGGTATTTATACTTTTACTGTTAAAGATGCACTTAACTGCATCGCGATTAGAACAATTAATATTATCAAACCTCAACCAATTGCAATCAATGGTTTTGTCCCTTCTCTTAATCCTCCATATAATTTATCCTGTCATCGAAGTGATGATGGTTCGATAGTATTAAATGTTTCTGGCGGAACATCGCCTTATAATTATGTTTGGAGTAATGGTAGTATTTCTCAAAATATTTCATCAATTCAAGCAGGTACTTATACAGTTTATCTAACTGATAATAATGGTTGTTCTAAAGACTCTACATTTTTTATTACACAGCCACCACAATTAATTGCTAATGCAGGAACTGATTTTAATGTATGTGGCCAAACGCAAACTTTATTAAACGGTAATCAACCTGCTTATGGTTTGGGTAGTTGGGTGTTGACATCAGGTCCAAATGCTATATTGTTTTCCGATTCAACAAGTAATAATTCTTCAATATCAAATCTGGTATTTGGTGATTATAAGTTTCTTTGGATAATATCAGATGGCGTTTGTGCAGATTCTGATCAAGTATTAGTTAATGTTTCATCTCAAATTATCGCTCAAGCAGGTAGTGATAAAATAGTATGTGGTAATCAAATTAGTTTAAATGCTACTCGTCCACAATTTGGTTATGGGTTTTGGTCTGATTCATCAGCTACAATTATTGCAGACACTTCGGATCCATTTACGCTGGTAAGTAATTTGAGTTATGGATCTAATTTGTTTAACTGGATAGTCGTAAATGGTACTTGTCGCGATACTGGAGTTGTAAATGTTTTTGTTCGTGACTCTATCGATTGTTTGGACCCTGTTTTACTGCCAAATGCTTTTACCCCTAATAATGATGGGTTTAATGATTACTTTGAAGTGAAGGGTATTCAAGATTTTCCGGATAATGAATTAACAGTTTTTAATCGCTGGGGTCTTGAAGTTTATTCTATGGAGCATTATATGAATAATTGGGATGGTAGAGATAATAATGGAAATATGGTTTCTGATGGGACTTACTTCGCCGTGCTTAAATTACGATCAATTAATAAATATTATAAAACTTACATAGACCTAAGGCGATGAAACGCATATTGATTTTCCTTTTTGTGTTTTTATCGTCATTAGTAATGGCGCAACAAACTCCTTTGGTTAGCCATTATATGTTTAATGGTTTAGTGCTTAACCCTGCTTATGCTGGCAGCAAAGAGTTTGTAAGTACTACCATGATGTACCGTAAACAATGGGTTGGATTTGATGGAGCTCCAGTTACTTATTCTGGTAGTATTCATGGGCTTTTACCTAAGAAAAAACTAGGGATGGGTGCTTTTATACAGAAAGATAAAATTGGTAAAACAAATCAAACAGATGCTTATGTTTCTTTAGCTTATCATTTGCCAATTGGTGATGTAAGTAAGTTAAGTGTAGGATTGCAAATGGGGTTCACTAATTTTAGTTCTAACGTTGTTGAATTAACGTATTGGGACCCGGGTGATAAAATATTTGATTACAACACCTTCACAAGTGTGCTTCCAAATGCTGGTTTCGGTGCTTATTTTTATCGTCCATTGTTTTATGCAGGTTTGTCGGTGCCTTATTTGGTGAATTATAAACCTTCAGAAAATTTTGATCAAGAAACAAAACAGATTCATCATTTGGGACGAAGAGCTTATTTTACTATGGGTGGTATAATCGAAACGGAACATGATATCAAAATCAAACCTTCAGTTTTGGTTAAAAAAGAAGGCGACGCTCCTATGCAGTATGATTTAAATGTCAATTTTTTATTTAATGAAATATTTTGGATCGGAGCTTCTTATCGTTCGGATGAAGCAATTGTAGCTTTGTTTGAATACCAGATAAATAGAAAATTTAGAGTTGGCTATTCCTATGATATTACACTTGGAGGTATAAGTAATTATAATTCTGGGTCGCATGAATTGATGTTAGGTTATGACTTCGGATATCCTGTATTAAAAATTAAATCACCACGCTATTTTTAGGATGAGAAAAATCAAGTTGACATATTTTCTTGTCGTTGTGCTGCTTAGCGGATGTGTGAATATTCGTCTTCGAACGGCGAATGAAAATTATGCACTAACAGCCTACGCTCCCGCTGTAGAAGATTATGAATATGTATTGTCAAAAAGATTTGACTATAATGCTGCTGTTAATTTAGCAGATTGTTATTATAATATGGGCAATACTGTTAAAGCAGAGTTTTGGTATAAGAAGTTATTTAATAATCCTAATCCTAAAATAGAGTGGAACTATCGTCTAGGAGAGTTGTTGGTTAAGAACGGTAAATATCATGATGCTAAAAAATATCTTGAGGTTTATTCAACGGTAAATGTTTCCGATAAAAAGGTTAAGAACTTAATAAATGTTTGTGATAGTTCATTTTTCTTCTTTGGTGATACAACACTTTATTCTGTTAAACCAATTCGTTATTGCGCTCCTGGAATAAATGTTTTTAGTCCTGCTTATTATCAAAACGGCATTCTCTTTATTTCAGATATGTATCATCGAGGAATGTCTAATCTGACTTCTGATTTAACAGGCAATCGGTATTTTGATATTTACTATGGCGAAAAATCTACTAACGGGAATTGGCTGGATCCTGTTTCTTTAAAAGGAGAGGTGAATGGAAAATTTAATGAAGGACCCCTTGCTGTAGATAATTTAAGCTCGAAAATTTATTTCACACGAAATAATTATATCAGTAATAAAATTGAAAAAAATAAAAAGAGTTTTAATGTGCTTAAAATATTTGAAGCTACAATTGAAAATTCTACAACCAAAATTACTGGACCAATAAAGTTAGGTAGCGATGAGTATTCAGTAGGACATCCAACATTAAATGCAAAAGGTGATGTAATGTATTTTATTGCTAATCTTCCTTGGGGATATGGTGGTACTGATATTTATAAGTCTGTTAAACTAAATAATACATGGAGTGCACCAGAAAATCTGGGTAGTACAATTAATTCTTCTGGCAATGAAATGTTTCCGTTTTTATTTAATGATTCAACATTGTATTTTGCTTCCGATGGAAATTTTGGATTAGGTGGTTTAGACATTTATGAATCTGTTTTGCAAAGTGAGGGATGGACTACTCCTTACAATCTCGGATATCCAGTTAATACTTCTCAAGATGATTTTGGTTATATCTGTGATACGTCCGGGTACAATGGATTTTTTTCAACTAACAGAGGTGATGGGAATGATAAAATTTATGAGTTTAAAAGAACGCCTCCTCAAATTGTTGTTGCCATAGAAGCCGTTGATCAATTATCACATGATAATATTTCTAATGCGAAAATTTCTGTTTTTAAAGATGGTAAACAGTTTAAAAATTATTACTGTAATGCATCTGGAAAATTGTTTTTAATGGTTGGGCCAGGTCACGTGTTTGAAATTAAATGCAGCGATAAAAACCATTACTTAAAAAAGCATTTGGTCAATACGCAGGATGTTAAACAGTCAGATACGATAAGTATTAAATTCGACTTGAAAGAAATTCAAATTAAAAAACCATTTATCTGGTATGGTATCAGCTTTAGTAAAAAGACAACTAATCTAATACCTACATCGGAAGAGCCAATGCAGTTGTTGTCTGAAATTTTAAAAGATAATCCAGGAGTAAAAGTGCAAATAGGTTCATATACGGATGTGCGTGGTAGTGAACATGAAAATAATATTCTTACTGAAAAAAGAGCGCTCTTAGTAAAACAGAATTTAATAAAACTTGGAGTTAATCCAACTCAATTGGAAGTAAATGGATATGGGTCTAAAAAGATTTTAAATAAGTGTAAAGGTGGTTTGTTGTGTATTGAAGAAGATCATCAGGTCAATAATCGAATTGAAATAATGGTGCTTTCTATTGCCGACTAAGAATAACGATGAAAAATATTCCTCTTGCCGAAAGATTACGTCCTAAGTATTTAGATGATATTGTAGGACAAGAACATCTAACAGGCGCTAATGGAGTAATCAGAAAATTTATTGAAAATGGAACATTGCCATCCTTAATTTTTTGGGGTGAGCCTGGGATTGGTAAAACTTCGCTTGCAAATATTATTGCTTCTTCAATAGATATTCCAATGTTCACACTTAGTGCAATCAATGCGGGTGTAAAAGATGTTCGTGAAGTAATTGATAAGGCAAAGAAAAATGGGAAATCAATTTTATTTATTGATGAAATTCATCGCTTCAATAAATCGCAACAAGACTCTCTTTTAGGAGCCGTTGAGCAAGGCATTATAATATTAATTGGTGCTACAACAGAAAATCCTTCTTTCGAAGTAATTCGTCCTTTGCTTTCGCGTTGTCAGGTTTATATTTTAAATCCCTTAACAGAAAAAGATTTGTTACAAATTGTTGAGTATGCAATTCGTAATGATGAAATCCTTTCGCAGAAAAATATTCTTTTGAAAGAAACCTCCGCTATGTTTAAAATATCAGGCGGTGATGGAAGAAAATTATTGAATGTATTAGAACTTGTTTGTACTGCTGCTGATAGTGATAAAATTGAAATTACAGATGAGCTGGTTTTGAAATTATCGCATCAGCGCATTGCGCAGTACGATAAAAACGGCGAACAACATTATGATATTATATCAGCATTTATAAAATCATTGAGAGGAAGTGATCCTAATGCTGCGGTGTATTGGATGACGCGCATGTTGAAAGGTGGAGAAGATCCAAAGTTTATTGCAAGACGAATGTTGGTTCTTGCGAGTGAAGACATTGGTAATGCAAATCCAAATGCACTATTGATTGCTACTGCATGTTTTCAGGCGGTGGAAATGATAGGATATCCCGAGTGTGCTTTGAACTTATCCCAGACTGCTATTTACTTGGCTTCATCTCCTAAGAGTAATGCTTCCTATATGGCTTATAAAAAAGCGCAGAAGCTTATTCAGGAATATGGTGACCCCTCAGTGCCCTTGCATTTAAGAAATCCTGTCACCTCTTTTATGAAAGAAATAAATTATGGAGAAGGATACGAGTATGCGCATAATTACGAAAATAATTTTGTCGATTTAGAATTTATGCCCGACAGCTTAAAGAATGTTCGTATTTATGAACCGGGAAATAATGCCCGCGAGCAAGAGTTAAGAAAGTTCTTGAAAGATCGCTGGAAAGATAAATACGGATACTGACTTATTTTACTATTTTCGTTGAATGCCGTTTATAGAGGAAAACAAGTCGCTTAAAAATTACAACACCTTCGGATTGGATGTTAATGCTGATTATTTTACTTCAATACATTCGATTGATGAGTTGATTTCCGTTTTGAAGGATGATCATTTTTCTGATACGTCAAAAATGTTTTTAGGGGGAGGCAGTAATGTGTTGCTTACAAAAGATTTTCACGGATTAATAATTCATAACTGCTTAAAAGGAATTGAAGTAGTTAGTCGTGATGCCGATTTTGTTATGGTGAAGGCAGCATCAGGAGAAGGATGGCACGACTTCGTTTTGTATTGTATAGAAAATGGATTTGGTGGAGTTGAGAATATGAGTCTAATTCCTGGAAGTGTAGGAGCAGGGCCAATGCAGAATATTGGTGCTTATGGAGTGGAGATGAAAGATGTGTTTTATGAATTAGAAGCATTGAACTTAGAAACTCTGCAACTAGAAAAATTTAACAATGCTGATTGCAAATTCGGATATCGAGAAAGCGTATTTAAGAATGAAAAAAAGAATAAATATTTCATTGCTTCTGTAACATTTCGATTGAATTTGAATGCAACAGTTAATACAACGTACGGTGCTATTCAGCAACAACTTCAAACAATGAACGTAGAACATCCTACTATTAAAAATGTAAGTGATGCTGTTATTGCTATTCGTAGTTCAAAATTGCCGAATCCTGCAGTGCTTGGAAATTCGGGTTCGTTTTTTAAAAATCCAGAGATTACTTCAATACAATATGAACGTTTGAAAAATGATTTTCCTAACGTGGTTGCCTATCCGACAAACAACGGATATAAGTTAGCAGCCGGATGGTTAATTGAACAGTGTGGATGGAAAGGTAAGGTGGTGGGTAATTGTGGTTCACATAAAGATCAAGCGCTAGTATTAGTTAATTATGGTAATGCTAGTGGCGATGAGATTTATCAATTGGCTTTGGCGATTCAGCAATCTGTGTTGGATAAGTTTCAGGTAACAATCATTCCTGAGGTGAATATTGTGTAACAACAATCAAATTATCGTTATAACATTTGTTTTATTTTTTTATTACATAATCAATGTAACAGGTAGAAATATTATGATAGTGTTATAATTATTATTGATTTTCAGCTTGAAAACTGAATTTAAATGTTTGTATGCTATATTTACATAAAAATTATCATCGTATGAATATTACTTATTTGCAAAATTGTTCCTTATTTCAAAATATTCCTCATGATATTATTGAAGAAATTTTGCTGGAAGCAGAAATTAAAATTTATCAGCCTAATGAAGTTATTAATCATAAAGGTGATATTCCTTCTGCATTATTTATTATCGATGAAGGAATAGCAAGTATATTTAACGAAGATATTTTACTAGCTGAATTGCCTCCATTATCGATGATGGGTGAAAGTATTTTTGCTGACGGGCATGCTGTAGCAACCATTATTGCCAAAACAGAGCTTAAGGTTATAAAAATTAACAAAGAAAAATTTTATAGCTTATCAGTTAAATACCCTGCCTTGGTGTTTAATATTTTTAAAACTACTTTTCATCGTTTAGGCTCATCGAATGAAACAGCCTTAGCCGAAGCAAGAAATCGTGAACGAAAGTTAGAATTGCAAGTTCAACAAAGAACAAAAGAGTTGAGCGAGACGCTTGAAGCACTTACTAAAATTAATTTCGAATTAAACGAAACGAAAACTAGTTTAATTGAAACACAAAAGTTTCGTGATCAGTTTATGGCTAATATGAGTCATGAGATTCGAACACCAATGAATGCAATTGTGGGGCTTACCAATCTTTTAATT
This sequence comes from Bacteroidota bacterium, assembly GCA_947447155.1. Classification (GTDB taxonomy): domain Bacteria; phylum Bacteroidota; class Bacteroidia; order AKYH767-A; family OLB10; genus CAINEC01. The sequence continues at coordinate 6,555 of CANFIN010000022.1, read as the reverse complement.
AAATCAGATTTAAACGAGCAACAGGCAAAGTATTTAGATGTCATTAAAAAGAGTGGACAAAATCTTTTAGTTATCATTAATGATATTCTAGACTTATCTAAAATAGAAGCTGGTAAAATGGAATTGGAACAACGACCTTTTCCACTTAGAACAACATTAGAGAGTATTAAGCTAATTCTTAATATCAGAGCTGAAGAGAAAAATATATTTCTTAAGGAAAGTATAGATGAAGGTGTTCCTGATTATGTTGTAGGTGATGAAACACGATTTACGCAGGTAATTACTAATTTGTTGGGTAATGCAATTAAGTTTACGGAGAAAGGTGGTGTTACTTTAAAAGCAGAGTTGCTAAATTCAATAGAAGAAAAAGCATCTATTAAATTTAGTGTAATTGATACAGGCATCGGTATTCCGCAAGATAAAATTGATAAGATTTTTGAAAGCTTTAGCCAAGCATCAAGTGACACAACTCGTAAGTTTGGCGGTACAGGACTAGGTTTGACCATTTCAAAACAGTTGGTAGAATTACATAATAGTGCTTTAGAAGTTGCTTCCGTTCCTGATGTTGGATCTACATTTTATTTTACGGTCGATTTTACTATTGCGGAAGCTCCCGTAGTAGTTGAAAGTGCTAGTGATGCTGAAAGTTTGGACATCAATGATAAGATTATTTTACTTGTTGAGGATAACATGTTTAATCAGATGGTAGCTGTTGATTCAATAAAAGAGATATTTCCTACAATTCAAATTGATGTGGCTGATAATGGTGAAATGGCTTTGACAATGGTAAATGAAAAACAATATTCGTTAGTATTTATGGATATACAACTACCTGACATGGATGGATTTCAAATTACACGCGAGATACGTAAGATGGGATATGATCAGTTGCGTATCTGTGCGATGACCGCTAGCGTATTAAAAGAGCAAATTGATGCATGCTATGAAGCTGGTATGAATGACTATATGATGAAACCATTTACTCCTGAATTACTAAAGGAAAAATTAATTACAAACCTTTCGTAGCAATGCAGCGATATTCCAGATTGAAAGAAGTAATATTAAAAAAGCTAAAAGACGAGTTGTCGCCATCTTTCCATTATCATAGCTACCATCATACTGTTGATATGCACGAATCAGCTGAACGAATCGCAGACTATGAAAAGATAGACGCATATGAAAAGGAATTATTATTGGTAGCAGCACTTTTTCATGATGCAGGTTTTATAATAAATCAAGAAAACCATGAGCAACATAGTTGCAAAATTGCTCGTGAAATGTTGCCTGATTTTGATTATGAACTTACAGAGATAGATCACATTTGTGTTTTGATTATGGCCACATGCATGCCCGTTAATCCTAAAAATAAATTAGAAGAGATTATATGTGATGCGGATCTTGATTATTTAGGTCGAAGTGATTTTAAAGAAATCGGAGATCTTCTTTATAGAGAATTGTTTGAAAGAGGAGCTGTAAATGGCGTCGATGAATGGAACCAAATGCAAATTCAGTTTTTGAGCAATCATCGCTATTTTACTTCCTACGGACAAAATAAGAGAGAAGCAAATAAGCAGGGGAATCTAAAAAGATTGATGGAGGAGTAGGGTGATTGAGATTTTATTTTTCTATCTGTCTGATACAGTGCGGTTCTAAATTTTTATTAAGATTTTTTTAGGGCTTTTGAGAATACAAAGGCAAACTTACCTATATTTGCACCTCACAAACAGTGCGGGGTGGAGCAGAGGTAGCTCGTTGGGCTCATAACCCAAAGGTCATAGGTTCGAGTCCTATCCCCGCTACCAACAGAAAACCGAGGCGAGAGCCTCGGTTTTTATTTTTATGGCAGGCGCGGGTTTGCCTGAAGTGTGCTTGCGCTACAACAGGCCCGCGCCTGTGATTTTTTGGTCCACGGTGATGCTGCAAATCACCGCAATCCTGTTTTTATTTAAAATCAGGTCCGGTCGCTGAGGTGCTCGAAGCGCTAGGGCCCCAATAACTTTTTTTATTTGATGAATAGTTGAATGCCTTTCGAGTCGTGCCCTTCGAGTCTCGCGAGTCTATACGATCAGGGACCGCCTGGAGAACAAGCACGGGACTTCCAAAATTGTGCTTGCACTACGACAGGCCCTTTCCTGATTTTATACGCGTTTTTCTGATTTAAAAATCATTATAACAAATTTTCAGTGACGGGTTTAAGCCACCACTGATGGGAATACCAACCTTATCTTCAAATTAGCACATTAACCCATCCCGAAGCCTCGGGAGCACATTAGTAAATTAAACTTATCTTCACATTCTTAAAAAAATCAAAATGCAATACTGGTTAGTAAAATCAGAGCCGTTTAAGTATTCATGGGATCAGTTTGTGGCCGATAAGGAAACCTTCTGGGATGGTGTGCGCAATTACCTTGCACGTAATAATATGCGCGCTATGAAAAAAGGCGATCTTGTTTTGTTTTATCATAGCAACGAAGGACTCGAAGTAGTTGGTGTGGCGAAAGTAAGTAAGGAACATTATCCAGATCCAACTGCCGAAGATGATACATGGTCGGTAGTGAATTTAAAACCTGTTAAAAAATTAAAAAATCCAGTAGCACTGGCAACTATTAAAACGGAGCCGCGTCTTGCGCAAATTCAACTTCTTCGTTTAAACCGATTATCTGTCACCGCGCTTACTGCAAACGAATTTGATGTGATCCTTCAGCTCGGCGAAACGACCGTAAAATAAAATGAAAAAACTTACTTACTTAATATTCTCCTTCTTATTTATAGTTCAAATTGCATTCGCGCAAAATGGAAGCGTAAAAGGATTTTTATATGACCGTGATAATGGAGAACCACTTTTATTCACACCAGTATTTTTAAAAGGAACAGGTGTTGGAACTACTACGGATGTAAATGGATTTTATACATTGAATAGAATTCCTCCGGGGAAATATAATTTAGTTGCTACTGCAATTGGATATGATACCGCTTCAGCTGAAATTACGATTACTATCGATAACGTCATAACGCAGCAGTTTACATTAACTCGTAGGGTTATAAATCTGAAAGCCATAAATATTTCTGCAGAGAAAGCAACTCAGCGAACAGAGGTGCAGGTGTCTGTTCAGAAAATTACGCCGAAAGATATTTCTATGGTTCCTGCAATTGGTGGTGAGCCCGATTTAGCGCAGTACTTACAAGTATTGCCAGGCGTTGTTTTTAGTGGTGATCAAGGCGGACAACTTTATATTCGTGGAGGAACGCCTATCATGAATAAAGTTTTACTCGATGGAATGGTGGTTTATAATCCTTTTCACTCGATTGGTTTATTCTCAGTGTTTGATACAGATATTTTGCGTAATGCAGATGTGTACACTGGAGGATTTAATGCAGAGTATGGTGATCGCATCGGAGCAGTAATGGATATTTCAACACGTGATGGAAATAAAAAGCGTACGAAAGGAAAAATTTCAGGAAGTACATTCGGTTCTAAATTATTATTAGAAGGTCCGATTGCAAAACAAAAAACAGATGGTGGTAGTAGCACAACTTATGTATTGTCGTTTAAAAATTCATATCTCGATAAATCATCAAAAGTTTTTTACGATTATGTGAATACTAACGATGGTGGCTTACCGTATTCGTTCAATGATTTTTATGGCAAGGTTTCGATGAATGGAGAAAACGGAAGTAAGTTCAGTGTGTTCGGATATAACTTTCAGGATGATGCGAAGTTCAGAGATATTGCTTCGATAGGATGGAAGAGTAGTGGATTTGGCTCTAATTTCTTATTGGTTCCTAAAGGTTCAAATATGTTAATGGAAGGAGTATTTGCTTATTCAGGTTATAAAATCCAACAGCAAGAAGCCAGTGATAAACCACGCTCTAGCGGAGTAAATGGATTTAACTTGGGAATGAATTTCGTGAGCTATATCGATCGAAACGAATTGAAATTCGGATTTGAAGTATTAGGATTCAGAACAGAATATACTGCACAGACAATTACAGGTTTGAAGTCGGAGCAAATAGAAAATACTACTGAGTTTGGAAGTTTTTTAAAGTACCGTATTACTCATGATAAATGGGTGCTGGAGCCAAGTATGCGTATTCAGTATTATGCATCACTTTCTGAATTCTCTCCTGAGCCTCGCATCGGATTTAAATGGAATGCAGCTGATAAATTCCGATTCAAATTTGCTGGCGGAATGTATTCGCAAAATTTGTTAAGTACTTCCTCTGATAGAGATGTAGTGAATTTATTCTACGGATTTTTATCAGGCCCTGAAAATCTTCCAAGTGAATTTAACGGTAAGACTGTAACGTCACACTTGCAAAAAGCAAGAGATCTTATTGCTGGTTGCGAAATCGATATATTAAAAGATCTTGATTTGAACGTAGAAACGTACATCAAAGATTTTACACAACTAACAAATATTAATCGTGATAAAATTTATCCCGATAATGGAACATATTCCAATGAACCCGATTATAAAACAAAAGATTATATCGTAGAGTCAGGGAAAGCTTACGGAGTAGATTTCGTTTTGAAATACGAACATAAGCGTATGTATTTGTGGGGTGTCTACTCTTTAGGGAAAGTTACTCGTAATGATGGTATACGCACCTATAGTCCGCATTTCGATCGCCGACATAATATAAATTTAGTAGGAGCCTATACGTTTGGCGAGAAAGGAAATTGGGAAGTTAATGTGCGTTGGAATTATGGTTCAGGTTTTCCATTTACAAAAACAGCCGGCTTTTATGAGTACTTAAATTTTGCCAATGGATTATATACGGATCCTAATACGGCGAATGGATATCTCGGCATTAGCTATGGCGATTTAAATCAAGGTCGTTTACCCGATTATCACCGTATGGATATCAGTGTAAAGAAAACATTGATGTTGAGTGAGCATTCTGAAATGGAAATATTGGCGAGCTTAATCAACGTTTACAATCGTGAAAATATTTTTTACTTCGACCGTATTCGCTATAAGCGCGTGAATCAGTTGCCTGTGTTGCCATCGTTAGGTGTGAACATGACGTTTTAGTTAGAGGAAATTTACTCAATAAAAAACCCTGATAATTATTTATCAGGGTTTCGTTTTTTAGATTGATATCAAATTATCTGATTGTTACCATCTCACGATATTTCGGCAGAGGCCAGCATTCATCGTCAACAATTAATTCTAATTTATCAACGTGATATCTGATTTCATCGAAGTGTAATTTTACTTTATCGCAATAAGCAATGGCTCTTGTGCGAATATTGTCAATAGCATTTGCTTTTCTTCTCGCATCTAACATCGCATCGCAGTTTTTCTTAATTACAGTAATGTGATTAGAAATTTCTTTGATGATCTCAACTTGCGCAGCATAAGTGTCGCGAGGCATTTTAATATCCATCAAGCCTTCTACATTTTGTACTAATAAGTGTTGATACTTAATAGCAGCAGGAATGATATGATTGGTTGCAACAACACCCATCACACGTGATTCAATCTGAATTTTCTTGATGTATGTTTCAAGCATGATTTCATGACGCGCTTCTAACTCACGATGATTGAAAATATTATTGCTTTCAAATAAGCTCATCGTTTTCTTCGATACAAAAGCATCTAACGCAGTAGGAGTAGTAGTGATATTGTTTAATCCTCTTTTCTTGGCTTCTTTTTTCCACTCTTCGCTATACCCATTTCCTTCAAAGCGAATTACCTTGCTATCTACGATGTACTTACGCAATACTTTTAAAATTGCTTCATCGTTTTTCATTCCTTTCTTCGCTAATGCTTCTACTTCAACATAGAATTTCTTTAACTGATCTGCCACGATTGTATTTAATACCGTCATTGGATGTCCGCAGTTAGCTGTTGAACCTACTGCACGGAACTCAAATTTATTTCCAGTGAAAGCAAATGGAGATGTACGATTACGATCAGTATTGTCTAATAAGATTTCTGGAATCTTACCGATGTTTAATTTCAATGCAGTCTTTTCTTCAGGCGTCATTTTTTTATCCTTCACCGATTTCTCGATTTCGTCTAACACCGCTGATAACTGTTGACCTAAGAAGATAGACATAATCGCAGGAGGCGCTTCGTTAGCTCCTAAACGATGATCGTTGCTTGCAGATGCAATTGATGCACGCATTAAGTCGGCATGCTCATGCACAGCTTTAATTGTATTGATAAAAAATGTTAAGAACATTAAGTTGCTCTTTGGAGAATTACCTGGCGATAATAAATTCTTACCAGTACTTGTACTTAAACTCCAGTTGTTGTGTTTACCTGATCCGTTGATACCAGCATATGGTTTTTCATGAAGAAGAATTTTGAAATGATGCTTGCGTGCAATCTTCTCCATTAAATCCATCAATAATGAATTATGGTCAACTGCTAAGTTGATATCTTCAAAAACGGGAGCACATTCAAACTGCGAAGGAGCTACTTCATTATGACGTGTTTTTAAAGGAATACCTAATTTCAATGATTCGATTTCTAACTCTGCCATAAATGAAAGCACACGAGCAGGAATAGAACCGAAATAATGATCTTCTAACTGTTGTCCTTT
>CANFIN010000021.1 GCA_947447155.1 Bacteroidota bacterium | reverse complement strand
TACAAATCTTTTGTATATAGCGCAACACATGAATTAATATCTATCGATAAAACTTCATGTATTGTACTCATAATAAATTCTTGAATTTGCTAATTAGCCTTCGTTACCTACTCCGTGACATTTCTTGTACTTCTTTCCACTGCCACAAGGACAAGGATCGTTTGGAAGTATCTTCGCTTGATTCCGAATAGGTTCGTTTTTCGGTGCTGGTTGATTTTGCGGCATTCCATCACCGTTAGATGAGCCTCCCTGATATTCTTCGTGCGATGTTTTTAATTTACTTAAATCCTGACGCACAGGGGCTGCAGCTTGCTTCACTTGACTTTGATCTTGTGCAGTAATATTTCCTCTGAATAAAAACGACATGGTATCTCTATTTACTTCGTCTACCATCTTCTTAAATAAATTGAAGGATTCTAACTTGTAAACCAACAACGGATCTTTCTGCTCATAAACTGCATTCTGAACACTTTGTTTTAAGTCGTCCATGTCACGCAAGTGATTCTTCCACGTATCATCAATTAAAGCAAGTGTAATATTTCTTTCGAATGCTGAAATGATTTCCTTGCCATGTGATTCATACGATTTACGCAGAGGCGCTAATACTTGAATATTACGAATGCCGTCAGAAAAAGGAACTACGATATTTTCATATTGTTGTCCTGGTTGCTCGTATACGTTTTTAATAACAGGGAATGCTCGTTCAGCTGTATTTGAAGTTTTAAAACGATAATGCTCGTCTAATTTATCATAAAGAATTTCTGAAAGCTCTTCTCCGTTTTTAGCATTCAGGAATTGATCTTCCGAAATAGGATTTTCAATCGCGAATATGCGTATCAATTCAAAATTAAATCCTTCGTAATCTTTGTCTTCATAAAATTGATTAATCACCGACTCGCTTAAATCATAAAGCATGTTTTGAAGGTCAAGAGATAAACGTTCTCCGTATAATGCATGACGACGTTTCTTGTAAATCACTTCGCGCTGTGCATTCATCACATCATCATACTCTAACAAACGCTTACGAATACCGAAGTTGTTTTCTTCCACTTTGCGTTGCGCTCGCTCAATCGATTTAGTAATCATCGAATGTTGGATTTCTTCTCCCTCTTTCAAGCCTAATGTATCCATCATTTTAGCAATACGCTCTGAGCCAAACAAACGCATTAAGCTATCTTCTAACGAAACAAAGAATTGCGATGAACCTGGATCTCCTTGTCGTCCCGCACGTCCACGTAACTGTCTGTCAACACGGCGAGACTCGTGACGCTCCGTACCAATGATTGCTAATCCACCTGCTTCTTTAACTCCAGGCCCTAATTTAATATCGGTACCACGACCAGCCATGTTGGTTGCAATCGTTACCTGACTAGCTTTACCTGCTTCTGCAACAATTTCTGCTTCGCGCTGATGTTGTTTTGCATTCAAGACATTATGTTTAATCTTACGCTGTGAAAGCATACGGCTTAATAGCTCAGAAACTTCAACAGAGGTAGTACCTACAAGAACTGGACGGCCTGCTTCTGTTAATTTTACGATAGCATCAATTACCGCATTGTATTTTTCACGCGTAGTTTTATAAATCAAGTCTTCATCATCCTTTCTTGAAATCTTACGATGAGTAGGAATAACAACAACATCTAATTTATAAATCTGCCATAACTCGCCTGCTTCTGTTTCTGCAGTTCCCGTCATACCCGCTAACTTATGGTACATACGGAAATAATTTTGTAAAGTAACCGTAGCATACGTTTGCGTAGCAGCTTCTACTTTAACATTTTCTTTTGCTTCAATTGCCTGATGTAAACCATCGCTATAACGACGGCCATCTAATACACGACCTGTTTGCTCATCAACAATTTTAATCTTGCCACCATCAATGATATACTCAACATCTTTTTCATACAATGTATAAGCACGCAACAATTGATTTACAGTATGGATACGTTCTCCTTTAATTGAAAAGTCACGCATCAATTCATCTTTCCTTTGAAGTTTCTCTTCAGCAGGCAAATTTGATTTTTCAAGATCAGCGATGATTGATCCAACATCAGGAATTTCAAAGAAGTGTGGGTCGTTTAAATTTCCACTAATTAAATCATGACCTTTATCTGTCATCTCAATTGTGTGATTCTTTTCATCAATAACGAAAAACAAATCTGGATCTACTTTCTCACGCATATCACGACCATGATCAGCCATGTTAGCGTTTTCTGTTTTTTGCATTAATGCTTTTGCACCCGGCTCGCTTAATAACTTGATAAGTGCACGGTGCTTTGGCAAACCGCGATACGCTCTTAATAAAGCTAATCCAACTTCATCCTCTTTCTCTTTAATGCCTAAGTTTTTCTTTGCATCAGCGATAAGAGTATTTATAAATGCTTTTTGTGCATTTACTAACGTTTCAATGCGAGGCTTTAATTCAAAAAATTCTTGCTCATCACCTTTGGGAGTAGGACCAGAAATGATTAAAGGTGTTCTTGCATCATCAATCAAAACGGAGTCAACCTCATCCACAATTGCAAAGTGATGCTCACGTTGAACGATATCTTCGGTACTACGTGCCATATTGTCGCGCAAATAATCGAAACCGAATTCATTATTTGTTCCGTAAGTAATATCAGCAAGGTAAGCTTTTCTTCTATCGTTACTGTTTGGTTGATGCTTATCAATACAATCTACTGTTAAGCCTAAGAATTCAAATACAGGTCCGTTCCATTCCGAGTCACGCTTTGCTAAGTAATCATTTACTGTAACTACGTGTACTCCTCTTCCAGCAAGAGCGTTCAGGTAAATAGGTAGTGTACCCACTAACGTTTTTCCTTCACCCGTTGCCATCTCAGCAATTTTGCCTTGATGTAATACAGTACCACCAATTAGCTGTACATCGTAATGCACCATGTCCCAAGTAACTTCATTACCTGCAGCCATCCATTTATTTTGGTAGTATGCATTTTCACCACGGACTATCACATTGCTTTTTTTAACCGCTAAATTTTTATCGTGTTCAGTAGCGGTAACTTCTAACTCTGCATTTTCTTTTAAACGACGAGCAGTGTCTTTTACAACTGCAAATGCAGCTGGTAAAATTTCTAATAAAGCGTCTTCTATTTTTTGATTTCTTTCTTTCTTAAGTTCATCAACGCGAGTAAAGATTTTTTCTTTTTCTTGAAGATCCATATCTGGATTCTCTTCAGATGAAGAATTAAGTTCGCTTAATTCATTTTCAATTTCATGAATATAATCTTGGATTTGTTTTTTAAACTCGAAAGTTTTTGCCCTTAACGCATCGTTGCTTAGCGCTGACAATTTATCGTATTCCGAATTTACCAGTCCAACAAAGGGAGTTAATTCCTTTAAATCCTTTTCTGCTTTGCTGCCAAAAAACTTTTTTAACAGTCCGTTTACAAAATCTAACATAATATTTATTGCAATAGACCGCGAAGTTAATGCTTATTCTCGAGACCAATGCCTAGATTTTATTTAATAAATTCTACGATTTTTATAATTGTTAGCAAGTTTATTAATACTCTTCTTGACTCGTATAGTTTTACTGCCTTACATTTGAAAAAAGCGAAAGACGACTTCATAGATGGAAAATCAAAGCCAAGCAGGATGGAATACTTTAGAAGATAGTAGCTTGTTAAAGCAAGCGGGTAAAGAGGCTATTCGAGCAATTCTTTCTGAAGACGCCCGCGTTCAGGCCTTGCCCATAATTCGAAAGGCCGGAATGATAAACGATTTAATCATTACTTTTTCTGAAACACTTGGTGATGGCGACATTGAAAATCAATATAAAAAGGTTTTAAGGATTGCTTCTTTCGAGATGTCGAATAAGTTGGTGATTGCCGAAAATAGTCCCTATTATAATGAGAAAATTGAGAATTCAATTCTGGTAAAAATAGCAGCTAAAAAGGTGTTAAATCAATTAGCTGGAATGGAGGTTATCGGTATTATAAACATTGAATACAGTAAATTGATTCGCGAGGAAATTGAAGGGTTTAGACTTTTGTTTATGGAATGGATTAATTCTTTCGAAAGAAAAACAATTCTCTCTGACGGATGGGATATTGTTTAGATTGTTAGTTTCTTCAGAGCCGGAGCCATTTTCTGAGTTATAATAACTACTACTAACGTAGTAATCCCACCAAAAATTACCGACGGAACCAACCCCATAAATCGAGCAGCTAACCCTGATTCGAATGCGCCTAGTTCATTACTACTTCCTACAAAAATGCTGTTCACAGCTGAAACTCGTCCTCGCATTTCATCGGGCGTATGCGATTGTAAAATAGTTGACCGAATTACAACACTTACATTATCAAACATTCCACTTAGCAAGAGAATAGTAAACGATAAAATAAATGATTGCGAAAGGGCAAATCCAATCATGCAAAATCCGAAGCCTGCAACACACAAAAGCATTTTTTTGCCCGCATTATGGTGGGGTGGATAAAATGCCATTATGAGCGACATTATCACCGCGCCAACCGCAGGTGCAGAGCGTAAATATCCTAATCCTTCAGGGCCTACATGCAGCACCGTATCTGCAAATGCCGGCAGTAATGCAACTGCACCCCCGAATAATACTGCGAATAAATCGAGCGAAACAGCAGAAAGTAAAATTGGGTGCTTAAAGAAATAGCTGATTCCATTTTTTATGCTTTCTCCTACAGATTCATTTATTGGTCTACTAGAAACAGAGGTTGGAGTAAAAAAGGTGATTAATAACGAGACTGACATCATAATGATCATCACCAAAACACTGGAAAAAAATGCACCCGTTTGAGCAAATAAAATTCCGCCTAATGCCGGACCAACAACAACCCCGATTTGCCATAAACTGCTATTCCAAATGGAGGCATTAACATATTTTTCTTTAGGCAAAATTTGAGCCCAGTATGCTGCTTGTGCAGGAACATAAAAGCCTCGTGCAATACCTACAATAAAAATGATGGAATATAAAGTTGCGGTACCTTTAAAAAATTCAACGTTCGTAAAATGTTTTGAAATTTCAGGGTTCGTATAAATACAGAGTACTACGGAACCAATAACTATTAATAAGGTCGATAATAACATGATTTTTTTCCTGCTAAACCGATCAGCAATTAATCCTCCAGGTAGTGCTAACGATAATGCGGGAATTGCTTCTGCCAAACCAATAAGCCCTAAACTGAATGGATCCTTGGTTTTTTCATATATGAGCCAACTAGCAATGATAGCTTGCATCTGCGTAGCCACTGTAAAAAGAAATTTTGCAGATAGAAATAGTCTGAAATCTTTTATTCGAAGTGATCCGAAAGGGTCGTGAGGCTTCATAATTTGTATTGCAAAGTTAATAGGATTGATGGATTTTGTAAATTTGGAATCTCTTATGACAACAGGACTTAACGATACTATCAAACCATTAAAGATTTTCATAGCAGAAGATGATGTTTGGTATGGTGAACTTTTACAGCATCATTTATCTGCTAATCCAGATAATGAAGTCCATCGATTTGTTAACGGAAAAGAATTGCTAAAGGAATTGCATTTACAACCTGATGTAATAACCTTAGACTATACTTTGCCAGATATAATGGGTGATGAACTTTTGAAGCGCATCAAGCAGGAAATACCACATTGCCAGGTAATCGTTATTTCAGGCCAGGAAAATATTTCTACTGCGATAGATATTTTAAAGTTGGGGGCATACGATTATATTGTTAAAAATGATGAGTCAAAAGAGCGATTGTGGAACTCAATTAATAATATCCGAAAGAATGTAACGCTTCAAAATGAGTTGCAGGAATTAAAACAGCAAATCTCTGGAAAGTATCATAAAAACAATTTGCTCATTGGTAATTGTGATGTTATGCAGCATGTTTATCGTTTGATCGATAAAGGAACTATGACGCAGATTGTAGTTTCGATATCTGGTGAAACGGGAACTGGAAAAGAATTAGTTGCCAAAGCAATTCATTATAATTCAAGCAGAGCGAAATCTCCTTTTATTGCAATTAATGTGGCTTCTATACCTCATGAACTTTTAGAAAGTGAATTGTTTGGTTATGAAAAAGGAGCCTTTACAGGTGCAAACACAAGAAGAACTGGTAAATTTGAAGATGCGCATGGAGGAACATTGTTCTTGGATGAAATAGGAGAGATGCCAGTATCGATGCAGGCAAAGCTATTGCGTGTACTTCAAGAAAAAGAAATAACACGATTAGGAAGCAGCGAAGTGATACCCGTTGATGTAAGGATTATTGTTGCTTCTAATAAAAATTTGGGCGAAGAAACGGCGAAGGGTAATTTTAGAGAAGATTTATATTATCGCTTGTTAGGGTTGCCTATTAATTTACCTCCATTATGTGAGCGTGGCAATGATATTTTAGTTTTAGCAAAACATTTTTTAGATTCATTTTGCATAGAAAACAAATTTCCACGTAAGTCATTAACATCTGAAGCAAAAGATAAGTTGTTGTTCTATCGCTTTCCCGGTAATGTGCGTGAGTTGAAAGCCGTGATTGAACTGGCTGCTGTAATGGCCGATGGTACACAAATAACACCGATGGATATTACATTTACTGCAACTAAAACACCCACTGATTTATTAGATCAGGATTTGTCGCTTGCGGAATATGATGCTAGAATTATTCGACATTATCTAAATCGTTTTGATCATAATGTTATTGAAGTTGCCAAGCGACTTGATATTGGTAAAAGCACAATCTATCGAATGATTAAAGAAGGAAAAATTTAGTATATTGCATTACCTAATTTGATTATTCAATATGTCACCCAACGAACATTTTTTTGAATCGTTATTATCTCAATTGCCTGGCGATTTTGTTGTGTTTGATAAGGAGTTTCGTTATGTTTATGTTAATCCAAAAGCCGTAAGTGATCCGGAAATTCGAAAATGGATTATTGGTAAAACAGATTTGGAATATTGTTCATACAGAAATGTTCCAATTGAAATTGCAAAGCGAAGGCATAAGATGCTTGAAGAGGTGTTAGAATCTAAAATCCCAGCGGAGATTGAAGAACGAATAATTGATAAACAAGGTAAAGAGCGCTATTATATCCGAAGAATAAATCCGTATTTCGATGATAAAGGAAACTTTACGCATTTTTTGGGATATGGCATTGAAATAACAGAGCAAAAGAAAATAAGTGTCGATTTAGAAAACAGCAGAAATTTCATTCAGCAAATTTTGGATGCTAGTCCTCATTTAATATTTGTAAAGGACTTTAAAGGAAATATTATTCAAGCTAATAAAGCACTTAACAATTTAACAAAACGCGATTTTGTAAATAATCCACCAACTGAAATTACGGATGTATATAAAAATGATGAAGAGTTTCATCAGCATTTAGCAATTGACCATCAAGTAATAAATGAACAAGTAATTATTAGAGTGGAGGAGCAATTCACTTCTGATGATGGTGAAGTTTTTTATTTCGATTCAATTAAAGTTCCATTCCCAGGGCCGAATGATATAATTAATGTACTTTGTATTTCTACTGACATAACAGAACAAAAGAAAAATAGAGAAGCATTAATTCTAAATCAGAAATTGTTATTTGATGCTGAACGATTAGCAAAGGCAGGTAGTTATGAGTTTGATTTTATTGAAAATAAAATTTCATGGTCGCCAGGTTTGTTTCTTATTTGGGGTAGGCCAGAATCTTTAGGAGCACCTTCCTTTGATGAATTTATTTCTTTAGTTCATCCTGATGATATTCAGATGGTGCAAGAAAATATGCAGCGCATTATTAATGATAAGCTACCGCATGATTTAGCATATAGAATAATTTGTCATGATGGTGAAGTGAAAATGATTAAAACAAATTCGCAATTGCGATTTGATAAGGATGGTAATTTATTAGGGCTGTTCGGTTCTTTAATAGACATCACTGAGCGAAAGGTTGCAGAAGACGAACTAATAAAAGCAAAGCTGTTAGCAGAAGAATCGGTGCAGGTAAAGGAGAAGTTTATGGCGAGCTTAGGCCATGAAATGCGTACTCCTCTAAACGGTGTATTAGGAATGTCTCGTTTGTTGCAAAAAACGCCGCTCACATTAACGCAGAAAAAATATATTAATGTTTTAAATTCTACAGCAGAAAATTTATTGGTTATAATAAATGATTTGCTGGATATTGCTAAAATTGAGTCTGGAACATTAAGTTTTGATCGTGTTGTATTTGATGTAAATCAAGTTGCAGATACAGCTGTTCAAATTAAATTAGTAATTGCCGAAGAAAAAGGGTTAATGTTAAAGCATCTGATAGATGTAAATACTTTACCGAAAGTAGTTGGCGATCCATATCGGTTAAATCAAGTATTATTAAATTTAATTAGTAATGCAATTAAATTTACGAATGAAGGAGAAGTTATAGTGTCTAGTAAAATTCATCAAGAAAATGATGAACGTATTTGGATTGAATTTTCTGTGATGGATACAGGAATAGGATTTGAAGAAAACATGAATGATAAAATCTTTAATAGTTTTACTCAATTAAATCTATCAAATCAAAATACTTCGGCAGGAATTGGACTTGGATTGTCTATAGTAAAAAGTATTGTTGATCAAATGGCTGGAACTATTTCTGTAAAAAGTGAGTTGGGCAAAGGGAGTGAATTTTCTGTTATTCTTCCATTTGAGAAAAGCAAGGAGGAGCTTTTTGAGGGCACCGATTATTCAGAACGCTTAATGATGGGGTCTCTCCGTGTATTATTGGCAGAAGATAATTTAGTTAATCAATTTATTGTTCAGGCAATGTTGCAAGACTGGGGTTTTAGAGTTGATGTAGCATCTAATGGTCAAGAAGCATTTGAATTATTCAAGCATAATAATTACGAAATAATTTTAATGGATATTCAGATGCCAATTATTGATGGCTTAGAAGCAACAGCATTAATCCGTAATTATAAAGATGTAAAGAAATCGAAGACGCCAATTATTGCATTAACAGCAAATACAGCAAAGCAATTTCAAAAAAAGTTTTTAATTGCTGGTATGGAGGATGTAATTGTAAAACCTTTTAAGGAGGATTTGTTGTATAAAAAAATAATTTCATTATGTGCTGGCAAAACAGATCTTATTAAAGTTGTTAAACGAAAATATCCTGCTCGTAAAAAGCCTCAATTGGAAAATAATAAATTATACAATCTCGATAATCTAACAAAAGAGCTAGGCGCTAATGTTGATTTGATGCAAAGGATGCTTTCAATTTTTATTGAAACAATGCCTGAAACAATTATAATGATGAAGCAACATTGCTTAAATGGTGAAATGGATGCGGCAGCTACTTTAGCCCATAAAATTAAACCAACAATTGATGGTGCTGGAATTAAATCGCTTCATACGACTATTAGAAATGTAGAAGGATATAGAGAATTAAATCGAACACCATTGCAGTTGAAAAATGATATTGCTAAGATTGAATCTACGATTGCTTTGGTAGTAGATGATTTAAGAATCGAAATGAAATTGCTTAATGATAAAAGTGTTGTTTTAAATTAAGATGCTTAAAATTTTTGCAAGAATTGTTTCTATATTTTTCCATCCTTTATTGGTAATTAGCGGATTTTCTTTTTTTTATATTCAAGCATTATTTGGAACTGAGATTGCAAAATCAGTATTGATATTGATCAGCTTAATTGCAGTAATTCCTATTGTTGTATATAATAGTATTCAACTTTATCGTGGCAAAATTTCAAATTTCGATTTAAGTAATAACCAAGAGCGAAGTAAGTCGTACCCTAAACTAATTTTTATCCTCGTTTTGCTTATAGCTGCTAGTCTTTATTATAATTTCCCTATCGGCCTTGTTTTTCCAATGCTAATATATTCAATAATGATTTTTGTGTTTTATTTGTTTAGATATAAACTAAAAATTTCGCTTCATGCGGCAACATCTTTTTTTCTGGCAGCATTAATTTTATACGGCTTTCATGTCATAGGACTAATTGCCTTCGTGGTTAGTATATTTATTGGGTTATCGCGCGTAATACTTAAGCGGCATACAAAAATGGAAGTGATTATTGGAGGAATTAGTGGGATCATGTTAGGCCTGTTAGCAGGACTAATTCATTAAAAGTTGATTTATTTTTTCAGTGTTTTCTGTCCAGTTGAAATTTTTTAAAATAAAATTTCTTGCATTGGTTTTTATCGTTTGATAAAGTTTTTCATCGTTTAGCAAACGAGTAATCTGAATTTTAAATTCTTCTGGCGTATCTGCAATTAACACTTCTGATTCTGGAGTTGCGCCTAATGCGTTATTAGCCATGCTCGATATTACACAGGGCAATTCCATAGCCATCGCCTGTATTATTTTGTTTTGTAATCCTATGCTTATAAACATCGGTGCAATCATGATTTTTGCTTCGTTAAATGCATCGCGACTATCGTCAACCCAGCCAACAATATTGATTTGTTTTGATTTCAGTTTTAATATTTCAGGAGTTGGTGTTGCACCTACAACTGCTAAATTTAATTCAGGCACAATCGGCATAATATATTCAACAGCGTAGTTTATAGCATATATGTTTGGTGCGTACGAAAGATTTCCAATAAAGAGTAAATCGTATTTTTTCTCGCTAGATTTACTTTGATAAAAACCTGCATCAACTCCATTAGGAATTATTTGAATGGCTGTATTGTTTAGATGCGGTATATAAGATTGATCTTGTTTGGAAATAATTATTTTATTCTTGAATTGATTGAATAGTTTGTTTTCATATGCAAGTAATCGCTTATACTCAATTTGTGCTGGTAAGCGCATGAGCAAACTTCCATTCTCTGCATATCGTTTCATTCCTATAGAAAAAGCATCCATATAATCTAGTAACGAATTTTCTATTTTAATATCCTGAATATATTCACTCATTCTTATTAAGTGGCAAAATAAAGCGTCTGGTTGATGTTGTTGAATAAATTCTTTTAATTGTTTTTTGCCTTTTTCGGAGGTAAAATAAGCTGTTTGAAAAGGAAGGCCAGTTTGAAATAATCCTTTTGCTAAATTTATAATCGATTCTGCTTTTGAGATTTTTACATTTTCTATTGCTTTACAAAATGGACGAAGTGCATCTAATGACTTCTCATCAGGCATTGTCTCGTTTACTGCAAATAAGTAAATATCATGCTTTGCGCTTAAGTGTTTAATAAAATAATAAGCTCTTAATTTATCGCCTTTTTCAAGCGGGTAAGGGAATCGTGATGTAAGGAAAAGAAGTTTCACTATTTAGATTCTCTTTTTATTTGGCCAGAGCCTGTAATTTCAGATTTGATTTCTGGAGTTCCTCTATAAAAAATATCTCCGCTTCCGTTAATAGTTGCTTTTAATAGTGTGCTTGGGCTGCATCTTACATTTCCTGAACCATTAATTTCAAACTTGCATTTATCAGCAATTAAACCGTAAGCATGAATATCGCCTGGTCCATTGAGTGTTCCTTTTAAAATATCTGATTTTCCTGATAATACAACATCACCATTATCGTTAATGTTTACCTCAATAGCTCCTGTATTGATTTGTGAATTCACCTTCCCGCTACCATTCAGATTGATTTTTAATTCGCTTTGATAAACTACAGGGTTGTAATCTACCTGACCTTCTCCAGTAATGTCAATATAATCAACTTTTGGAGTCGTAATTCTTATTTCAATTGGTTTTTGAACATCGAATTTTTTGCCTGCTTCAATCAATAATTTTTTGCCAACATTGTGTATAGTTAGTTCCTGTAAAATATTATCCTGGCAAGCAATTGTGAATGTAGAAGTATCGCTATCTTCAATAACAACATGAGCTGGTACCTCAAGATATAGTTTATCGAAGTTGCTAATTTTTACTTCATGTAAATTAATTGGGCCCTCACCTTCAACTTTAAATCTACATGAGGAAATGAAAAAGCATAAAAGAATAATTGTACTTATTATTGGTAGTGCTCTCATGACGGTACTAAATTGTTTAGCGAATATAATAAACATTTATTGGTTTCACTTAATTTTACCGCCAACAAGAAAATTATGAAATTTAATCTATCAGAATTCAAACATAAATCAGCTATTCAAATTCGCTTTAAGGATATTGATCATATGGGTCATGTCAATAATGCAAATCATCTAACTTATTTTGAGTTAGCAAGGATTCATTACTTCAGAGATGTTATCAATGAAACTGTTAATTGGAATGAGCAAGGAGTGATACTAGCAAAAACTGAGATTAATTATCATCGGCCAATTTTACTTTCAGATAATGTATTCGTGTATTCTCGTATAAGCAAATTAGGGAATAAAAGTTATGAAGTCGAATACGCAATTACTTCTGAAAATGGACAGGAGGTGTTTATTTGTGCCTCTGGGATGTCGGTGCAGGTATGCTACAACTATCTCAGTAATTCAACTGTAGAAATACCCGAATCGTGGAGAGCAAAAGTAATAGCTTTTGAAGATGGACTAAGCTAAAAAGGTGTTGCGCATGTTTTTGTAAAAGAATTTCCAAAACGTAAATCGTTTAGTTCTTCTTGCTGCGGTAAGTACTTTATCGAATAATGTATTGACGCAAGTGAATCAAGTATATTTTTATTGGTATAATAACCATATTTTACATATACGTTTTCATACCCTTTTTGTAATACAAGAATGTCCGACAAGTACCATCCTGCGATTACATACGTAGGCTCATGAATTCCTTTTGCTTTATCGATTACTTCATTTGCAAACGATGTACGGTTTATTCGCTTTGTAATATCAGCAGTAAAAATGCCTGATAAAACATCAAATACAACTTTTTGATTGCTTACGTCAAATGAATAACTAAGTTTACTTTCTTTCGATCCTCTCAGTGGATCAGATAAATTAATTCCGAAGAGAAAACAAGAAATAACTAATAAGATGGATGCCCATTTTTGAATTTTTTCATCGCACAATACAGCTGTCATCAAAAACATATAGGGTAAAACAGGAATAATGAAAGCTGATTTAAGTGGTAAGCATATAAATGCAATTTTAAACAAAGTTATACCAGTAAGTGCGACTACAATTATTGGCGACTTAAATAAATTCGGATTTTTAATTAATTTTTTAAAACTATAAAACACCAGTATTAAAACTCCGATATAACCTGTAATTCCAAAAGCACCAAAACTTCCCTTGTAAAAATTCTTAGCAAATGAAGGAATAGGGAAGTGCTCATAATAAGTTAAAAATGTTGACCCGTATTCTTTGAATACTGGAATAAAAATCAATAATGTAAAAAATGTAGTGAATAACACAAGTTTAAATAGGCTCTTGAGTAATTGTTCGTTTTCAGTGATCATCAAAAAAAGAATCATCGGAATGATAGCAGCACCTGAAGTTATACGGCAACCAATTGCCATAGCGAGAAATAATCCACTAAAAAGGAAATTATTTTTTAGTATTTGATAAAGTGATATGATAATAAAGCTGCACGCCCAAACATAGTCCATGTTATTGGTGCAGTTGATAAAGAAAATAGGAGTGAAAGCAAAACTGCTAGCCGCCCATTTCCATTCTAATTTTAAGTGCTGTAAAATTTTGATAAAAAAGTAAATTCCGAAACTACTAATGAATACAGTAAATAAATTATAAACTACAGGTCCTGCATTCCATATAACCGTGTATAATAATTCCTGAAAGGGGTGTCCTGGCAAGCGGGATACTTCATAAACACCAGTTCTAGCAATTCGTTCTGCTACTAACGGCAATGCCCATGCGTCTTCTTCAGAACCGTAACCAAAAAATAAAAAAGGCAATCTAGTAATTGCGATTACTAATGTAAATAGTATCGGCGATTGACTTATTTTATTAAACAATTTCATTTAAATAATTCAACTGCTTTTTTAAAGGTAGCATCATTTTCATTGATTGTACGATAAAGTCCCTCGTCATCCCATGCGATGCGCGCAAATAAAGATTTCAATTGGTTTTTAATTTCAGGTTTGCTACGATTATATCCGTTTTGGTCCATTGTTACTCCATGGGTTGTAGCATAATGGATAAAGTCGTTCAACAGATTATCGTTAATAGTATAATTAATAGCAAAATCTAAAGGACTTTCGAAGCTTTTCAGTTTTACCATATTATTATCAGCGTAATTATAGCAGAAATCGCTAAACGAATTCATTGCAAATAATTTATTCAAATAATAACTTGAAAAAGAAGTATCTAGTGGCACAAAATAATCAGGAATAATTCCGCCACCTCCATATACTGTTTTACCACTTGCTGTTTTATATACTTTACTCTTATCTATTTTTATACTGTCTTTTGAAAATAGTTCTCCATGATTTTCTCTATCAGAAAAGTCTTCATAATATTTTTCATTACCAGCAGCATAAGATTTTTGAATGCATCTGCCAGAAGGGATATAATATCGCGCAACAGTTAAACGAATTGCGGAGCCATCGCTGATTGGAGTTTGTTCTTGTACTAGTCCTTTACCAAAACTTCTTCGTCCAATAATTGTAGCTCTGTCCCAGTCTTGTAATGCGCCAGCCAAAATTTCTGCTGCAGAGGCCGACGATTCATTAACTAATACTTCTATTTGTAAATCTTCGAGAATTCCTTTTTTTGAAGTTTTATATTCTTGCTTCTTACGATTTCTTCCTTCTGTGTAGACTACCATTTTATTACCTGCTATCATCTCATCAACAATATCAACTGCAGTTTCGAGATACCCTCCTGGATTATTTCGCACATCAATGATCAGTTTTTTCATTCCTGATTTTTTTAATCGCTCAGTAGCTTCAATAAACTCATCGTATGTATGTTCCGCGAAGCGATCAACTAAAATATATCCTATTTCTTTATTATACATGTAAGAAGTAGTAACGCTATAGATTGGAATTTTTCCACGTTTAATATCATAGCTTAACGACTTACCAGCTGCTTTTCTAAAAACAGTCACTTTTACTTTAGTACCTCCTTCGCCCTTGAGTAGTTTCATCACATCTTTATTTGTGATTTTAATACTTGCAATGTTTTTATTATCAACTTTTATTATTCGATCCCCATCATGTAATCCTGCTTTTTCACTAGGGCCATCAGCTATTACTTTAAGAACTACTACTGTGTCATTAATTATTCTGAACTCAACTCCAATTCCTTCAAAATTCCCCTCTAAATCTTCATTCACAGTTTTCAGATCGGCAGCAGGTATATATGCTGAATGCGGATCAAGCTGTTGTAATAATGCTTCGATGGCTTTATCCTGCGTATCATTTATATTTACAGTGTCAACATAATTGGAATTGATAAAATTTAGTATCTCCTCTATCTTATTTACACCACTCAATTCACGTTTGGAATTTAATTTATCTCCTATGTAAATTCCTAATGCTAATGCAATTCCAAAAACAAATGGAGTCCACAATCTTGAATTAGATTTTTCGCTCATGATTGTTTACGTTGATACTGTTCTACTGTAACTCCAAACCTCGTTAAAAACTCTACTCCTTCTTCTATTGTTATTCCTTTAAAGGCAGCATAGGAGTCGAGGTAAATAACTTTTTTAATACCAGTAGTGTAAATTATTTTTGCGCAGGCTAGGCAAGGGGAAAGCGTAACATAAAGTGTTGCATCTTCCATGGTAATTTGATTTTTTGATGCATACAAAATTGCATTTGCTTCTGCATGTAACGCTAACGAACATCCGCCTTTTCGATCTCGGGCGCATCCTTCTTCAGGCCACTGCTCATCACAATTATGAGTTCCTGCTGGCGGTCCATTATAACCTAATGAAACGATTCGGGTATCTTTCGAAATTACGGCACCAACCTTTGCTTTCACACAATGCGATTTGCGTGACAAGTTTTGGGCGAGGTCCATGTAAATATCATCAAAGCTTAAATTATTCATGTTTCAAAGATAATAATTGTTAAGCAGTGCTTTTACCAATCTCCGCTTAAGTTTGGAAAGAATGTTTTGATAATAGCCCCCGGAAAAATTTTTATTCTTATTGAATATACAGGAGAGCTAACTTTCGTTTCAATCTCTGGATTATTCATAAGCAGGTATCTGTAGCCAATTCCTGCACCAAGTCCAATCCATTTAAAAACCTTCACCTGGCCAGTTACTCCTAGTTCGGTAATTATAATCGAATGATTAAAAATTTTGCGGCTATTATTGTTTTTATCGTAGTAGCTGAAGTAGGAGTTGCCATATCCTATAGTAAATGGTACTGATACTTGCCAAGGATCTTTATTGTAAATAACATATTCGGCAAGAACGGGATAGTAATTTAGGTAAAGCTGACTTTTTACAATATTTGTATTAGAATAAGATCTTTCCTCCTCAGGAAGTAGTTTCCATTCAATAATGTCTGACTTGATTTTGTTATATCCAACGCCAAATCGCCATTTCTGATTAAGCTCAATGCCCGCTTTAAACCCTTGCACATCTGCTTGCTCATTGCCAATAAAAGAGTAATAACTATCTAACTGAAAAAATGGTCGAACCTTTTTTTTGTCTTCTCCTTTTTTAAATAGGGCCATTGGCGTTTCAGCATACAAATTTGCACCAATAAACAAATCAAATAAAATGATTGAGAGTGCTAAAGCTGATTTCAATTTCATTGTACAAATTTAAGTCAGATTTTTTGTTAAATCCGAAATTAAAATCAAAAATGAATAAAGAAACAAAGTCCCATCTAATAATATGGTAAAAGTTGCCGATTTGCTCTGTGATTTCAAATATAAAATACACAGCAGAAGAATAGTTGCTATTAGCAATTCAATTTTATTATCAATAAAGTTCAAGGATAAAAAAACTATTAAACTTAAATTCAATAGCAGCATTATTGTTTTCAGATTTTTAAAGCCAATTAATGTTGCGAGGGTTGTGGTTTTCGCTTGCAAATCTTTTTGAATATCTCTTAAATCTACTCCTAAGCAGATCAAAAAAATAATTAAAAATCGAATGGATATAATTTTTATAAATGCCAAGTTGAAGCTTAGCTCATTTAATTCCAACAAGAATCCTATAATGCTCCATAGTAATGCAAGGTGAATAGTTTTCAAAATAGGAATACTTCTTAATCCTTTAAACTGAAAAGATCCGATTTTAATATTCGTAAAATAGGCAATCGAAAAAAATCCCCAACTACAAAATTGGATTATTGTAGTTATATTCAATAACAAATAACAGCAAAGGATCGAAACGCAATACAAAACAAACTCATAAATTGGTGGATTCGTTTCAAATTCTACGTAAGGATTTTTGAAATTTAGTATGGGAACCCATACGGATAAACGGTAAATGAAAAATGTGCCTATAAGGACTGTTGCTAAAAGAGCTGCTATATTATTTCCGTTAAGAAAATGAGTGGTAGGAATAAAGAAAAATAAAGCAGTTATGGCAAGTAATAGATGATGAAAAGATCTGCTGTAATTCATTTATGACTTACTTCGTCAAAAATACTAGCATCGTAAGACTAATACCTAAACTAACATAACCGAACTTAAGGCTTTGTTTAAACTTAATACTTCTTGCTTCTCTGTTAAATCCTAATCGAAATGCTTCGTTGTTTTCGTAGCTTTTAAATTCATCAGGAAGTTGTTTAGGGTTTTTGCGCCCTAAAGCCATGCTGTAAATAAAGGGTAAAGGAATTGAATAAAATCCAAAAACACCAGATGCTGCGCCTACATAGACGGATGAAATACTCGATCCTGATTTATCAAAATGTTTCGTAGCGGCTCTTTCTCCTTCTAGATAAATCCTTGCCTGGTCAATTGTAAAATCTAAGCTATCGGCAGGTTTGTAGAGCACTTCTTCTTTATTCTCTACGTTGATTACAGAGAACACATCGTATTTATCTACTAGTCTTAATTTCTTAGGAGAGTCGCCACTTAGCTTATAATTCACAAACATTTCACCAATAGAATAAGACTCAACATTAAGTACTTTCCCATTTAGGAGAGATATCTTTTGCTGTGCAAAAGTTGGAAAGGATACACAGGTAAAGATTACCATGCAAATGCCAAAGGCGAATATTGTTCTTTTTATCATAATCAAAACTACATAATATCCAACGGGCAATTTCCATTTTGGTAGGATAAATCAAGAAGTTTTCAGCTACGTATTTTTAATAAAATGGCGCCATTATTCCGTATTTTTAAGATTAAACCATTGGGGCTTGAAAATCAGCTTATTTAAATATTAAAAATTTTGTATTTCGAGCGCTTAAACATGAAAATTCAAGTATGCATTTTATAAATTTGCAGTCTTAATTATTTACTATGTCACTATATTCATTTTCCGATCGCCATATCGGACCAGGTAAGCAGGAAACAGCAGAAATGTTAAAATCGATTGGAGTTAATTCAATTGATGAATTAATAAACCAAACCATACCATCGGATATTCGTTTGCCAGAGGCATTATCGATTGGCGAAGCTGTTGATGAAACTACTTATATCAATAATTTAAGAAAGCTAGCGGCTAAAAACAAAATGTTTCGTACATACATCGGATTAGGTTATTATGGTACTGTAACACCTCCTGTAATTTTGCGAAATGTTCTGGAAAATCCAGGTTGGTATACTGCATATACACCTTATCAGGCTGAGATAGCTCAAGGAAGATTAGAAGCTTTACTTAATTTTCAAACCATCATTTCTGATTTAACAGGCTTGCCAATGGCAAACGCTTCATTGCTTGATGAATCGACTGCAGCAGCAGAAGGAATGACGATGTTGTTTCATACAAGAAGTAAAGAGCAAGTAAAGAATAATGCAGTTAAGTTTTTTGTTTCTGACGAAATTTTTCCTCAAACATTAGATGTATTAAAAACTAGAGCAGAGCCTTTAGGAATTGAATTAGAAATCGGGGATTATTCTACATTTAATTTTGATGATAATTTCTATGGGGTGATCCTTCAGTATCCAGGTAAGAATGGGGCAATCTATGATTACAGTGGATTTGCTGCTAAATGCAAAACGAAAGAAATTAGAATTGTAGTAGCGGCAGATATATTATCACTGGTGATGTTAACTCCTCCAGGTGAGTGGGGTGCGGATGTAGTTGTTGGAAATTCTCAGCGTTTTGGTGTTCCTATGGGATATGGCGGACCTCACGCAGCATTTTTTGCTACTAAAGAAGATTACAAGCGAGATATTCCTGGAAGAATTATCGGATTAAGTGTCGATGCGGCTGGTAAACCTGCGTTGCGAATGGCACTACAAACGCGTGAGCAACATATTAAGCGCGATAAGGCAACATCAAATATTTGTACTGCTCAGGTTTTATTAGCAGTAATGGCATCGATGTATGTTGTTTATCATGGATCAGAAGGAATTAAGTCGATTGCTTCATCGGTTCATAATAAAGCATGTGCTTTGGCTGGCGCACTTAAAAATGCAGGATATGAAATTGCGCACGAAGCATATTTTGATACAGTTAAAGTTGTAGCTAACGGTATGACAGCTACTATAAAAGCAAATGCACTTGCAAAAGGAATAAACTTTAGATACGAAGAGGATGCAGTTGTAATTGCTCTTGATGAAACCACTTCAATCAATGATTTAAAAGACATCGTAGCTGTTTTTACAAATGCTAATGGAAGTGATGCTGAATTTGAAGAAACGAATAACAACGTAATCAATAGCGATCATTCTTTATCTAGAAAATCTGCGATTCTGACTAATATTGTTTTCAATAAATACAGAAGCGAAACAGATATGTTGCGCTACATAAAACATTTGGAGAATAAAGATCTTGCATTAAATCATTCAATGATTGCCTTAGGGTCATGTACAATGAAGTTAAATGCTACAAGTGAAATGATTCCATTAAGCTGGCCATTATGGAACAGCATTCATCCTTTTGCTCCATTAGATCAAACACAAGGGTATCAGTATATAATCAAGGAACTAGAAAATTATTTATGTGATGTTACAGGTTTTGATGCTATCTCTTTGCAACCAAACTCAGGTGCGCAAGGAGAGTATGCAGGTCTTATGGCTATCAGAGGTTATTTGCAAGCTAAAGGAGAAGGACATCGTAATATCGTGTTAATTCCACAGAGTGCGCATGGTACTAATCCTGCTTCAGCAGTAATGGCTGGTTGGAATGTAGTAGTTACTAAATGCGACGAAAATGGTAACGTTGATGTTGCTGATCTAAAAGAAAAAGCAGAGAAGCATAAAGATAATTTAGCTGCTTTGATGGTTACTTATCCAAGTACTCACGGTGTGTATGAAGAGGGTATTCGCGAGTTAACACAAATTGTTCATGATAACGGCGGACAAGTTTATATGGATGGTGCTAATATGAATGCGCAAGTAGGATTGACAAGTCCGGGAATGATTGGAGCAGATGTTTGTCATTTGAATTTACATAAAACCTTTGCTATTCCTCATGGTGGTGGTGGTCCTGGAATGGGTCCTATTGGAGTAAGAAGTCATTTGGCTCCTTACCTTTCTAATCATGCGGTAATCAATATCAGCAATGAGCGTATAGGCACAGCAGTTAGTGGTGCTCCTTGGGGAAGTGCATTAATTTTGCTTATCAGTTATGGTTATATCAAAATGTTAGGAAGTAAAGGTGTTACCGATGCAACTAAATATGCAATTCTGAATGCGAATTATATGAAGGTGCGTTTAGAAGGACATTATCCGATTTTATATAAAGGTACTCATGGACATTGTGCACATGAGATGATTTTAGATTGCAGAGCGTTTAAACAATCTGCAGGAATTGAAGCAGGTGATATTGCAAAGCGTTTAATTGATTATGGTTTTCATGCTCCAACAGTTGCATTCCCAGTAGCAGGAACATTAATGGTTGAGCCTACGGAGAGTGAGTCGAAGGCTGAGTTAGATCGTTTCTGTGATGCTATGATTTCTATTCGTGAAGAAATTCGCGCTCTTGAAAATGGAGAAGGCGATAAGCACAATAATGTTTTAGTAAATGCGCCGCATACAGCAGAAGAATTAACTTCAGACAATTGGAATTATCCTTATACCAGAAAGCAAGCTGCTTATCCAGCATCATGGTTGTCGGAGAATAAATTCTGGCCTACTGTTAAGCGTGTTGACAATGCATACGGTGATCGTAATCTCGTTTGTACTTGTCCCGATGTAAGTTCATACGAAGAAGTAGAAGCTTAATAATAAAATATGAAAAGTCCCGAGTTTTACCTCGGGACTTTTTTTAACGCATGAATTATTTAGCACATCTTTATTTAAGTGGAAACAATCATGATATAATGATTGGAAATTTTATTGCCGATCATGTAAAAGGAAAGCAAATTGAATTGTTTGATGATGAAATTGTAAAAGGTATTAAGCTGCATCGCATGATTGATGAGTTTACCGATTCTCATAAAGTTGTTGAGCAAAGTAAAATCAGGTTGCGCAGTGAGTTTGGAAAATATTCGCCTGTAATAGTTGATGTTTTTTACGATCATTACTTAGCTATTAATTGGGAAGAATATCATCACGAAGAGTTGTCGGTTTATGCAAATAACTTTTACTCGTTATTAAATGATAATCATCACCGATTACCTTTGCGCACGCAGCAGATGATTGAATATATGATCCCTCAAAATTGGTTGGTGAATTATAAAACAATCGAGGGGATTAATAAAACGCTTACAGGTATGTCGAAGAGAACAAAGTTTGAATCACGTATGGATGAAGCTGCGATTTACTTAGATAGATACTACGCTGATTTTGAACAGGAGTTTAATGAGTATTTCGAAGAGTTAAGGAGGTATGTGAGTGTTTTAGGAGGGGAAGTGTTACGATAATAAGTTGTTATTTTTTAAATCAGTTTAAATCAATTTTAAATCTATAAACAGATGGAACATATTTTTGTAGAGGATAAAATCTTTGTAAAAATCGACATTATAGCAAAAGGCGAATATGATAATTGTACTTTTAATAATTGTAATTTTTCAAATAGCGATTTATCGCAATATAGTTTTGTCAACTGTGCATTTAATGCATGTGATCTTAGTTTAACAAAATTGAATAAGACTGCTTTTAGAGATGTGAAATTTAAGAATTGTAAAATGCTCGGACTCCGATTTGATATTTGCAATGAGTTCGGACTTTCATTTTCGTTTGATAATTGTCAGCTTAATCATTCTTCCTTTTATAAAACAACCATTACAAAAACTATTTTCAAAAGCTCGTCATTGCAAGATGTAGATTTTGCAGAGGCCGACTTAACAGCTGCTGTGTTTGATAATTGCAATTTAATCCAGGCCATTTTTGATCGTACAATACTTGAAAAAGCAGACTTTCGAACATCGTATAATTATTACATCGACCTAGAAATTAATCGAGCAAAAAAGGCTAAATTTTCTGTTGAAGGTGTTATAGGCTTATTAGCCAAATATAATATTGAAATAGAAAAATGACGTTATTCACTGTGATTGTAGCGAGCATTATTGAAATTTACCTCCGCTTTAACACAAATTGAAATTCCATTTGACTTAATATTGTCTTCTTTGCAGCTAAAGAGTACTTATATCCATTTGTAAACTGATAATTATGTATCACAATTTATTTTTATTTGTGATTGCTTTTTTTAATTAAATAAAATTCTATTTTTATATTTCAAAATATAACATCATGAAAAAATCACTACTAACATTTATCGCAATTTTATCAACTAGTATTTTGTTTGCTCAGGTTCCTTCGTATGTACCAACTACAGGACTATTAGCTTGGTATAACTTCAATAACAGCGGTGCAAATGCAAATAATGCTTCGCTTAATACATTGGCGAATTATGGAACTACGTTCGTTCCTGATCGTTTTGGAAATTTGAATGCTGCTGCATATGTTGATGGTTTAGGAACTCAATGGATGCAACTTGCTACACCAACATTTACCTTTTCGCAAACTGGTGCTTTTACTTATTCAGTTTGGGTGAAGAAAAGTGTTCAACCATCATCAGGGGTAGTAATAATGTCGGGTAATCTTAATTCAGGAAATTTTATTTCAAATATTCAAGGAGGTATAGGTGTTCAGTTTGGTGCATGTAAACAACAATCAGCATGGACTTGGTTAAATTCTACTGATACAATCGGTGCATGGATGCATTTAGTTGGCACATATTCAAATACTAAAATGAAGTTATATCGTGATGGAGTTTTAATCGACAGTACTACATTTACAGGAACAGGATCATCAGGCGTTAATCAACCATTGTGGATAGGCAGAGGTCCAAGTGGAAATTATTATGCTGGTGTATTTGATGATATCGGAATCTGGAATCGTTCGTTAACACAAGCAGAGGTAACAGCTTTATTTAATTCACAAACAACAACAGGAATAAGTAACCAAGAAAAAAATCAAACTGTTGTTTATCCTAATCCAACAAAGAATACTGTTTCTATCAAATTAGATCTTGGAGAAAATAAAAATTATATTATTACCAATAATGAAGGGAGAAAAATGAGCGAAGGAATTATTACTGGTAGTGATTTTAAATTAGATTTGACAGAGTTCCCAAGTGGGGTTTACTATCTTAATATAGTTGACAGTCCGGTGGGTGCAATTAAGCTGGTAAAAGAATAAAAATCGGATTAATAGTGGCGAATTAAGGGGGCTAACTGTCTTCCCTTTGAAAGGGGGCCACTTAAATAATTTGCTCCCGATGCTTCGGGATTGAAAATGAAATAATGATTTAATCCGCTATTTTAAAAGATTGTCAGTTACATTATAAAAAATCATGCTTGTACTTATCAATGGATTGCCTTTATTTAGCAAACGACTTGCAGATGATTTAAATTCGTTTGATGTATATTCGAAATATATATTTTGTGATACCTATAATTCGAAACTGCAACAACTAAAATTTTTATTGTTATTACCTTTTGCAGATGTTGTAATATCAATGAATGGTGTAACAGATAATAGCGGTTCATTGAATGCAGTGCTGAAGCTTAATAAGAAATTAATTATGCAATGGCAAGGTACAGATTCATTGTTGGCAGTAGAACGTTTTAAAAACGGGACAATAAAAAGAGATTATATTGATTATGCTTCTCACTTCGTGGATTTTACATTGCAATTTGAAGAGGTGTCTACTTTAGGATTGAAACCAACATATGTATTTTTTAAGTCTGTTGATGCTAAAATGCCAATTAAGAAATATGAAAATATTTCATGCATGACTTATATTGGTGATAGTCGGCAGGAGTTTTATGGAATTAATCAACTTAAGTTTCTTGCTGAAAAATTTCCAGCTATAGAATTTAAATTGTTCGGGGTTAAAAAGTCGGTAGTGGAATTGCCTAAAAATGTGAAAGTGTTTGGATGGGTGAGTGCTGACCAATTTCAAAAAGAACTTCAGCGTACGCCAGTTTTTTTACGACTCACCGAGCATGATGGATTTTCTTTGTCGGTGATAGAAGCTTTGAGTTATGGTAGTGAAATTATTTGGACATTCCCATACGAATTTTCATATCAGGCTCAAACAAATGATGAATTGATAAATGCTTTTGAAGAAGTTAAGCAAATTATCTCTAATCGTAATTTAACCCCCAACCATGTTTTAATCAATATGGTTAAACGCGATTATAATAAGGACTTGATTTTAAGTGGCTATATTGAGAAAATAAAATCAGTTGTAAAAAATTAATCCGTCCTGTATTTATAAAATTTCTTCACGAGTTGCTCTCCATCAGATATAACCTGTATAAGATAAACGCCGCTATCTAAAAAGTTTAAATCAAGAGGAAAAGGATAAGCACCACCAATGCTTACTGCATCAGGCACAAAAATTTGATATTCAAATTCACGATAACCAAGCGTATTAAAAACAGTAATTAAAACATTGCCACGCGTTTTTCTGTATATCTGTAAATTTAATTGATAAGTAACTGCATTCGGAGTAATATCAAAATCAAACGATCTGCAACTTCCATCTGCATAGTAATTTAATCCTGCTCTGTAATAAGCATTACATTCATTTCTATAGGTCTCGCCATCACAACCACATACCGGTCGGTAGTCAACAGGGCAAGAGTAGGTGGGCTGCGGTTGTCGTAAAGAGTCTCTACACACGCCAGGAGTTTGAGCGCTTATTTTTAACGCGCCAAATAAAAAGAAAGAAAGAATAAGTAGTATTCGTTTCATTATTTACAAATATACAACCTCCATCACCAAATAAAAAACCCTCCTAATGTTTTTAGAAGGGTTTAAAATAGTATTGCTGTTTTTTGAAATTATTCTCCTGAAACCATCGATGAGATATACTCTCTGTTTAATCGTGCAATATTGCTTACAGATATTCCCTTCGGACATTCAGCTTCGCAAGCTTCTGTATTTGTACATGCACCAAATCCAGCTTCATCGTGAATCTTTAACATGTTTACAACGCGTTGTTTTGCTTCTACTCTTCCTTGTGGTAATAATGCATATTGAGATACTTTCGCTGATAGGAATAACATCGCTGATGAATTCTTACATGCTGCTACACAAGCGCCACAGCCAATACAAGCTGCTGAGTTAAATGCTTCGTCAGCGTTAGCCTTCGGAACAGGAATGCTGTTCGCATCAGGAGCAGATCCAGTATTCACACTTACGAATCCTCCCGCCTGTTGGATTTTATCAAACGATCTTCTATCAACGACTAAATCTCTTAACACTGGAAATGCAGATGCTCTCCATGGTTCAATGATAACTGTATCGCCGTCTTTAAAGCTACGCATGTGCAACTGACAAGTAGTTACTCCTTTGTTTGGCCCATGTGCGCGACCGTTAATATACATACTGCACATACCACAAATACCTTCGCGGCAATCGTGATCAAATGCAATTGGCTCTTTACCGCCTTTAATTAAGTCTTCATTCACAACATCCAACATCTCTAAAAACGACATATCAGGAGATACGCCTTTTGCAGGATATGTTTCAAATCGTCCAGATGACTTAGTGTCTTTTTGTCTCCAGACTTTCAATGTTAAATTCATATTTCCACTCATGGTAATTGCTATTTTTTGTTTAGTGGTTTAACTATTATTTATAAGAACGTTGAGTAAGCTTAACATTCTCGTATTTTAATTCTTCTTTGTGTAGTTCATGCGCTTGTCCGTCGCCTTTGTACTCCCAGGCTGCAACGTATGCGTAGTTATCATCGTCACGTAATGCTTCGCCTTCTGGTGTTTGGTATTCTTCACGGAAGTGACCACCACAGCTTTCATTACGATTCAATGCATCAACCATCATTAATTCACCAAGCTCAATTAAATCAGCAACACGTCCTGCTTTCTCTAAATTCTGATTTAATTCTAAGGCTTCACCTGGAACCAATAAGTTCTTCCAGAAGTC
>CANFIN010000020.1 GCA_947447155.1 Bacteroidota bacterium | reverse complement strand
TTAATGGCGCAGCAAGCAGGAGGTAAAGTAGCTCCATCAAAAATTCGTGAATATGGTCGTGCGCATTTGCAACACGATACTACAAATGATGCGTTGTTCAACAATGTTTCTGCTCAATCTATCGTTTGGATGTCACACTCCGATACAATCACTGAAGCTCCCGAAGGATTTAATGTGATTGCATCAACTAACGATGTTAAAGTTGCAGGATATCATATCACAGGTGAATCAACTTACGGCGTGCAATTTCATCCAGAAGTAGTGCATTCTGATGAGGGAAAAATAATGTTGGAGAATTTCGTCATCAATATTTGTGGTTGCCGTGGTGACTGGACACCAGGTTCGTTTGTAGAAGAAACAGTGCAACAGTTAAAAACGCAATTAGGAGATGATCAGGTAATACTTGGTTTGTCGGGTGGAGTTGATTCAGGCGTAGCTGCGATGCTGTTACACAAAGCAATTGGTAAAAATTTGCATTGCATTTTCGTGAATAACGGATTGCTTCGCAAGAATGAATTTTCTGAGGTGTTGGAAGATTATAAGCATCTCGGATTAAACATAAAAGGTATTGATGCTTCTCAGAAATTTTATGATGCCTTAAATGGAATATCAGATCCAGAAGCAAAACGCAAAACGATTGGTCGTGTTTTTATTGAGGTGTTTGATGAGGAATCACACAAAATTGAAAATGCAGTTTGGTTAGCACAAGGAACAATCTATCCCGATGTGATTGAATCAGTATCGGTAAAAGGACCTTCTGCAACAATCAAGTCGCATCATAACGTTGGTGGCTTACCGGACTTTATGAAATTGAAAGTGGTAGAGCCTTTACGCAGTTTGTTTAAAGACGAAGTACGTGTTGTAGGTACTGAAATGGGAATGAAACCAGAATTATTAAATCGTCATCCTTTCCCAGGTCCAGGATTAGGGATTCGTATTTTAGGTGAGGTGTCAGAAGAGAAAGTGAGAATTATTCAAGAGGTAGATGCAATCTTTATCAACGGACTAAAAGCAGAAGGCTTATATGATAAAGTCTGGCAGGCAGGTTCGATATTTTTACCAGTGAATACAGTAGGAGTAATGGGTGATGAGCGTACCTATGAGCATGCTGTTGCATTACGCGCTGTAACAAGCACTGATGGAATGACGGCAGATTGGGTGCATTTGCCTTATGAGTTTTTAGGTAAAATGTCGAATGAGATTATTAATAAAGTGAAAGGTGTTAACAGAGTAGTATATGACATCAGCTCGAAGCCTCCTGCAACCATTGAGTGGGAATAATCTAATTTAGTATCATGAAAAAAATCATTTTTGTTTCTTTCTTTTTAGTGCTTTTAACTTTTATGAGTTGGGCGCAGGAGATTTCTTCAACTAAAGAAATCAAGATTGGTTTAGTGATGTCTTTTCAATTGCAAGAACAATTCATCGACGATACAACTACTGTTACCGATCCTCCGATAATTGCTTCTGTTCTTCCATCGTTACAGTTTTATGAAGGAGCATTAATGGCGACTCATCATTTGAAAGAGGGGAATGTGAAGTTTGTAATTATCGATTTAGGTAAGGATTCTACTTCTACAATTACTGCATTACAAAAGTCAATTAAAGACACCTGCGATTTTTATTTTGCTATTGTGCCATCGAACAACAATGCAGCTTTCATGAAATTTATCAAGCGTTGCAAGCGACCTGTCATCTCATTAAATAGTTTGCCGCAAATGATGATGAAAGTGAATCCTGGTTTATGGTTGGCAACGCCAAGTAACCTTTCTCAGCTCCGACAGTTTTCAAATTTTATTTATAACAGCGATACAATGGCTAATTTTCTGGTCTTGCATCGCGATGATAAAAAAGAAGAGCAGCTGTTAAACTTTGTTTATTCAGAACTGGATAGTCTATCAGGTAAATCAAATCGTATTGTTAAGTTTAATTTTAAAGCAGGAACATGGGATGGATTAAAACTGAAATTAAAATCGAAGAAAGAGAATTTTATTTTTGTTGCAACCAACGATGAATCCTTTTTAACATCTATCGTTGAGCAATTGTCTTCTAATAAAGGAAGTTATAATATTACACTTTGTGGCTTGCCTAGCTGGGAAGGGTTTGAATCAATTTCTCCTCTAGAATTAACAGGATTTAAAACAACTATTTTCAATGGGTACTTCATCGATTATTCCTTGCCTTCGGTGAAAGAATTTCGTCAGGATTACATCGATGAATATCATGCTGATCCTATTGCTAATTCGTTTATTGGATTCGATATGGTGAATTTTGTTTTGCAAAACTATTCCGCTATACAACTCGATGTAGATTCGCTTGAAAGCACTTACAACGGCGTAAGCGGACAGTCGTTTTTATTCCAGCGACTAAATAGTGGAGGATGTATGGAGAATAAATTTTTTAATGTGTTGCGTTACGATACAGATCGCTTAATAAAGCTGAATAATTAGTCTTTATTCTTCGATATAGGTTTCAAGTAGCCCATCAGGCATTCGGGTATAAAAAATCATTTCTGATCGTGAAATCTTATCAATAAAAATATCGAGCAAAGGAAAAAGAACAGATTTGTTTTTGAAAGTAAATTCTGCTACCGGATGTTGCGGTAATTCATGAACGCTATCGATAATTCCTAACTCGCCATGTTTCTCATCTATTACTTTCATGCCGACAATTTCATGATAGTAAAATTTTTTTCCGCTCAATTTAGGAAGAGTAGAAAGCGGTAAATATAAATCGAACTTCAGATAATTTTCTGCAGTCGTCATGTCTTCAATTCCATTCAGATGAATCACTGCTGACTTTTCCTTTTCGCGAACTGTAATTTTTGTTACGTCGTATTCTTTGAGCGTTCCCTCAAGATTGAGATAAATTAGCTTCAAGGTTTTATAACGTGAAGGAGTATCAGTATCAAGCGACATAATCACGTCGCCGCGCACGCCGTGGGTACGGTGAATAGTGCCTATTTGATAGTATTCTGGAAAATGATGCTCTTGTTTTTTCATTGGGGCTAAAATAAAAAATCCTGCCGGTTAAAGCAGGACTTTTATTTGGTTTTGGGTAATATTTTTAAGCTTCAGCTGGAGCATCTTCTGAAGCTGCATCTTCTGCTGGTGCTTCTGAAGTTTCTTCCGCAGGAGTTTCAGCTAATAATGCTTCTGCTTCCTTAAGCTTTCTTGCTTCTGCTCTCGCTTCGTTAGCTTTAGTTTCTGCAGCTAAACGAGAAGTAGCTGATTTAGATTTTTCAGATGCTAAGTGAGATTTTTTGTTTTCGATTTTGTTAGTGTTTGCTTCCATCCACGCGGTGAACTTCGCATCTGCTTGTTCTTGCGTTAAAGCACCTTTCTTAACACCATTGTTCAAGTGAACGCGGTAAAGTACTCCTTTGTAACTCAAGATTGCTCTTGTAGTATCAGTTGGTTGCGCACCATTCATGATCCACTCAGTAGCTTTCTCGATGTTCAAATCGATGGTTGCTGGGTTTGAAATAGGATTGTAAGATCCAATTCTTTCAATGAAACGACCGTCTCTCGGAGCACGACTATCCGCCACCACAATATGGAAAAAAGGTCTTCCTTTTTTACCATGACGCTGTAATCTAATTTTTGCTGGCATTTTTTAAATTTTTAAATTGTTTAATCCCTTCGGTATCCCTCCGTTTGGGGTGGCAAATATACGACATATATTTTTAAATCCAAGCAGATCACTATCTCAAAATCACGCTATCAAGGCTTATTGTATTCTTAGTATTGGATATCGTAAGTGACTCTTTTCGTAGTACTTAGAGTGCTGAAAGAGGTAGGTCAGTTGAGCCCAGCTGTCGTTGGCAAATACGGAATCTCTCTGTTTTCGCTCTTCAAAGTCGACTTTTAGCTGCGGATTTTCTGCTAGCATCTTAGCTGCCATGTCCTCAAAAAGGTAATCGCTAAACCATTCTTTCTGCTGTAATATCTCATCAAAAAAGTTCCAGGCAAAAAAGCCATCAACCGCCGTTGGCTCTAATGTTTCAACGATATATCGGTTTTTCCATTGATTAACGAAAACGAGATAATCACCCTTAAAGCATTTAATGGTTTGTTCTTCGGAACGCGTACTTATTTTCGAATGTAGGTAATGACCTTCATAAGGATTTTTCCCTGTTTGATGATTTTCGATGTAATACACTTGCGCTTTAACGGTTGAATCATTTTTTAATTCCTGCATTTCAATTCCATTAAGCTTCAAACGCTCAATCACTTCTGTCCATGCCTGCGGAATAATATAAGCTCGAGGTTTTAAAACTGAATCTGTCGGAAGGTAATTATCTGCAAATGCTATCTTACGCGAATAAGCTTTACTATGATTAAAAACGATTTTCTCTTTACCCGTAATCTCACTTTGCTTGGTGTCGATATCATAACCTTTGAAAAGTAAACTGTCGACATGCGCAGTATCTAATTGCCAGTTTAAGTAAAATTGTTGCTGAGATATAGCTCCGGCTTTCGCTTTAATTCTTGCTATTATTATTTCAATGATGTATTTATTTGCAACATCAATACTGCTCAATAAAAATTGATAGGTTGCTTCAACACGCTGAGAAAATGGTTTTAGCATATGCGTCTCCGTTACAAAAGGAAAACTATGAAACAATGCTGCATATCCGCTCGCAAATCGTGGTGATTCATAAAATGCGGCCATGCCTTTAGATGGATCTTCGCCAAATACATTTACATACGGAACCATCTCGATTTTCTTTTTTTTCATGCTGGAATATAAAAATGGTTTGATGGAATTTTGCATTACATCACTAACAGCTGGTGATAGTTTGTCTTTTTGTGAATCAATCAATGTCATTGTGTAGGTGTAATCGGCACCATCACTAACATGCGTATCAATAAAAATATCTGGATCCCATGCTTGATATAAACGAGTAAATGCCTTTGCGTTTTTCGAATCGCATTTGATAAAGTCTCTGTTTAAATCAAGATTGCGTGCATTACCTCTGAAGCCAGCTTCTTCAGGGCCGTTCTGATTGATTCTTGAGAATGAACTTCTTCTTAGTGATCCATCAATATTGTAAACAGGAATAATTGCCAATACCACATTGTTGGGAATAACAATATTCCCTGTCTGCCAGTCGTGAACTAATTTAACGCAAGCATCAATTCCATCTGGTTCTCCAGGGTGAATTCCATTGTTGACAAGAATCACAATTTGTTTTTTAATTTCATTACGATCAAATACTTTTTGTTCATTAATGACGAATAATTCCAATGGTCTTCCACAATCGGTCTTACCATATTCGAGTAATTTACATCTATCATCTTTTGCTGCAATACCATGGTAATAATTGATTGCTTCCTCGTATGTTACTGATTTATTTGATTTATAATAGTTCCATATTTCCTGTGCGAAAGCGTCTTGTTGTAAGATTGAAAAAAATAAAATAAAACCAAAGATTTTAAATGGTTGCTTGAAATGTTTTTGTAAGAAATGTATATTATTTTTCATTTTCAGTTTTTAGGCGATTGTATCATTGTAATGTAATCAAACGAAAATAGTAGAAATAACAGTGCCTATGGTGAATTCAAAAATCAAATCAATCAAAAATAAAAAAAACACGATTGCCTATGGTGAATTAGAAAAAATACAAGGTATAAATCAATCAATTCATAAATAATAAAAACAGTGTTAATGCCTATGGTTAATTAAATTTAAATCAACGCTGCAGGAGCTAAAACATCCAACAGCATTTCAAAAACAATTAAACATCTTTTGCTTATGGTCAATTTAAAAAAATAAATACCAAACATTAAGTTCAAGGCGGTGCTTCATAAGGGTGCCGCCTTTTTATTTGTACTTGTTAAAAAGTGTTATCGCTCATTTTTAAGGGTTTATAAAAAACAACATTAAGTTCAAGTTTCGATGCATAAGTAGTGGATAAAAAAAGGTAAATTTGTTTCAATTCCTTTCCCTTATGACAAAATTTTCGCACTTGCATGTGCATACGCAATTTTCATTGCTAGATGGCGCCGCGGAGGTTAGCTCTCTTTATAAAAAAGCAGTAGCTGATAATATGCCCGCTGTGGCAATTACTGATCATGGAAACATGTTTGGTGTTTTTAAATTTGTAGCAGAAGCATCAAAGTATAATACTGCTGACAATCCAAATAAAATAAAACCAATAGTAGGTTGTGAGTTTTACCTAGTAGAAGATCGCCATAAGCGTCAGTTTACAAAGGAAGATAAAGATGTTCGTCATCATCAATTGTTTTTAGCTAAGAATGCAGAAGGTTACAAGAACCTAGCAAAGTTATGTTCGCTCGGCTACATTGATGGTTTGTACGGTAAGTACCCGCGTATTGATAAGGAATTAGTGTTACAGTATCACAAAGGATTAATTGCTACAACTTGCTGTATTGGTGCATCTGTTCCAAAAATGATTCTTAAGAAAGGAGAAGCAGAAGCAGAGAAGGAATTTAAATGGTGGCTAGATATTTTTGGAGAGGATTACTACGTAGAATTGCAACGTCATGATATTCCAGAACAGAATATTGTGAATGAAGTATTAATCAAATTTGCGTTAAAGCACAATGTGAAAATTATTGCATCCAACGATTCGCATTATGTAAATCAGGAAGATTCGAATGCGCATGATATTTTACTTTGT
Source organism: Bacteroidota bacterium (assembly GCA_947447155.1). Classification (GTDB taxonomy): domain Bacteria; phylum Bacteroidota; class Bacteroidia; order AKYH767-A; family OLB10; genus CAINEC01. The sequence continues at coordinate 22,895 of CANFIN010000020.1, read as the reverse complement.
ATCAATACTGGTGAGAAGCAAAGCACGCCAACAATGAAAGATTTTGCGGATGATGATGTGAACGTTCGCGGTAAACGTTTTGCTTTTTTTAATGATCAGTTTTATTTTAAAAAGACAGAAGAAATGTCGAAGTTGTTCAGCGATTTGCCTGAAGCTATTGACAATACAAATGAAATTGTTGGTAAAGTAGAAATGCTGAAATTAAAGCAGGATATTTTATTGCCTCACTTTACAATTCCGGAAGGATTCAATACGCAAGATGAGTACTTGCATCATCTTACATATTCTGGTGCACTAAATCGCTACGGACAATTAACTCCTGAAATTGAAGAGCGTTTGAATTTTGAATTGTTCACGATTAAAACGATGGGCTTTGCAGGTTACTTTTTAATTGTAGCTGACTTTATCAAAGCAGGTCGTGAGATAGGAGTTTTTGTTGGTCCTGGTCGTGGTTCTGCAGCCGGATCTGCCGTTGCATACTGTATCGGAATTACCAACATTGATCCGCTTAAATACAATCTACTATTCGAGCGTTTCTTAAATCCCGATCGTAAGTCAATGCCCGATATTGATACGGACTTCGATGATCTTGGTCGACAAAAAGTGATTGATTACGTAGTTGACAAATATGGTAAAACACAGGTTGCGCAGATTGTCACTTTTGGTACAATGGCTGCTAAAATGTCGATTAAAGATGTTGCACGTGTACTCGAGTTGCCATTACCTGATTCGAATGCGATGGCGAAACTTGTTCCTGATAAACCAGGTATCGAATTAAATCGCGTATTGACGGCACCGTTAGAAGGTGATAAAAGTTTAAAAGAGAAAGAAGGTCTGAACAGCGATGACCTTGAAATGGTAAAGAAACTACGTGCTATCGCCGAAGGAGATGATCTAAGAGCAAAGGTTTTGAAAGAGGCTTTGATTCTGGAAGGCTCTGTACGTAACACGGGTATTCACGCAGCAGGTATTATCATTGCGCCGCGTGATTTATACGATATTATTCCTGTTGCAACATCAAAAGATTCTGATTTGTTAATCACGCAATACGAAGGAAAAATTATTGAAGATGCAGGCGTTATTAAAATGGATTTTCTTGGATTAAAAACTTTAACCATTATCAAAGATGCGTTGAAATTAATTAAAGAACATCACGGAGTAACAATCGATATTGATACAATTCCGCTTGATGATAAAAAAACATTAGAGCTCTATCAGAAAGCAGAAACCAACGCGACTTTCCAATTCGAGTCCGCAGGTATGCAAAAATATTTACGTGATTTAAAGCCTGATAAATTTGAGGATTTAATTGCGATGAATGCATTGTTTCGTCCAGGTCCTTTAGCATACATTCCTAGCTATATCAATCGTAAGCATGGTCGCGAAAAAGTAGTGTATGACCTTGATGATATGAAAGAATACCTCGAGGAAACAAATGGTATTACCGTTTATCAAGAGCAGGTGATGTTGCTTTCGCAAAAGATTGCAGACTTTACCAAAGGTGAAGCGGATATTCTTCGTAAAGCGATGGGTAAGAAGGATCGTTATACATTGGATAAGCTAAAGCCGAAATTTATTGAGCAGGCAAGTGCTAAAGGTCATGATTCAAAAGTGCTTGAAAAAATCTGGACTGATTGGGAAGCATTCGCATCGTATGCATTTAATAAATCACATTCTACATGTTATGCTTTTGTTGCTTTTCAAACAGCTTATCTGAAAGCGCATTATCCTGCAGAATACATGGCAGCAGTTATGACGAATAACTTAAGTCATATTGAAAAAATTACGTTCTTCCTCGAAGAATGTCGTAGAATGGGATTAACAGTTTTAGGGCCTGATGTGAATGAATCTGCTTTCAATTTTACTGTAAATAAATTAGGGCAGATACGTTTCGGATTAGTTGCTGTGAAAGGTGTAGGTGATTCAGCTGTTGATGCTTTAGCAGAAGAGCGAAAAAATAATGGTCCATTTACCAATGTGTTCGACTTATGTAAGCGTGTTCCCGGACGTTTGTTGAATAAACGAACGCTCGAGAGTATGGCATTAGGTGGTGCATTCGATTGCTTTACAGGAACGCATCGCGCGCAATATTTTCAAGTGGATCCTAAAGATGGCATGAATGGTTTAGAAAAGGCGGTGCGTTATGGGGCCGCTTTAGCTAACGATGGACAACAGGCGCAAGCTAATTTGTTTGATGATATGCCTGAAGAAAATATAACAGAACCACAGTTACCTGCAGCACCTGAGTGGAGTAAACTCGAGTTGTTAAAAAAGGAAAAAGAAGTTGTAGGGTTTTATATCTCTGGACATCCCTTAGATGGATTCCGTTTTGAAATCAAACAATTTTGCAACACAAAGATTGAACCTTTAAGTCGTATTGATGAATTAAAAAATCGTGATCTAACTTTTCCAGGAATTATTGTTGACGTTGAAGAGCGGATGTCGAAGAACGGTAAGCCTTTCGGATTTTTTACAGTAGAAGATTTTACAGGAAACACTCGACTTGCATTGTTTGGAGAAGACTATGGAAAGTTTAAGCACATGCTGGTGAAAGAGTCGTTGGTGTTTATACGAGCAAGGGTGCAGACGAGATTTGCAAATTCAACCGATTTGGAATTGAAAGTGACAGCTATGGAATACCTGAAAGATGCTGCTGACAAGATGGTGAAAATGGTAAATCTTAAAATGCGCCTTCGCGATGTGAGTATAGAAAACATTGATAAGATGGAAACATTGTTGAAAGATCATCAAGGTAAAACTCCGTTTAAAATTCAGATTTATGATTTAGAAAATCAGATGAATCTCGGATTTGAAAGTATGAAATTTAAAGTGAAAGTGAATGCGCAATTGTTAGATGAGTTAAAGGAGCTTACCAACGGAGATGTTTCGCTGGCTTAATAATGTTGACTCCTGTTTTTTAATAATCGCAAGTAAATTATTTTTTTGTCATCATAGATGACTTCGGGCAATGCTGCTCGATTGAAAATTTAATTGATGAAGCGCCTTATTGTTTTATTGGCATTAATGCCATCGTTTTTATTTGCTCAAAAAAATAACACACAAACCATACGTGGTAATATAATCGATAAGCAATCGCATATTACGCTTGTTGGTGTTTCAGTACAAATTACTTCGCTGAATATTGGATCAAATACAGACGTAAATGGCAATTATGTGCTTTCTAATTTACTACCCGATAGATATACCATAAATGCCAGTCTCGTTGGTTACAAAACACAAATTCTTCCTGATGTGATTGTAACCTCAGGCAAGGAAGTTATTCTTGATATTGCTTTAGAAGAAGAGTTTCATCAGTTGAATGAAGTGGCAGTTTCGGCAACCAATAAAGGGAGTGCTATAAATAAATTATCCAGCGTAAGTGCTCGAACATTTTCGATGGAGGAGGTAAATAGATACGCAGGAGGAAGAAGTGATCCTGCTCGTTTAGTAGCGAATTTTGCTGGTGTAAGTGTTCCTGATGATAGTAGAAATGATATTGTGATTCGTGGTAATTCTCCTGTTGGTGTTCTATGGCGAATTGATGATATGACAGTGACAAATCCTAATCATTTTGCATCAGTAGGAACAACAGGTGGTGCAGTAAGCGCCTTAAATATAAATTTGTTAAAGAGCTCTGATTTTTTCACTTCTGCTTTTCCTGCTGAGTATGGAAATGCAGTGGCGTGTGTTTTTGATTTAGGTTTTAGAAATGGTAATGATAAAAAACGTGAGACTACTATACAGGCCGGAGTGATAACTGGATTAGAAGCGACAACAGAAGGTCCATTTAGTAAAAGTTCCGACGCATCTTATCTAATCGGTTATCGATATTCGCTTGCAGGATTTGCGCAAGGACTCGGTATTAATATCGGTACATCTGCTACACCTACGTATCAGGATTTATCCTTCAAGTTAAATAGTGGAAATACAAAATGGGGTAAGTTTTCTCTCTTCGGGATTTTAGCTTCCAGTACAATTAACATTGGCGGAGGTTCTCAAAACACACTGTATGCAAATGGAAATAAAGTGGATTTTTCTAGTAAGATTGGAATTGTAGGACTAAATCATTTTAAGCAAATTAATTCGAAGTCTTATATATCATCTACCGTTGGTATTAATTATTCAGGTACTGATCAAACAGCCTACGACTTCGATCGTATGTTGGATAGTAGTTTTGTAAAGGAAGTTAATAACGTTGCAAAATCCACTTTTTATTTGAGCAGTAATTATAATCTGAAAGTCAATTCACGGCTATTCTTTAAAGTAGGCGTGCGCGATGAGATTATTGGTTTAGATCTTTTCTACAAATCAAAAGAAAATGTCTTTCTACCATACCGACAAATCTGGGATTATAAAAGCAATACTAATTTCATGGAAGCATTCGCTCATTTAAAGTATAGTATAACCGAAAAATTAATTGTTAATGTAGGGTTACACGCACAATATTTACAGTTGAATAATTCGAGTGCAATTGAACCACGCATAGGATTGGTTTATTATAATTCTAGTAAAAGTAGTTTTAATCTTGGTTATGGTTTGCATTCGCAGATGCAACCGATTAATGTTTATTATTTGCAATCACAAGACTTTAGTGGTAATGCAGTATATAATAATCTGAATCTGGATTTTACCAAGAGTCAGCATTTCGTTCTGGGTTATAATGTGCAGCCATTCACGGATTGGAGAATAAAATCTGAAGTGTATTACCAGCGATTAAATAATGTACCTATCAATACTTATTCTAGTAGCTATTCAATGATTAACACAGGCTCCACTTTTAAAGCTGATTTAACAGATAGTCTGGAGAATACCGGGACTGGTTTTAATCAAGGTGTTGAAATAACGGTAGAGAAATTTTTTAGTAAAGGGTATTACGGTTTGTTTACAACATCAATATATGATTCAAAGTATAAGGGAAGCGATGGAATTGAAAGAAATACAGCCTTCAATGGTAATTATGTTTTCAATGTATTGGCCGGTAAAGAGTGGAAAATTGGTAGCGATAAGCGCAATAGTTTTTCTTTGAATTTGAAATATACGAATGCAGGTGGAAGGGCATTTACGCCAATCGACTTATCAGCTTCTATTGCATCACAACATGAGGTGCTTTCTTCGGATGTTTATTCCGAAAATTACGATGCATATACGCGCTTAGATTTAAAGTTAAGCTATACACTGAATAGTGGGAAACGAAAATTTGCTCAAACGATGTCGCTTGACCTACAGAATTTAACCAATCATAAAAATGTGTTTTCTCAGAATTATGATAATAAATCCCAGCGGATAGAAACGACCTATCAGTTAGGTTTTTTTCCGAATGTGGTGTATAAGATTCAGTTTTAATTTATGTTTTAGTTTTTTGCGTTAGAAGGGGGCTTTCTTTTTTAGCCCTCTTTTCTTTTGCGGCTTCTGATTTTTTTCTTTTTGGAGGATGGCTGAAAATAAACTTATCGGAAATTCGATTACCTTTGCAACATAATCATAACATAAAAATATTTACATATGGCATTAGAATTAACAGATCAGAATTTTGAAGAGCTTGTGCTAAAATCAGACAAGCCTGTATTAGTTGACTTTTGGGCAGAGTGGTGTGGTCCTTGCAGAATGGTTGGACCGGTAGTAGATGAATTATCATCTGAATACGAAGGAAAAGCCGTAATCGGTAAAGTAAATGTAGACACTAACCCAAATGTAGCAATGCAATTTGGAATCAGAAATATCCCCGCTTTATTGTACTTTAAAGGTGGTCAAGTGGTAGATAAACAAATTGGAGTAGCACCAAAGTCTGTTTTGGCAGGTAAAATTGATGCTCAATTATAATTCCTAATAAAATTGTTGAAAGAGGTCGCCGAAAGGACGGCCTCTTTTATTTTACATTTACTATTTTTAGCAGATAAATCATTTCCGTGATCCGACATAACGAAGTACAGCAGTTTTCCAGCCTTGAGCTTATCGCCCGTCAAGTGGTAGAGGGTTTTATTACAGGTCTGCATAAAAGTCCTTTTCACGGATTCTCAGTCGAATTTGCAGAACATCGCATTTATAATCCGGGTGAGCCAACGCGTCACATCGATTGGAAATTATTTGGTCGCACCGATAAATTGTTTACCAAGCGTTACGAGGAAGAAACCAATTTACGTTGTCAGCTGGTAGTCGATAATTCCTCTTCGATGCATTTTCCGGAGATGAACAAAAAGAACCCTGATTTGATGAACAAGATTACTTTCTCTGCTCATTGTGCTGCATCTATTATGAATCTTTTAAAGATGCAACGTGATGCAGTAGGATTAAGTTTGTTTACCGATCATTTGGCTTTGAATATGCCCGCGAAGAGCAGTTCTGTTCATCATAAATTGCTAATTCATAAATTAGAAGAAGCAATGAAGAGTGATGCGGCTGTACCACGTAAAACATCTGCAGCGGAGGCATTACATCAAATAGCAGAAAGCATTCATAAACGTTCGCTGGTAGTGATTTTTAGTGATATGTTTGAAAATGGGGCTGAGGCAAAAGATTTATTTGGTGCATTACAACACTTGAGATACAATAAACACGAGGTGATATTGTTTCACACGGTTGATAAAAGATTAGAATTGGATTTTAATTTTGAAAACCGTCCATATCGATTTGTAGATGTAGAAAGTGGAGAAGAAATTAAAGTGCATGCGGGACAAATACGAGAGAATTATTTGAAGTCAATTGGAGAATTTAAAAAAGAATTAGAATTAAAGTGCGCGCAATACCGAATCGATTTTATTGAAGCGGATATCCATAAGGGTTATAAACAAGTATTAGCTCCTTATTTGGCTAAGCGTCAGAAAATGTTATAAAACACACCAAACAATTAGAATAAAAAATGAAAAAGTTAATTGCAGTAGTAGTATTAGCAGTAGTCGTGATTTTTGCGGGATGTAAAAAAGAAGAAGAACAAAATTTTACAACTATTAATGTAGGAGCAATGTTATCCTTAACTGGTAACTGGTCTACATTAGGAATTCCATCAAAAGCGGCAATTGAAATTGCTGTAGAAGAAATTAATGCTGACTTTGAAGCGCGTAATGTTCCTTTTCGTTTTGCATCATCTGTGTATGATACAAAGCTTGATACTGCATTAGCAAAAACATACATGAATGATGCATTGAATGCTGGTATGCGTTTAATCATCGGACCTCAATCGAGTGCAGAAGTTGGTGCGATTAAGTCCTTTGCTGATGCAAATAAAATGTTAGTCGTAAGTCAGGGAAGTACTGCAAGTTCATTAGCGATTGCTAATGATGCCATCTATCGTTATTGTCCTGGTGATGCAATTGAGGGCAGCGCAATAGCAAGTTCAATTTACGACGAAGGAAAAAGAGGTTTAATTGTAGTAGCTCGTGATGACGCTGGTAATATTGGATTACAAAATTCTGTTAAAACTGCTTTCGATGCAAAAGCAAGTACTACTGTTGAATATGTTACTCCATATTCAACTACTACCACAGATTATACGAGTTTGTTAAACGATATTAAAACAAGAATTACAACGCTATCTGCAACCTATGGTGATACAGCAGTTTGTGTTTACTTAGCTTCGTTTGATGAGGCCGTAGACATTTTCAATCAGGCGAATGGTGATAGTCTTTTACAAAGTGTGAACTGGTACGGTGGCGATGGATTTATTAAAAGCAATGCTATTTTATCAAGCAGTGCAGCCTGTGATTTTGCAATCGCAACTTCGTATTACGCTCCTGAATTCGGATTACCAATGTCGGCTCAATCAAAATGGCAACCGTTAACTGCGGCTATCCTTAGCCGTTGTGGACAGCAGCCTGATGCGTATGCAATTGCTGCGTATGATGCAATGTGGGTATTAGCGCGTACGGTAGAAGCGAATAATGGGGTTCCTGCAGATGCAGCGAACCTGCGTAACTCATTTGTAGCACAAACAGCACAGTTTAGTGGTGCAACAGGTCCAATAACACTTAATGCCAATGGCGATCGTGGAAATGGGTCATTCGATTACTGGGGACTACAAAAAGTCAACGGCGTTTACTCGTGGAAGTTCGTGAAGAAGTCGTTGTAGTAATTAAAACACTTTGTTAATTCTTTTTAAATTCAAATTTATTAATTGAGATTTTTTGATTTACAACTGTTATAACTAACACGCTCAAAATAGCTGCGAAGAAGCACCATACCGAAATCAAATAATCGTTGAAGTAAATTTTTGATACCACATACGAAAGGAAGATAATAGTTCCCAATATACGCATACGATGACATGTGGAAATAAATGGTGGGATTACTGTTGTAATGAAATAAAGCCACCCACTAATTGGAATTATTTTATTAATAAACGAAAGTTGATATTGCAGATGGTTTTCTTGCATCACAGCCGTCGAATGGTAATTTAGTAGGCAGTAAGCTAAATAACCTGAAACAATAATTCCAGTTATTAAAAAAATGAACAATGTGTTTTTTCTTTTTTGATCTTCTTCATATACCCATACGGATAAGGGCACCCAAAGTGGCCAGACCACTTGCGCGAAAAATAAAAAGAGCAGGGTGAGTATTGAGATTGCTTCTTTGTTGGAAGGGTCGGGTAATACCAACCAGAGTAATCCTTCTAACAATTGTTGAATCCCAAATATCATCGGAATGGCCGCAAATAATTTCTGATTTTTCTTTTTGGCGTATGAGAGCGAAATGGCGCCTGCGGCTGTTAAAACGGAAGCAGATACAAAGCTGGCTGTGGCAGAGAAACACATAACAAAAAAGTTTAAAAATGATAGGTGAAAGGTAGGAAGAAAAAAGAAATAGTGGCTAAATACAAAAAAGCCACACTATTGAATAGCTTCTCTTTTAGTTACTGGCGGTCCGGACGGGATCGGACCCTTGTTCACCCGAAGCAGTGGATGAAAACGATTCATGCTTCGCATTTCAGTAAAAATTGCTTGCAAATAAAAAAGCGAGCTTTTTATTGCTCGCTTCTTTTACCGTTTACTAATCGTTTTGATTAGTTTGCGGTCCGGACGGGACTCGAACCCGCGACCCCATGCGTGACAGGCATGTATTCTAACCAGCTGAACTACCGAACCGTTTCACAACAGTATAATTGTACTCTTTTATTACTTATAATTTCATCTAATAGACTAGACGAAGTTATTTTATTTCACTTCAGCGACCCTCCCGACAAGTCGGGATATTCTAACCAGCTGAACTACCGAACCGTTTCCCAACGATATATTACATTCATTGCGGGGTGCAAATATAGTATTTCAAGTATTTTAAGCAAAGTTTTCTAGTGTTATTTTTAAAAGAATCTCTCAAAAGTATTTTTCTTCTGAATATGAGCGACTTATAGTTGCCTGACTTTAAATAGCAAGAGGGTAATAAACAGAAAGGAGCAATGAAGTGCTCCTTTTACTGTCTGAATATAGTCACTATGTATGCTTATGTCTATGGTAATTGATTATTTAAAATCTACAAATGCAAAAGCATTATAGCGCTAAATCTGTTGTTGCTACAGCGATAGTTTTTCCGTTTACTATTACAGGAACAGCTCTCGTCTTCATCCAGATGTTACCACCACCAGCATCGAAATATGGGGCAGTCCAAATAGCGTAGCCACTATCTATCGGTTGTCTTAACCAAACTTGATTATTAATGTGGTATGCCGTGTCCATTAGGCTTGTGGTTAATAAACTATCTGCAGATCGGTACCAGTAAGGACTATCAGTTGCTATTTCAGCACTATCCAATAATGTAACAGTAGCACCAAAAAAGTAAGATGGGTTGCTTTGTAAATATTGTTTTACACGGTTAGACAAATCTGCCGATGTTGGTGGTGTAGCTACTAAATTTGAAACAAATCCATTTAAAGATACTTCTACTTGCTGTTCGTGTGTAAGCACAGTTGTAGTTGATTCTGCTTCATCCTTTTTACAAGAGTTTGTTAATGATAGGCATGTTGCCAGAATAATTAAATAGAATATGTTGTTCATATTTGTTATTTATAAATCGAAACAAAGCTAATGAAATTAATAGGGCTCATTCTTTTATTGGTGTTCTATTGTAAATAAAACCTTCTACACAATACCTTGTTTGAAATTACTAAGATAGCATGTTGGGGTAATCTTTATGTTAGATATTTTTGATTGTTACCATTCTGATTTAACCTTCGTTACCACCTTATGAAACTAATGAATGAATTGCTAAATCAATTCAAATCCCACAGGCTTGTCTTGTTTAAAGCATTATTAATTGCTGTCTTCTTCCTTATTGCAACGTTCGAATATGCGATTTATAAAAATATCGAACCTTCTAACCTTACCCGCGACACCGCTACAATTTTAAATGGTCCCGCATACTTTGGAGCCCTTTCCAACCTGGGTATTATTCTCTGGAGCGCAACGGCAGCCATCATGTTGTTTTCTGCTGTGCATCTTTATCAAAATACCGTGCAACGAAGAGCGGCTTTGATGACGTTGTTATATGGTCTTCTCACGGCTATGCTTTGTTTTGATGATACGTATCAGTTTCATGAGAAAGCATTCAGCGGAATTATCTATGTCCCTGAAGAACTTATCTATCTGTTTTATTTGACATGTATTGTAGTCATCGCTACTGTCTGTAGAGTAGTAGTTATTACAACCCCGTATATTATCGGACTCGCAGCAATGACTTTTTTTGCAATTTCAATTTTGATAGACGAACTTAATCTTCCTTCAGGAATACATGACGCTTTTATTGAAGATTCTTATAAATTTGTCGGGATTGTTCTATGGACAGTCTATCACTTTAAATCTGCATTCGGATTTATTTCAGATGTTTCTTGGAGAAAAGAAAATTTCAATAAAGAGTAATTATCCCCACTGACAAATAATACCACCCATCAACATCAATGATACAATCCAGTAACCTGCAGTGATGAAAATGTATTTCCAGCTTTTCATCTCAAACTGACTGCTTAATCCTACAATAGGTAAAGCGAGAAATAGTCCTGTCATAAATCCATGAAGCATTCCATGTTTAAAGGTGCGGAAATTAGTTCCGTACCTACTCATGGCATCTTTAAGCCATTCTTGTGTAGCCGGCGATTCATCGCCCATTACCAATGATGGTAAAGCGTTTTGATGTATAACAATCTGATACAAAACTATCGATATCATTAAGCTAAACAGAAGAGAGAAGGCAAAGGTCTTTAACATATTGGCCTCTTTCGCTTTCTCTCTTGTCATACCGGTCTCTTTCATCCAAGCATTACCAAATGTTTTTTCATTATACCATATAAATCCAATTACCATTGGTACCATTGTCGAAGCAAGTAAAATTGCAGGTTTCATAATTTATCTATCTTTAAAAAAACTAAATTAAATATTTTATGAGAAAACAGATCTTTTTTGTGTTTTTTATTTTAACGATGCTATCAACCATATGTCATGCTCAAATTAATTCGGGGTTTCAATTTGATGGTCAAAATAGATCTTACATTGTTTACACCCCAGCAATTTACAATCCCGGTACTCCAGTACCGTTAGTGTTTGTATTGCACGGACTAACACAATCAGGCCAGTCTATTATGAATGTAAGTAACTTTAATGCGATTGCCGATACCGCAAATTTTATTTTGGTTTACCCCGATGGTATTGGAAATTCCTGGAATATTAACGCCAATCTTCCTGGATCATCAACCACAAACGATATTGGATTTATCGAAGCTTTAATTGATACCATAAGTGCTAATTACTCAATCGATCAAAACAGAATTTATAGCTGCGGATTTTCTGCCGGTGGATTTATGAGTCATATGCTGGCTTGTAAATCATCGCGTTGCTTTGCAGCCATTGCATCCGTTGCAGGTACTATGACTGATAGTGTTTATAATACCTGTTCTCCAGCATTCAACTTACCTGTATTGCAAATTCATGGTACTTCAGATAACATTGTAAACTTTAATGGAAGTTTGGGAAATAAATCGGCGACTGATGTAGTAGACTTCTGGAAAAACTTTAATGGTTGTAATGCAGCACCAGTAATAACTTCTTTGCCCAATACTTCTTTACTTGATTTTTCCACTGTTCAATTATTGGATTATTCACCTTGTTCAAATGATAACTTAGTACAAATGCTGAAAGTGAATGGGGGAGGACATCAATGGCCTGGTACTTCAAGTTTACTTGGTGGATTAGGTACAATCAATATGGACATAAATGCTTCTGCTGAAATATGGAATTTTTTCAGAAGCTATTCGTGTAATTCAACAACTCAAGGAATAAATTCTTCAACTCCTGAATGGATTTATTTGCAGCCGTTGTCAGGTAATGATTATTTACTGAAAGGTTCAGTGACGATTGTTTTGATTCAAGTTTATTCAACAAATGGACAATTAATCGAAACGCAAAATGTTTCATTGCCTTTCAAAATCAACGTCAATAATTATCAATCAGGAATGTATTTGATCAATGTCCGTTCAGGAAATTTTCAAAACACTTTCAAAATTAAAAAGCCTTAGTCCTTCAAAAACTTTTTATTGTATTCGTTCCCCTTGTTATCGGTTGTTTTCAAAAGATAAACACCTTTAATTAGCTTACTAATGTCGATAGAATAAACATTGCTTGCAAAACTTCCCGATTTCACTTGCTGACCGATTGCATTTAGCAAAACATAGTTTATCAATTCGGAATTAACCCCTGAAATAGTGATTTTGTCTTGTGCTGGATTTGGTTGCAAGTGAATACTGTTTGTCGCATATGTATTTTCTAAACCTGTTAAAATTGTTGGCGTAGTTGTTTGAAGTGAAAAACCAGTATTAATTCCTTTGTAAATAATATTTCCTAAGGAATCAACTGTTAAGGTGTCGCAGTAAACACTCGTACATCCAGCAAAAGCCGAAGCCATTGTTAAACATACATTGTAGGTTCCAGGGCTGTTATAAGAATGAGTTGTATATAATTGATTGACTAACGGTGATCCATCACCGAAATCCCAGCTATAGTTGTAACCAGTTCCAGGATATAAAACAACTGCATTAATTAGATAAGGAGATATTTGTGTAAAGACAAACTGTGCACTGCAAGGTGTTCCATTAGGATTGTTAATGGTATCTATTAAGATTATATCACAATAAGTATTTGTACAATTGGTAGTAGTTACTGTTAAACATACATTGTAAAATCCATACCCACTGTAAACGTGATGCGGAAATGCACTTGTACTTGTTCCTCCATCACCAAAGTCCCATGAATACGCTACTGGAGTACCTAGCACAGCATTGGCTAAAGACATATTAACAAAATAGGCATCAAATCCAACATTTGTAAATGCAAAATTCGCTTGACAATTTGATGCAGGTGATTGAACAACTATAGGTAGACAATAATTGCATAGAATAACTCCATTACTATTTAATTCGTTCATGCATACAGTATATACCCCAGCTGAAAAATAACTGTGATTAATAATAGAGGATGTTGTTTGCGTAACGCCATCTCCAAAATTAAATTCAAATGTGTTTCCTGAATTCAGATTTGATGGAACAAAATCAAAGGCGCTGTTTCCTGTTTGGTTAACAGTAAAATTACAACTTCCCCCCGATGGGCCATTAGTAATAACAACCTGAGAACAATAATTGCAGGTATCGGTACCCAAAAGATAATACATGCATACGTTGTAAGTACCTGCAGATGCAAATCCTTTTTGTACAACAGGTCCCGTAACTACTGGTGTTCCATCACCAAAGTCCCAAACTACATTGCCTGCAGAATTAGGAATAATTGCAGTAAATTCTTTTACATAAGCTGGTGAATTCGGACTTGGGCTACTTACTTGATAAGAGCAAGCACTACCAACTTGAATAATCATTGAGGTTGTACAAAAAACAACGCCATTCACCGATTCGGTACAGATTACATTATAAATTCCTGGTGAAGTATACTGATGCGCTATTGAACTTCCATTTCCAACGGTATTATCACCGAAGTCCCAATCAACCTGTGAAAATGTTCCATTCGTTAAATCAGAGAAATAATAAATAAAGCTATTCGTCGAATCCTGAAAATACGACACGTTACAAAAATTAACAGATACTACTTGTGTATACGCACAAAGTGTATTTGCATTGGTTGAATCTAGTAACGACATTGTTACAGCATAATTACCTGATTGCGCAAAAATATGAGTAGGTTGGGTGCTTATCATACTTGATCCATCGCCAAAATTCCATAGAATTGAAGCATTAGCTAAAGTAGGTGAAATGCTTGGGACAAAAATAAGGTTGTTAGGACTTCCTGCTTGAGTGGTAGTGAACGTGCATAGCTGAGCATTGCTATACAAACTCATTAAAATAAAAACGATAAATAAAATGGACTTTTTCATTTTGTTTTGATTGAGTATTCAAATTTAATAAAATTCTTAACGTATTAGGAATTTGTCTATTTTAGTAATGATGATAAAGTCAAAATTATACTTCCTGCTAATTGTATTTCTAGCTTTTGCAGGTAAGGCAAATAGCCAATGCTTAGTAATGGCTTCTAATGTTGCTCCTGCTACTTGTAATCAGAACAATGGACTCGTTGAATTAACTTTTACAGGAGGATTACCTCCTTATTCAGTAAATTTTAATGGAATTCCATTGGGGACAATGAGCAATACATTTCAGATTAGTGGACTTGCACCAGGTGTTTATAGTTTCTCTGTAATCGATCAAACAAATACATTATGTACAGGAGATGTATCTGTCATCGTTAACTCAATTCTGAATTTTCCACCTAATATTAATATTTCGAGTGTTCCTCCTTCATGTGATACATGCATGGACGGAACTATAACAGCACTTGTTACAGGTATAGCTCCGTTTGTATACATGTGGAATAATGGCTCTACTGCTACCAATCTTACTAATTTACCATGTGGTAGTTATAATCTGGTAGTTACTGATGCCAATGGTTGTTCGTCTGTTGCATCAGCTGTTTTGAATTGTTCAGGAGTAGGTACTCATTACATTCGTGGTAAAACATTTTATGATGTCAATAATGATTCTGTTTATAACGGTGGCGACTATCCTTTAACTAATCAATCAGTAAAGTTACTTCCTTCTAATCAGATTGTTTATTCAAACATGAATGGCGATTATTCCTTTTTAGTGGATACCGGAAATTACCAAGTTGCATTTGTTCCTCAAGCAGGATCTCCTTTTCAGCAGGTAAATGGTAATGATACCTTAAACGTTACAATTACGAATCAAAGTATTCTCAATCTCGATTTCCCATTACTTCCCGATTCTGCCGTTAGTAATTATAGTGCATTTAGTAGTTTTTGGTTACCTCGTTGTAATACCTATCAATCGCTAATGACCACCGTTACAAATAACGGTACGACTGTCGATTCATTAAATGTACATGTCGTTTTTCCTCCTTCAGTTGTTTTTCAAAGTTCTAATAATTTCGCAACTATCAGTGGTGATACATTGATTTATTCACTCAGTGCGGTGCAGCCAGGTCAAACAGTTTATTTGTTTAGTGCATTTTTATTACCTGCTGCTGGAAATCAAATACCAGTTGTCTCGTATGTAAATACAATCAATAGCAATAATTCAATTACTTCTTTTGATTCTATTTTAACAAATACTTTGGTGATTTGTGGGTGTGATCCAAATGATAAACAAGTAAGTCCTCAAATAGCATTTATTACTATTGATAGTACGTTGAATTATCTAATTCGATTTCAAAACACAGGTACTGATACAACCTTTAAAGTTGTAGTAATAGATACTCTTGATGCGACGATAAATCCTGTAACATTTAAATTGCAAGCTACTTCACATCCTTGTCAGGTTTTCAGAGAAAATAATATTTTAAAATTTGTCTTCGATAATATTTTATTGCCCGATAGTAATACGAATGAACCGTTAAGTCATGGTTATATTTTCTTTTCGGTTGATGTAGTAGATAATTCGAGCTGCATGACAGTTACTAATAAGGCCCATATTTTCTTTGATGCAAATGCTGATGTGGAAACTCCTTATGCATTCACAACTTTTGTTGTTTGTGTTGGTTTGCAAGAAAATAATAAAGACTCAAATCTGACAGTTTATCCGAATCCAGTGTTGGATGTTATTAATATAAATTTTGATTTTAATAATGAACACCAGTATTGTTTTTCTTTGTTTAATTCTATTGGACAAGTTGTTATCGATAATCAAATTTTATCTTCTTCGGAAATTAATTTGTTATCCGAATTAGCTGCAGGAGTTTATTTGTTAGAGATCTTGGATAAAACAGACAATTTAAAATACAAAACAAAAATTCAAATTAAATAGCTTAACTATGAAATTACATCACTTAGTAATTTTTGCATCCGTTCTTATTGCGTCTTGCAATACATCTCGAATAGCAGAACGCGAAAGCCGTGAAAAAAGAATGGAAGGGGCAGAAGAAGATTTGCGACTTCGTGAAGAATGGGATCGTGAACGTTTAGCAGATCCTCGTACAGGAGAAATCCCAAAGATGATACGTGAAAAAGAATTGAATTTCGTTTCAACGATACCAGGTAATGAAATCAATGCTCGTGCATCAATGGCACAAATTAATTATGATTTTCGTGGACCATTTAATTTAGGTGGTAGAACAAGAGCATTTGCAATAGATATTACCAATGAAAATATTCTTCTTGCTGGTTCTGCCTCTGGCGGACTTTGGCGCAGTACTGATGCAGGCACTACATGGACGCGCGTGACTACGCTTGGAAGTTATCAGGGCGTAAATGCAATTGCACAGGATAAACGTACCGGACATACGAATACTTGGTATTATTTAACTGGTGAAGCATATGGAACTTCTGCAAGTGGTGGATCTGCTTTTTATTTAGGCGATGGAATGTATAAATCTATTGATGGTGGTCTTACTTGGACATCCTTAGGGTCTACTCGTTCAGGTACTCCTCAGACATTTGATAACATCTGGGATGTAACATGGAATGTTGTGACTGATAACGGAAACCTCACTCAAGAAGTTTTATATGCTGCTGTTTATGATGGAATTTATCGCAGCGTAAATGGCGGTACTTCGTGGTCGTTAGTGAAAGGAGGCGGAGGTATTGGCACATTGCAAGCCTATTTTACAGATGTTGCTGTTTCTCCAACAAGTGTAGTTTATGCAACTGTGAGTAGCGATGGTGCTGTTGCGCAAAAAGGAATCTGGCGAAGTGCAGGTGGTACAACTTGGACTAATATCACTCCTGCAAATTTCCCAGTTAATTATGACCGAATTGTTGCAGGCATTGATCCTAATAATGAAAATATCGTTTACTTCTTCGGACCAACTCCTGGTAGTGGGAAAGTGTCGACCGACTTTTTAGGCGATACACTTTACAACAGCTTATGGAAGTATGAATATGTTTCGGGTACTGGCGCGGGTGTGGGTGGTATATGGACAGATTTATCACAGAATCTCCCAGGTAATATCGGGGTGTTTAACGGTATGAATACGCAGGGTGGTTATGATGTAGTTGTAAAAGTAATGCCTGGTAATTCTAACGTGGTTTTTTTAGGTGGGACAAATATTTATCGTTCAACTTCTGCTTTTAATGATTCATTGCATAATGAAGTTATCGGTGGCTACGAGCCTGGTGCAGCATTACCATTTGTGAATGAATATGAGGGTCATCATCCTGATCAGCATGTAATGGAATTCCTGCCTTCTAATCCTATGAAATTATTTTCAGCTAACGATGGAGGTATCGCACGTACTGATGATTGTCTTGCATCAAATGTTGTTTGGAATGATTTGAACAATGGTTATATCACTTCTCAGTTTTATACTGTAGGAATGGATATGAATACAACAGATGATATTTTGATGGGAGGTTTGCAAGACAATGGGACTTATCGCACCACTAACACTATTTCAACAGATCCTTGGGTGCATTCATTTGATGGAGATGGCTCTTATTTAGCAATCGGGAATAGCACAGAATATTATTTTTCAAAACAACAAGGACGTATCTATAAAACACATATTGATGCACAAGGTAACGTAACGGATTACCGAAGAATGGATCCTATTGGCGCAAGTAATTATCGCTTCATTGCTCCATTTGTTTTAGATCCGAATAATAATAACCTGATGTATTTATGCGCGGGAGAATCAATTTGGCGCAACGATGATTTAAGTGCTATTCAATTAACTAATCAGTTTGATACGATTTCAACTAATTGGGTGCAATTTCCAGATACATTAGTTACTACAGACGAGGTAATAACGGCACTTGCAATCAGTAAATCGCCAGCAAATATTTTATATTACGGAACTAGTAAACACAATGTTTACAGAATTGATAATGCAAATTTCGGAACACCAACGCGCACAGCTATCACTTCAAGTTTGTTCAACGCAAATGGTTATGTGAGCTGCGTTGCTGTTAATCCGAATGATGCAAATGAAATAATGTTGGTGTTTAGTAATTATAATATTTACAGTTTGTTTCATACGCTTGATGGAGGGATTAATTGGACTAAAGTTGGAGGGAACTTAGAAGCAAACACAGGCGGTACAGGAAACGGTCCTTCATTGCGATGGGCTTCAATTATGCCTTTAGCAAATGGTGATAAAATTTATTTTGTAGGAGGTAGTACTGGATTGTATGCTACAGCTTCACTGAACGGATTAACAACAGTATGGATTCAGCAAGGAGTAAATACTATTGGTAAATCGATTGTAGATATGATGTCTGTTCGTCCTGCGGATGGTTTAATTGCAGTAGCTACGCATGGAAACGGAATGTATTCTGCTCATATAACAAGTGTGAACGATATTACATCTGTTAATGAATTTGACAAAATCGATGTTCTATTATATCCTAATCCAACAAGTAAAATTCTGAATGTAAAACAACCGTTAGATAATATTGCCGATAAAATCGATCATTATGAAATTGTGAATGAAATTGGACAGCAGATTTATTCAGCCAAGGCAAATAATTTTGTTCAAGATGTTTCCATCGACGTTAGCAAATTTAGTCGTGGTGTGTATTATTTAAAATTGGTAAATAGTACTGGTATAATCATGACTGCAAAATCTTTTGTTGTTCGATAAATGTAAAACAGATTTATTTTGTATTCGGAAGTTTGATGCAGTAATTGATTGACGGTGTTTTCAAATTTAATATGTAAAAACCGTTTGGTTGTATTCCTATATTGATTTTGTCTGTTATTACATTTGATTGATAGATTAATTTTCCATCAGATGTAAGTACAGAAATTTCTTTGATAAGATTAGATGCTCCTTTAATTGTAATTGTGCCTTCAGTATTTAAGTATGCTTCAAAATCTATTGATGTATCATTTCCAGAAATGCCAACTTGAGTAATTGAAATCGTTTGCGTGATTGTGTCTTTAAGGCCACATTTATATGCATATAAAGTAATTTGGTAATTACCGCTTTGTAAATAATTGTGAATCGGATTTGTTGAATTTGAAATGCTGCCATCTCCAAAATTCCATGTTAACGAATCGTAGTTCGTAGATAAATTTGTGAATGAAGCAATCAGGTTGTTTGTCGAATAATTAAAATCAGCACTCGCATCATACTTCCCAACATTCCAGAAACTAAGGCTATCGAATGCGACAAGTTTAGCGGCATTGCGAATATTGGAAGCATCTGTACTATCAAGCGTACTTATAAATGAAATTTGTGAAGGATCTTTTCTGAATAGAACGCTATAAAAAGTACAGGCTGCTGCATAACTTCCTGCTAATGATGGGTGGCTCTCGTCGGCATTGTAAAGTTCAATATTAGGATAGTTATTTCTGATATTTCTCCAGACTGCTCCAACAGGAGAAATAATTGCATAGTTATTATCCGCCATTTGCATATAACGCAGACGTAATAAACTGTCCATCCCTGAATAAGTACATACAGGAGGCCAATTAGGACAATTACTGGCATCGCCATTCTTTCGTCCCCATGTCATGTAAAATACAGTTTCAGTACATGGATTAGCAACATTGATTAAGGAGTCTAGCGTTGTTGCATACGGATAAACGGATGATTGCACTTGAGAAATAGGAAAGGAGGGAAGTTGACTTTGTTCTTGCAGTACAACAAAATCAAAATCACCTTGATTAATTTTTTGCAGAGTGGTTGCATTGGTACTATGTAACTGTAAAGTATATCCTCCAATGCAATTGTTATCGTAAATAACACTGTCACCAGTTGATTGTGCCGTTGCCGCTAATAATGCAGGTAAATCATTTACGTAGATATAGCTGTTTCCTATGAATAATACTTTTTTAATTTGGGATTGAGCTATTGCAACGTTAACAGCAAATAAAAAAATAATTATCGTTTTTATTTTCATCATACAACAAAAATAAAAAAGGGACTACATTTTATAGTCCCTTTTCTTAAAATTTAATTCAGAATTACTTGCTGAAGTACAAACGAGTAATGAAGATACCGTTACCATCATCTTTACCAGCATCTGATTCAACACCTGATGCTACGAAAGTTAATTTCCAACCATTCTTAATCATTTCATTGATTTTCGCTCCGATGATAGCATCGTTAGAAGCAATGTTTCCGAATTGGATTCCAACCATAGAGTAGAAGTTTAATAACTTCGTTTCTTTCATATTGTCACCTACATCTTTCAAATCGCTACGCTTTACTTTGCTTGCATTTGATTTATCGCCTTCGCGCTCAGTTGTCAAAGCTTCTATGTCAACAGTGCCTTGGTTTTCGATAATTCTTGAACGACCAATTCCACCTGGAACAATAGATTCAACAATAGTTATTACTTTAAATTCTTGCGCAAATCCGATTGATGACATGCATAGGAATAAGGCTCCTAATATGAGTGATTTTTTCATTTTAATTTGTTTGTTATTCTGAATTTGTTTATTCTAAAATTAATTTCTTACAATCTTTACTATCGCAGTCTGTTGATTCATGTCTGTGATTTGTACAGAGTATACGCCGCTGTTAAGTTTTCTCAAGTCAATAGGTAATCCAGTTTTTGTTGAGTAGGACTCAAATGAAATTACTAAATTGCCTAATATATCATATACTTTAACATTAGCAGTTCCTTCGTATGAAGTGTTGATTCTCACTAATCCGTTTGTAGGGTTTGGATATGCAGTTACAATATTGTTTTTAACTACTTGATTGATACCAACCGCGCTTCCAGTGTATTTGTAAATACCATCTGTTAAAGGATCAGCTGAAAATCCACCAGCCCATCCAGTTGTTGGATTTACCCATGCCATCGATGTATAACCGTCAGCTGTTCCTAAACCATTAGTATCAGCTAAAATCCAATTTGATCCATCATTTGGACTGTAAGAGCTTCCTCTTCCTGTAGTACTACTAGCAGCACAGCTGTACAATACTGAAGTTCCTGGAACATAAGCTAAATCACTATAAAATGCAGGTCCTACAGGAGTAACTAATGCCCATGTTAGTCCACCATCTGTAGTTCTGTATAATGTACTAACACCCGCAGTTGTAGATTTAGTACAAACGCCATTTAATGTATCTCTGAAAGCTAGAGAATTTACGGTGTTTACATTTGATACAACAGAACGAGCAATCCAATTTGCTCCGCCATTATATGATATATAAACGCGGCCTTTATTTGTACCAAACCAGATTTTGCTACCCAATACAGTATAATCATTTACGATTCCAAATTCTCCGGCAACTGGAGCGGCTATGTTTGCTTGTGGAACTCGAGTCCAGCTTGAACCACCATCAGTTGTATTATAGATTTCAAAATAGCCTCCAATAGGATCACCCATTGTCCAGCCATTTAAAGAATCAGTAAAGTAAATTACATCAGGAAATGAAGCTGGATCTGTAAAAATACTTCCAACGCCAAGTTGATTCCATGTTCCACCCATATCAGTTGTTTTGAAAACACCACCACCACCTAGGGTATTGTTATACATTGCAGCATAACAAGTATTTTGGCTGGTAGCTGAAATACCTGCAAATCGGAAATTAGTATCAGCAGTTACTAACCCTGCAGTCCATGTGTTTCCTCCATCAGTTGTCATTGAGTATTCTTGGCTGCTAATCCCAGAGCCATCGCCAACATATGCGCAGTTCCATACTACATTAGCATCTACCGCATCAATATCAAATGGGTATGATGACGTGTAATTGTAGCCAACATTTTGCATTAGCCAAGGACTCTGTGCAAGCGTTGTAAATTGAGTTGCTATAATAGCAACCAATGTAAAGTAAATTTTTTTCATAAATAATCGGTTTTTTTCAAGACCGAAAATAATAAAAAACTTCAAAAAAATAGAAATTGCTTTAAAAAAGCAGTAAAATAAGTAGGTTAATGATTAAGATACTGTTCAAGTTTTGAATTGTTCAGCGGTTTTGATATAAAGTTAACCACAGATTCGAATTGGATAGAGCGCTCAATATCATTTGGGTCGAGTGATGAGCTTAAAATAAACATTTTTGTATTTACAAGGCTAACATTCTCATCTCGCATTTTTTCTAGCAATTCAAATCCAGACATTTCAGGCATATTAATATCCAGTAATATTACATCAGGCACATTTTTACTATTTTCTTGTGCACACGATTTTAAAAAATCAAATGCTTCTTCAGGGTTTGTGTATTCGGTAACTAAACAGTCCGAACCATAATGCTTTTCAATTATACTTCTGTTTAAGAAGTTATTGATTTTGTCATCATCAATCAACAGGATTTTTAACATATTTAATTTCGTTTAGTTCAATCGTAAATGTTGTGCCTACTCCAAGTGTACTTTCAATTTTTATATTTCCGCCTAGCGACTCTATTTGCTCTTTAATCAAGTGTAGGCCAACACCAGTTCCCTCTGCAACATCTTTGTGGAATCGTGTATATAATCCAAATACTTTGTCCTTATTTTTTGTTAAGTCAATC
>CANFIN010000019.1 GCA_947447155.1 Bacteroidota bacterium | reverse complement strand
ATCATCGGGATTTGCTAAATAAGGCAAAGTCTCAGTTAGCTAGTCCAGGATTTGTCAAACAAATACATTGGTGCATTTTGACCAATCTCTCGATGTCAATCAGGACCAAAGCGTGGAGAAGCTATGAATTTAAAGTCTCTCCTCTAAAGAGATAGCGAGGCTTCGCTAAGAGAGGTCTGCAATTGATGGTAAAATAATTTTTCCAGCAGGGTGGGGTTTAAACCCCACCCTGCGTATATTTGACCTCAGAAAGCAAACCGCCTTGTCGCCCTTCGGGGAGGAAAGTCCGGGCAACACAGAGTACCACACTTCCTAACGGGAAGGCAGTAGCGAAGAAATTTACTACCGACAGACAGTGCCGCAGAAAACTATACCGTCCCGAGTGTAAACCTCGGGATAAGGGTGAAAATGTGAGGTAAGAGCTCACAGGTTGTGATGGCGACATCCAACCGGGTAAACCTTGTGGGTTGAAAAACCAAATAGGTTGGGGATGAGAGCTGCTCGTTCGATTGAACCTTCGGGTTCTGCCTCAATGGGTAGGTTGAATCAGGTGTTACGCGAGTAACATCGCAGATAAATGACAGGGGCCCGCTTGCGGGAACAGAATCCGGCTTATAGGTTTGCTTTCTTTTATTAATTTTATCCCAATGTCACTGCGTAAAATTTTTATCAAAATAAGTAATAAGCACGATTTGTATTATCGCTTTGTGCTCATCACAGCTTCAATTTTAGTAATTACTTATTTTCTTCCTCAACAGGTAAAGTTTAAGTATGATTTTTCTGTCGGTGAAATCTGGCATTACGAAGATCTTCGCGCTCCATTTGACTTCCCGATTTATAAATCAGAGAAACAAATTGATGCTGATCGTAAACAAATCATTCAGCATTCGTCGCTTTATTTTGTAAAAGATACCGCAGCTTATATGCATGCAATCGAAGAATTTCATTCGTTATTCAATGATAAAAATTCATGGGCTGATGGTGAGTTAATAATTTCGAAAATTTATAACGACGGTGTGTTTGAATCCACGCGAAATGCGAGTCCAGTCGATGGTCAGCAGTTGTTTATTGTTATTGGAAATTCTGAATCACCATCAGAGGTAAATTCATTAGTGAATGTTAATCAGTTAGGAGATCGCGTTTCGTATGAATTATCAAAGATAAATTTGCAGGCTGATGCAGTATTAAATAATGCTATCGTGCAGTCTATACGACCTAATCTAACATTTGAATCTTCCCTCACAGAAAAAAACCGACAACAACAGTTGTCAGATATTAATCCCGTTCGTGGAATGGTTAAGAAAGGTGTGCTCATTGCAGAGCAGGGTAAGGTTGTTGGTCAACAAGAGTATGAAGCGCTTTCTTCTTTGCGTAAAGCATACATGGGAGAGAATGTAGGTAGTACTATGCTTTCGTGGTTATATCTTGGTTATTTATTGTTGGTCTCCGTTGCAATTATAATATTGTTAACCTTTCTGTGGTTACTTCGAAAAGATATTTTTCTGAACTCTCGCAAGATGGGTCTCTTGTTCTTATTGATTGTAATTACCTGCGTGATTTATTCAAAGGTATTAATGACCGATAAGGTCGATGTATTACTTGTTCCTCTTTGTATTTTACCACTAGTAGTGCGCGCTTTTTTTGATACACGTTCGGCACTCTTTGTTCATGTGTTAACTATGCTTATTCTAGGGAGTATTGCGCCCTCAGGATTTGATTTTGTGTATATGCAAATCATTACTGGAATGGTTGCCGTGTTTAGTGTGTTTAATATGAGCAAGCGTGGTCAGTTGTTTTTGGCTGTTGGATTAATTTTCCTGGCTTATTGTGTGACATTTATCGGTATTTCATTGCTGAATGAAGCAAGTATCGATAAGTTTAATTACGTAAATTTATTATGGTTGCTAGGTAACGGATTTCTTACTTTGCTAGCTTATCCACTTATATTCTTTATTGAAAAAATATTCGGACTGACTAGTGATTTTTCATTGATGGAGTTGTCTGATTTTAACAGTGAGTTGCTTCGCGATTTATCATTAAAAGCGCCAGGTACATTTCAGCATTCCTTGCAAGTGGCGAATCTCGCTGAAGCAGCAATTTTTAAAATTGGAGGAAACTCTTTACTCGTGCGTGTAGGCGCTCTTTATCATGATATCGGCAAGATAGATATGCCGATGTATTTTATCGAGAATCAAACTACACAGGTAAATCCACATGATGATTTAGCTTTCGAAGAGAGCGCATCGTTAATCATTAGTCACGTTTCTCTTGGAATTAAAAAAGCGAAGAAATATAATTTGCCAGATGTGATTATCGATTTCATCCGTACCCATCACGGGACAACGGTCGTACAATATTTTTATCAGTCGTTTTTAAAAAACAATCCGGATGAAAATGCCGATGAAGCTGATTTCTCTTACCCGGGACCAAAACCTTTTTCTAAAGAAACTGCCGTTTTAATGATGGCTGATTCTGTTGAAGCTGCAGCGCGTAGCCTCACAGTTCATGATGCGCAGTCGATTGAGCGATTAGTAGATGTGATTATCAACCATCAGATTAATGCTGGACAGTTTGAAAATTGTGATATTACCTATAAGGATATTACTGCTATTAAGAAGATTTTCAAGAAGATGCTGAATAGTATTTATCATGTTCGTGTGGCATATCCTGCCGCCTCTTAAAGTTTTATTTTTATTTCTTAATTCGAGCGTTTTCTTCACTATTTTTGTAGCCCTTATGTCTGATATTATTCGTTTGTTACCTGATGCTGTTGCTAATCAGATTGCCGCTGGAGAAGTTATTCAGCGCCCAGCTTCTGCTGTGAAAGAGTTAATGGAAAATGCTATTGACGCAGGATCTGCTAAAATTCAATTGATCCTTCGTGATGCGGGTAAATCGCTTATTCAGGTGGTCGATGATGGTAATGGTATGTCGGATACCGATGCGCGCCTTTGTTTCGAACGTCATGCTACTTCAAAGATTCGCAAGTCTGATGATTTATATACACTGCGCACAATGGGCTTTCGTGGAGAAGCACTTGCCTCTATTGCCGCCGTTGCTCAAGTGGAATTAAAAACCCGTTTGGTAAATACTGAAATTGGAACTAAAATTCATGTTGAAGGAAGTGAGGTTAAAGTTCAGGAACCTGTTGCTGCTCCCGAGGGAACTTCATTTGCTATTAAGAATCTTTTTTATAATGTTCCAGCTCGCAAAAACTTTTTAAAATCAGATCCAGTTGAGTCGCGCCATATCAACGAAGAGTTTATTCGTGTAGCATTGGCTAATCCGGAAATTGCATTTACCATGCATCAAAACGGACATCTCGTTTATGATTTGAAAAAGGGGAATTTTAAACAACGCATAGCTGCTATCTTCGGAAATAATTATTCTGAACGGATGGTTCCCATCGAGGAAGAAACTACTATCGTAACATTGGAAGGATTTGTAAGTAAGCCTGAGTTTACTAAAAAATCGAGAGGAGAGCAGTACTTTTTTGTGAATGGCCGTTTTATAAAAGATAATTATTTACACCATGCGGTTTCAGCCGCTTTCGAATCGTTAATTCCTAAAGATGCTTACCCTTCTTATTGGTTAAATATTTCTATTGATCCTGCATCCATCGATGTAAATATTCATCCAACAAAAACTGAAATTAAATTCCTGGATGATAAAAATGTTTATGCTATTTTGCGAGCTGCAGTAAAGCGCGCATTGGGGAAATTCAGTGTTATGCCTTCTCTCGACTTCGAACAAGAGTCGTCATTTATTTTACCTGTCGATAAAATGAATTCTATTCCTGTTCAGCCAACTATAAAGGTTAATCCGAATTACAATCCGTTTAATACAGAATCGAATGATGGTTCAGCAAATAAATTCAGAACACAATGGAATAATGCAGAGCCTGCAAGAACTCAAGAATGGCTTAAAGCACACGAGGATTTAAAAAAGCCATCTAACGCTTTACAACAGCAAATAGATAATCAGCCATATGAGAAATCATTGAGTGATATTGTTGAAGACCTTGACGATTTTCGTTTTGTGCAGGTTAGTTCTAAGTATTTTACCGCAGCAAGTGAAAAGGGGTTATTGCTAATCGATATCATGGGCGCGTATGAACGCATCCATTATGAAAGATACTTGCATGCATTGGAAAAGAAGCCAGCAGCAGCTCAACAACAGCTGTTCCCGCCTCAACTACATTTGTCGCCAGCAGATGCTCAAATGGTGAAGGAGCTGGAAGAAGATTTAAGAAGGCTCGGATTTGATTTATCCGACTTTGGTAACAATACGATTGTGGTGAATGGAATTCCTGCAGAGTTAGAAGCGGGTAATGAAGAACAATTCTTACATCAGATATTTGAACAGTATAGAAACAACAAGGATCAGATTCGTTTAAGTTCACATGAAAATCTAGCGCGTGCAATGGCAAAGAGTTTATCGAACCGTGTGAATAGAAAGTTTGCAGCGCGCGAACTTAAGCAAATCGCAATCGATTTACTGCAATGCGAAAATACGAATTATAGTATAACAGGTAGGCCTATACTTAAATGGCTAAATGAAAACGACTTGCAATCACTCTTTTAAATTATGAATCAACCATACAAGCCATCCGGTTTTCAAGTATTACCTCCCGTAGTCAAGAATTTACTTATACTAAACATTCTGATTTTTATCTTAACCTATGTTTTAGATTTAAAAACAGGTTTCGATTTAAATGAATACCTTGGTTTGCATTATGTAACCGCAAGTGGATTTTTGCCTGTACAATTTTTTTCCTATATGTTTCTGCATGGTAACTTAACGCATATCTTATTTAATATGTTTGCCCTTTGGACATTCGGAACTGTTTTGGAAAATACGTGGGGTGCCAAACGATTTATTATTTTTTATGCCGTATGTGGCATAGGCGCTGCCGTTACTCAGACAGCTGTTGTTGGTTGGGATATTCATAATGCACAAACTGCCGCTGATCGATATCGAAATGAGCAATCGGCTGATGCATTTTTGGTTTTTGTAAAGGAAAGAGATTTGATCGGTGAACAAGGAGGTGTATTAACACGATTTTGGCATTACATTTCAGATTATCATCCTCGCCAGGAGTTATTAGTTTTTGTCGATGATTGGAGCAAGAATCCAAGTGCAGCAGGTTATCGTAATGAAGCTAATAAATTCGTGGATTCTTATATTGCAGCCAAAATAAATAGTACTACTGTTGGAGCTTCAGGAGCTATCTATGGATTGTTATTAGCTTTCGGGATGTTGTTTCCAAATGCATTGTTGTACTTGTATTTTGCAATTCCAATTCGAGCTAAATATGCTGTAGCATTATTTGGATTGCTTGAATTGTATTCGGGAGCTCAAAATTCTGGAAGTGATAATGTTGCCCATTTCGCACATCTTGGAGGAATGATATTCGGTTATTTTTTAATCGTGGCTTGGAAGAGAAAATCGTTTGATCGATTTAATCAAAATCATAATGATTGGCTTTAGTTTTATAGAATGAGAAGTTTGCTGAAAGATTTTAAAAGTTATTTCAATGGAAATAAGGTCTTGTATAGGCTGATAATAATTAACGTCTGTATTTTTATTTTTGTAAATGTTTTTAGTCTGATTTGTTTTTTATTTGGTTGGACTTTTTCTATCGATTATTTTCTTCGTAATTTATTTGGTTTGGAAGCAGGTTTTTCAAATTTTATATGGAAACCATGGACTCTCTTTTCTTATATGTTTCTGCATGCAGATATATTTCACATTTTGTTTAATATGTTGTTTCTATTCTGGTCAGGAAAGTTGTTTACAGAATACCTTGGTCAGCAAAAATTAAGTGCTATCTATTTTTTAGGTGGTATCTGTGGTGGGCTCTTGTACATGATAGCCTATCAGATTTTTCCTGCATTTGAAAATCATGACCAAGCAATACTTATTGGTGCTTCAGCTGGTGTTCTGGCTGTCTTCTTTGCTATTGCTACGCTATTACCAAACTATACTACACAGTTAATATTATTTGGTAATATTAAACTTAAGTTTTTGGCGGTAATTATGTTTCTTCTTTATGCTTTTAGTATTCCATCTGCTAATGCTGGAGGACAAATAGCTCATATCGGAGGAGCGCTATTTGGGTTTGTTTCAATTAAGTTTTTACAATCGGGTACAGATATTACTAAGTGGTTTACAAAGCTTTTTTCTTTCAAATCAAAGTCGCGTAAAAACATGAAGGTCGTTTTTAGAAGCAATGAGAATAACGATGAAATTTATTTGAAGAGGCAAAGAATGACACAAGAAAATCTTGATCGTATTCTTGATAAAATAAACAGATCAGGTTTTGAAAGCTTAACTGCCGATGAAAAAGAGTTCTTGTATAAAGCAAGTGGCAAAAAATAATTCTCAAATATGGAAAAACTTGTTTCAAAAATGGAGAAGTTTAAAAGATGGCTTAAGCTAGATTAGAAATTGCTGTAACTTTATGTCATTGAATGTCAGAACTAATTAATCTAAAATATTATATTTGCACGCCTTGTTATCATGTGGTATAATAATGGCCATATTTAAATAAACTAAAAATAATTTATCATGCGAGTTAAAATTTCATTTTTACGCGATCAGGCATCAGCCAACACAATTCCTCTTCATCATCAATCATTAATTTGTGAGTCAATCTTAGCAATGATTGAGTCTGTAGGTGGGGATGTTTCTCAATTTAGTTTCTCATCATTAAAAGGTACTTCTAAAATTCAGAACGGTTTTATGCGTTTTTTGAGCTCTAAAGTAACTTTAGTGGTGTCAAGTCGCCAAGCGGATAAATTAGAACAAGTTGTTTCTAAGATTTTTGAACAGCCTTATTTAGCAGTTGGAAAAATGAATTTAATGCCTCGTAGCCATGAGAGTATAGCAGACCCTGATTTTTCTGTTAAAATGCGCTATTTATGTATTAGTCCACTAATTTTAGTTGACCCTCGTACTGATTCAGAAAAAAGTCAGTTGACTATTGATCCTACTTCTCATGAGTTTTCAGATATATTGTATGAGCAAACGTTAGATCGTATGGAAAAAGCAGGATTTACCGAAGCAGATCTTAATAATTTTGCTGAATTTGATGCTCAACCAGATCAGGATTATGTTCAAAAGATTAATGAGACAGGTAAGAAGTTTGCTCGTTACTATAAAGCTAATGATGGTAGTAACATGATGGGTTATTTGTTGCCTTTTACTCTTCATGCTCATGTTGATGTTCATCGTTTTATTTGGGAATGTGGAATAGGTGCTATGACCGAACAAGGTTATGGTATGGTTGATATGGTAAAAGAATAATCATCATCGTTAATAAAACATTTTGGCAAACAGGACTTTTTAAGTCCTGTTTGTTATTTTTGGGCCACTTCAAATTTTAATCATTTTGAAAAACAAAAGACGAATTCTTTTTTTCCTAACTGTAATAATACTGTTTTGCCTTGTTCTGTTTTTTATCCGACAACCTATATTGAATTATGTAATTGAAAAAGCAAAGGCAAAGGTTAAGGAGAAGTATAATGCTACTTTAGTTATTCGTAATGCGGAGTTTAATGGTATTCGTGAAATTTGCGTTGATGATGTTGCGCTTATTCCGGAAAATGGAGATACTTTATTTCGTTTGAATCACCTTGTTGCGAAGATTAGAATTTCTAAGTTGTTAGTAGGTAAAATTGCTACGCGCGAATTAATTGCAAAAGGTGTTGCTGTTACTTTAATTAAGAAGGATTCAACCGATAATTACTCAGTTTTTATGAAGAGTGATAATAAAAAAGAAAGTCAAACAGTAAATGATAATTCTATTGGTTTAAATGAGCGTTTTTCGGCTGTCTATGAAAAAATAAATGATTTGTTTAATGAAGAAATTACAATTGAGAATTTTCGTATTTCTTATCAGAAAAATAATATTGTCGAGTCTGTTGATTTGTCTACGTTGAATTTTGATGGGGAAAAGTTTAACTCGACTTTGGTCATGCAATCGCAGGAAGGTAAATCGGAATGGCAAATAGCAGGAACCGCAAATGCATCAAATGGTGAATATGACTTTTCAATGATTCGCAGCTCATCTAACGCTTATGCATTACCGTTTGTAGATTTATATGACGGATTTAAAATAACATTTGATAAAGCCAATGTCAGGCTAAAGGCTGATGCTGGTCAAGATGTTGTTCCTCTTTCCGTTATTTTTTCCGTCGATAATTTTCTTGTTAACCATTGGAGAATTTCTCCCGAAAATGTTGTTGTGCCAACATTTGCTTCACAATTAAATTTGAATTTTTCTCAGGACAGTGTTTATAGTACAAATTCCACTTTCTTTTCACTTAATAAGTTACTGGTAAATTTAAAAACCAGCTATTGCAAAGGTAAAGATGGATACTTTACATTTAACGCAGGCTTTGATGCACCGCAAGCACAAGTATTGTTTGATGCATTGCCTAAGGGTATGTTCTCTTCGTTTAATGGATTTAAGGTAAATGGAGGAATTACATACGCCCTTCGCTTTCATCTTCCTTTTGCCAAGCCCGATCAGTTAGATTTTGACTCGAAGTTAACCCCTTCAAAGTTTATAATTTCAAGTTATGGTGATGGCAATTTTACTAAGTTGAATTCTTCATTTTTATTCACAGCAATGGATGGAAGTCGCGCTGTTCGTTCTTTTTTAGTCGGACCCGAAAATCCAAACTTTGTTCCACTAGGTAATATATCTTTTTATTTACAGAATTGTGTTTTGTCTTCCGAAGATCCTAGTTTCTTTAATCATGGTGGTTTTGTTGAAGAATCCTTTAAGCAATCAATTGCTACGAATTTTAAAAAAGGTCGGTTTGTTAGAGGAGGTAGTACTATATCCATGCAACTAGTGAAAAATGTTTTTTTAAGTCGAAATAAAACAATTGCCCGTAAGCTTGAAGAAGCATTAATTGTTTGGTTAATTGAACGTAATCGATTAGTATCGAAAGAAAGGATGTATGAGGTCTATCTGAATATTATCGAATGGGGACCAAATGTTTATGGTATTGGCGAAGCTTCAAATTATTATTTTGAGAAATCCGCTTCTAGTCTTTCTTTGCAGGAATCAGCATTTTTATCAAGTATAATCCCACATCCAAAGTATTATAAATCGGCCTTTGATTCTACGGGTTCTTTCTCTAATTCAATGAGAAATTATTACAAGTTGATAGCTAATAGATTGGTAACCCGAGAGAAAATAACAGCAGCAGAAGTTGATAGCAACTTTCTCCCATTGCATCTATCTCCTGCATGTATGAATTATTTGATGCCTCCAGATACAATAACAATCGATTCACTCGATATCATGACTCCATTGGAGAGTATAGAATAGGCTCTCATGTTTTCATCTGATAGTATCACAATCATTCTACCCTTTTTATAGGTAAGATTCTTGGTTTCTGACAACAATAATGTTAAAAAACTACTGTTTTAGTTAGTAACTTACCCTTGTGAAATTGCTAAATTTGAAATTCTTGTCGTGCTAGTTTACGACCTTTGCAAAAATTAATTTTAATTGAAGATTTAAGATGGCGAAAAAAAATGAATTAACGATTGATCATAATTATACCGAAGATAGTATTCAGAGTCTTGATTGGAAACAACACATCCGCTTACGCCCTGGTATGTATATCGGGAAATTAGGAGATGGTGCTAGTAAAGATGATGGTATTTATGTTTTACTTAAAGAGGTCGTTGATAATTGTATCGATGAGTATGTGATGGGGTATGGAAAGAAAATTGAAATTGAAGTTAAAGAAGGTCGCTGCAGAGTTCGCGATTATGGTCGTGGAATTCCATTAGGTAAAGTAGTTGAATGTGTTTCTAAAATTAATACAGGCGGTAAATACGATAGTCAAGCTTTTCAGAAGTCAGTAGGTTTAAACGGGGTAGGTACAAAGGCTGTAAATGCACTGTCTTCTTATTTTCGAGTACAAGCTGTTCGTCAAGGGAAAACAACATGGGCCGAATTTGAAAGAGGGGAACTTACAAAAACGAAGCATGAATTGCCAACTGATTTATCAGATGGTACAGAGGTATCGTTCGATTGTGACGGTGAAATTTTTACGGATTATCACTATCGCATGGATTACATCGAAACGATGGTGCGCAATTATACATTTTTAAATGTAGGTTTAACCATTGTATTCAATGGACAAGAATTCAGGTCGGAAAATGGTTTGTTAGATTTGTTAAACACGCATATCAGCGACGAACCACTCTATCCAGTTATTCACCTTCGCTCAAAAGATATTGAACTTGCTTTCACTCATACTACTTGTTACGGAGAAGATTATTACTCTTTCGTAAATGGTCAACATACTACGCAAGGAGGTACTCACTTAGCAGCCTTCCGTGAAGCATTGGTAAAAACTGCACGTGATTTCTACGGAAAAGATTTTGATCCTGCCGATGTCCGTACGTCTATAACAGGTGCTATCAGTATCAGAATTCAAGAACCCGTTTTTGAATCACAGACAAAAACAAAATTAGGTTCTCAAAATACGCATCCCGGTGGTCCATCACTTCGTACATGGATTGTAGATTCTGTAAGTAATCAGCTGGACAACTATTTGCACAAGCATCCAGAAACTGCAGAAGCTTGGAAGAAGAAAATTCTTCAAAGTGAAAGAGAAAGAAAAGAAATTGCTGGAATTAAAAAATTAGCAAACGAAAGAGCAAAAAAAGCTAATCTTCATAATAAAAAACTTCGCGATTGTCGCGCGCATCTAACGGATATGCGTAACCCCCAACGCATGGAAACTACATTGTTTATTACCGAGGGTGATTCTGCATCGGGTTCAATTACCATCGCTCGCGATGTGAATACACAAGCTGTATTTAGTTTGAAAGGTAAGCCGCTTAATTGTTTCGGATTAACAAAGAAAATTGTTTACGAGAATGAAGAGTTTAATCTTTTGCAAAATGCGCTAAATATTGAAGATGGTTTAGAAACGCTGCGTTATAATCGTATTGTGGTAGCAACTGATGCCGATGTGGATGGTATGCATATTCGTTTGTTGCTATTGACATTCTTCTTGCAGTTCTTTCCAGAGTTAGTGAAAAATAATCATGTTTATATTTTACAAACACCGTTGTTCCGTGTTAGAAATAAAAAAGAAACAATTTATTGTTATAGTGATATGGAACGCCAACTTGCAATTCAAAAGTTAGGTGCTAAGCCTGAAATAACTCGATTCAAAGGATTAGGAGAAATTTCTCCTGATGAGTTCAAGAATTTTATAGGCAAGAAGATTCGCCTCGACCCAGTTACATTACATGGTGAATCATCATTACATAATTTGTTAGATTATTACATGGGTAAAAATACTCCCGATCGTCAGGAGTTTATTATTAGTAATCTTCGTATAGAAGAGGAGTTAGAGCCTACTGAAGAGAAAGAAATTGTTGACGTCGATACGGCTGATTAAAAGTTCTAAATAATGCAGAAAGATTTGGATAATTCGAAAGATAAAAGAGAAGAGCAACATGGCCAGGTTGGTACCATGTATCAAAATTGGTTTTTAGATTATGCCTCCTATGTAATCATGGAGCGTGCTGTACCCTATCTCGATGATGGTGTTAAGCCCGTGCAAAGAAGGGTTTTGCATTCAATGTGGGAACTAGAAGATGGTCGTTATAATAAGGTAGCAAATATCATTGGTCATACAATGAAGTATCATCCACATGGTGATGTTTCTATCGGTGACGCCTTAGTGCAAATAGGACAAAAGAATTTATTAATCGATACGCAAGGTAATTGGGGTAATATTTTTACTGGTGATAGTGCAGCTGCTTCTCGTTATATTGAAGCTCGTCTAAGTAAGTTTGCTTTAGAAATATTATATAATCCGAAAACTACAATTTGGCAATCTTCTTATGATGGAAGAAATAAAGAACCTGTTGCGTTGCCTGTTAAATTCCCATTGTTGCTTGCTATGGGTGTTGAAGGAATTGCGGTTGGGTTAGCTTGTAAAATATTACCACATAATTTTATCGAATTAATTGAAGCTTCTATTGATTCGCTACGAGGTAAAAAAGTTGATCTTGTTCCAGATTTTCCAACAGGTGGGATTGCGGATTTTTCTAAATACAACGACGGCTTAAGAGGTGGAAGAATTCGTGTGCGTGCTGTTATAGAAAAGAAGGATAAAAAAACGCTGGTAATAACAGAAATACCTTTTGGAACAACGACCTCAAGTTTAATCGATTCTATTCTTTCTGCTAATGACAAAGGAAAAATAAAAGTTAAAAAGGTAGAAGATAATACTGCAGCTAATGTTGAAGTGGTTATTCATCTTCATCCTGAATCATCCGAGGATATCGAAAAAACAATTGAAGCTCTTTATGCATTTACCGATTGTGAAATTAGTATCTCACCAAACTCGTGTGTTATCCTAGATGGTAAGCCTCAGTTTTTATCTGTGAATGAAATGTTACGATTGACAGCTCTTAATACCATGGAGTTGTTAAAGCGTGAATTGCAAATCCGCCTCGGAGAATTAGAAGAGAACTGGCATTTTAGTTCTTTAGAAAAGATTTTCATCGAGAAAAAAATCTATCGTAATATCGAAGATTGTGAGACATGGGAAGCAGTTATGGAAACAATCCATAAAGGATTGAAACCTTACAAGAAATTATTCTATCGCGATATAACAGATGAAGATGTAGTTCGTCTGACTGAGATTAAAATCAAGCGTATCTCAAAGTTTGATGCTTTTAAAGCGGATGAGCATATCAAAGGACTGGAAGAAGAAATCAAGGCAGTTAAGTATGATTTGGATAATATTAAAAATTATACAATCAATTTTTACAAGAACTTACTTAAGAAGTACGGAAAGGGCAGAGAGCGTAAAACTATTATTAGTGAGTTCGAAGCAATTGTGGCCACTAAGGTTGTAATCAATAACGCTAAATTATATGTAAACCGTGCTGAAGGTTTTGTTGGTATCGGACTTAAGAAAGATGAGTTAGTTGCTGATTGTTCAGATATCGATGATGTCATTGCATTTACATCGGATGGTAAAATGATGGTGACTAAAGTCTCTGATAAATCATATGTAGGAAAAGATATAATTCATGTTGCTGTATTTAAAAAGGAGCAAGAAGAAAATACAGTTTATAATATGGTTTATCAGGATGGCTCAAAAGGTGCTATCATGATGAAGCGCTTTACTATTGGTGGAGTTACGCGTGATAAAGCTTATGATTTAACAAAGGGTTTGCTCGGTTCTAAAGTTTTACATTTATCAGTTAGTTCTCCAACTGATGGTCCTACTGTAATTGTTAAACTTAAACCAAAGCCTAAGTTGAGAAATTTAGAATCAATAATTTATTTTGGAGGTCAATTGATAAAAGGCCGCGGAGTGCAAGGAAATGTAGTAACTAAATTTCCGATTCTAAAAGTAGTTGAAGCTAACGCTGATCAGGTAACGCAGTTAAGAAAGAAACAGCCTGATTTGTTTTTGCCTCCTTCAAAAGAAGATAAATCACAAATGAAATTGGAGATTTAATGTTTTCTATCTCTAGCAATTTTTTATTTACTATAGCCCTGGATTGTATACAGGGCTATAATTTTTCTGAGCCATTTGCAATCTATCTGAAAAAATATTTTCAGGCAAACCCTAAACTCGGCTCTCGTGATCGAAAAAATATTCGTCAGCTTTGTTACGCATGGTGGCGTTTAGGTAATACAGGTAAGCAATATTCGGATGTTGAACGAATGGCTATTGGGTTGTATCTTTCTTATAGGCACGTTGATGGATTCAGTGAACGTGTATTCAAAGACAAACAGCTACTAAATTCGATTGAATTGCATCCAAAACTAAAATCGGAATTTTTGCAGCAATCCTTTTCAATACACTTAAATACTTTGGATATTTTTCCGCTTTGTGATATAGTTGAAAGTGAATTGCCATTAGATGATTTTGTTTTTGATGGTTTTTTAAGAAGGAATTTGTGGATACGCATCAATAAAAAATTTGAAAAGGAAGTACTGTCATTTTTTGAAAAGGATAAAGTCGATTTTAAAGTTCATCCTGAATCAAATTTAGCGCTGCAATTGCCTGATGATTTTGATGTAATGAATTCCGAGCCTTATATGAAAGGGTGGATTGAAATTCAGGATTTATCATCACAACTATTGGGGTCTTTTTATAATCCACAATTAAACGAAAAATGGTTGGATGCCTGCGCAGCCTCTGGCGGTAAATCACTCCAGCTTTTAGATATACAACCAGATATCGATTTAACGGTAACGGATATACGTGAATCAATTTTGACCAACCTTCAGTTAAGATTTAAGCGAAATCATATTAAGCATTACAAATCGCGCGTGGCAGATTGGAGCAAGACAAATAATGTTTCTACTGAAGGTGATTTAAAATTGTTTGATGCAATTATTGCGGATGTTCCTTGTTCTGGTTCTGGAACATGGGCGCGTACTCCAGAGCAAAAATTGTCAATTACGAAGGATAAGCTACTACATTTTTCAGAATTGCAATACACAATCACCAATAATTTAGTGGCTGTCCTTAAAAAAGAAGGAACACTTTATTATTCTACTTGTTCAGTTTATAGGCAAGAAAATTCGGAAGTTGTAAATCGCTTACGAAACAATAACTCACTTGAATTGGTTGAACAGAAAATAATTTCAGGCATTGGTTCTTATGCCGATACAATGTGTTTTGCGAAGCTGATAAAAAAGTAATCCCATTATCTTAATTCTATTATTTTACTGCTGCTAAATACACCGTCAATGTAAATTTCTGCATTGTAAATGCCTACATCGTACTTTTCTCCATTCGCTTCCCATGTCATGCATAGATTCTCATTGGCGTTGCTATAATCTATTGACTTGCTCAAAGTAAATTGCATTTGACTATTACTTTTTGTTTCAATAAAACTACCGCTGCCTTGTGCTCGATTGCCAATAATTTTTCCATTCGGAGAAATTAATCTTAAATAAATAATTCTGCTTCCGCTTTTAGCAATTTTGTTTTCTAAAATAGTAAAGCAGATATCAAATTTATCAGTTCGTTTTGCAAGTAAAGTAGTAATATATTTATTGTTGTATTTTTTCTTCATCGTGTTAATTTTTAAATATTCAACACGTAATACTGAAGCAGTATTAACAGTATTTTGAAGATCTTTTGAAATTTGCTCTACTTTAGAATTTAAATCAGAATTATCTTTCTTTAGCTTTTTGTTTTCCGCTAGTAAATTGTCGATTTTTTCAAGGTACTGATCACGGAGATTTTTGATCTCTTTTAACTCATTAGCTAATTTTTTGTTTAATTGTTCCTTGTTGCTTTCAGATTTCAATAGCAATGAAATCTTAACTTCATACAACTTTAAATCAGTATTTGCTTTAGAAAGCAAACTATCCATGCTTGCATTTTCTCCTTTATATTGATTCAATTCGGAGTAAGTCTCGTTCAATTCTTTTTCAATATCGACTCTAGCAGTAATTAAACTGTCGCGTTCATTTTTATCATCATTAATCAAATTGTTTTTCGCTGTATATTGATAAATGTTAAATCCAACAGATAGCAACAGTAAAATGATTAATATGTAGTTTGATTTGTTTTTATTTTCAGACATTGTAATTGTTTTAGAATGGATATCTGGCAACTGGACTTATTGATAAATCACAAAATTCTTTCGCTAAATATTTATAATAACCATAAAGGGAAATCATTCCTGCATTATCAGTGCAATATTCGAAGTTAGGAATAAAAACATTCCAATTGCTAACCTCTTTTTCAAGCATTAAGGCATCCCTGATACCGCTGTTTGCAGATACTCCACCTGACAACGCGATCGTTTTTATATTCAGATTTTCTGCTGCGAGTTTCAATTTATTCATTAATGTTTTAATGATTGTAAATTGAATTGATGCGCATAAATCATCAATATTATTGGCTATAAAATTTGAGTCCTGTTTAATTTCTTTCTGAAGAAAATAGAGTACTGCAGTTTTAAATCCACTGAAGCTAAAGTTGTATTCTGCTATGTCTGAGGTTGGAAATTTGTATCTTAATGGATTACCATTTTGTGCATGTTTATCAATGTGCGGACCTCCAGGATATGGAAGTATTAACATTTTAGCTGTTTTGTCGAACGCTTCACCAGCGGCATCGTCTAATGTTTGTCCAATTATTTTCATATCTAGATAAGAGTTTACTAAGACAAGCTGCGTATGTCCACCTGATATTGTTAAACATAGAAAGGGGAACTCTGGAATTTCTTTTATTTCATTATCTCGCTTGGCGAAGTTGCCTATAATATGAGCTTGCATATGATTCACTTCAATAAGTGGAATTTCAAGTGCAAGGGAAAGCGATTTGGCAAAGGAACATCCCACCAATAAAGCCCCCATTAAACCAGGCCCTCTGGTAAAGGCTATTGCATTTAAATTTTTTAATGTAATACCCGCCTCGGTAATGGCTGCATGCACAACAGGAATAATCTGCTGTTGATGGGCTCGCGAAGCCAGCTCGGGTACAACACCTCCGTATTTAATATGTACATCCTGTGATGCGATAATATTCGATAGAACAACACCATTCTTAGTAATAGAGGCTGATGTTTCATCGCAGGAAGATTCTATCCCTAAAATATAAACGGCGTTTGTTTCCATGAATCGACACAAAAGTAACATTTGTTCGTTTACTAATTTGTGAGATTTCTTTAAAGTTGACCACTTCATTTCATATTTTTGTATATACTTTTAAAACAAGTGAAAATTAAAAAGGCAGGAAAAATAATTGCGTATATTTTGTTGGGCTTTACCCTGCTGTTTTTTTCATTGAAAATTGCAATCAAATCGCCTAAGGTTCAAACATGGGCGGTTAATCTTGCGGGTGGCTATCTAAGTAATCAACTTGATTGTAAGGTGTCCGTCGGTGCTGTAGATATATTGTTTTTTAAAACTATACAGTTGCAGGATGTCTACTTTGCTGATCAGAAAAAAGACACCGTTGTTTTTGCTCCTGCAATAAATGTTGCTTTCTCCGCTTTTAGCATTCCTAAACAAAAATTAATTGTTAGTGAGGTCGAGTTAATTCATGCGCGAATAGGTTTAGTGAGGTATGCAAATCCAAGAAATTATAACATCGATTTTATAATAGATTATTTTTCCTCAGCTGAAAAGAAAAAAACAAATAATAAAAAGTGGTCGTTGAAAATTGAGGATGTAAGATTAATTGACAATGTAATTACTTACCGTGATTTAAAGTATAACGACTCAACAAATTGTATTAACTGGGATGACGCTTGTTTTTCAAAAGTGAATCTTCATATGACAGATATTATTCCTGATTCGAATTCAACATCGTTTAATATTCGTCAGCTTTCTTTAGTAGAGAAGAGTGGTTTTGTTTTAAGCAGCTTAGCTTCTAATGTTACAATTACAGAGGGACTTTTCGATTTTAAAAAACTGAATATCAAAACTCCTTACAGTGATATTTCATGTGATTTAAGTATGAAGTATGACTCTATTGACGATTTTCAGGACTTTATAAACAAAGTGAATTGTAAAGGTCTTATAGCTGATAGTAAAGTTTCATTTCAAGACTTGAAGTTTTTTTCGAGCGAATTAAAAGATCTTGATGAGGTAGTGTTAATATCAGGAAGTTTTAAAGGAACGGTAAGTAAATTCAAGACAAAAAATTTAGTATTGAAAATCACCGACGATTTGTATTTCCAAGGTGATGTTGCAATGACTGGTCTTCCTAATATTGAATCTACTTCTATGTCTATTGTAGCAAGTGATTTATGCTTGAATAAAAAAGATATTGAATCGCTTCCAAAATATCCTTTTGATTTAAAAAAGAAAATTGTTTTGGCCAATAATATTTCATTGTTAGGCATGGCACATTTTGCTGGTACATTTGAAGGGTACTTCAATGATTTTGTGACGCGTGGAAATATTACTACCAGTATTGGTGCTATTTATACCGATATCAATTTTAAGGTTGGCAAGGAAGATAAAAACACTATCTATGAAGGCGATGTTGGTCTGAGCAATTTTAATGTTGGTAAGTTCTGGAAGTTGGAACCTGAGGTTGGTGCTGTAACGCTTAATGTGAAAGTGAAAGGACAAGGCTTAGAGATAAAAAACGTAGTTGCAAATATTGAAGGCGAGATTAGTCATTTGTATTTGCATGGTTATAATTATTCAGGAATTTCCTTGAATGGTCAATTTGCAAAAAAATTATTTAACGGTGAATTTATTGTAGCAGATCCTAACTTGGATATGGATTTTCAAGGAGATGTTGATTTCACTGGAAAATTACCTGAAATGCATTTTAATTCCTCTGTGCGCGTTGCTAAGCTTTCAAAGCTGAAGTTAATTGATAGAGATTTGTCTGCAAATGTTACCGCTGATATTTCCATTAATCTGATTGGAGATAACCTCGAAAATACACAAGGTACTATAAGCATAGAGGATTTACAATACAGTGAAAATGATAAAGCAATTAATATTAATCAGGTTGATGTTGAATCAGTAATTAACGATAAACGTGTTTTGAAAATAAATTCAGATGCTTTTAATTGTTTGCTAACAGGCAAATTTAATCTAGATAAAGTTGTGAATGCTTCAAAAGTAGTTTTCTCTAATTATATTCCCACTAATACAGCATATCAAATAAGTAAAGAAGTTCCTCAAAAGTTGAACTTTAAAATTGATTTAAATAGTATACAAAGTATCCTAGATGTTTTTTTTCCGGCATTAAAAATTGCTGATAATACGACCGTAAGTGGCAATTTAAATTCAGAAGCATTTCAGTTATCGCTCGATGTAAAAAGTAAATTCGCGAGTTATGAAAATATTTCATTGCATAATTTCAAATTAAATGGTGAAACAGCAGGCGATAACTTTAAAATGCAAACAAGTTTAGATTCAGTGTATGTTGATGATGAATTGCTGATAGGTGAGGTTGATTTAAGTGGTATTACCCGTTATGATACGGCAAGTATTCATATGGAATTATCAGGAGAGGATAAAAAAATAAATAATGCTGATTTTAGATTTGACACAAAGTTTTTATCAACTGGCTATACTACTTTAAAAGTTATTCCTGATCATCTCGTGATGAATGGAAGCACATGGTTTTTAAATAACGAAAACTATATGCTGATTGATTCAACAGGTGTTTTATTTAACAAGTTTGATTTTAATTCAGAAGATCAGT
This sequence comes from Bacteroidota bacterium, assembly GCA_947447155.1. Taxonomy (GTDB): domain Bacteria; phylum Bacteroidota; class Bacteroidia; order AKYH767-A; family OLB10; genus CAINEC01. The sequence continues at coordinate 11,573 of CANFIN010000019.1, read as the reverse complement.
TTGTAGGAATATCTGGGATTTTATCTCCCGATACTACTGCTAAATTAAAAGTAAAATTTGAGAATTTTGAAACCGGAAATCTAAATGATATCCTTAAAATTTACGATGCTCAAATTAGTGGAATTGCTAATGGCGAAGCCGAGATAGCATCATTGTTAAAGAAACCTTTGGTTGAAGCTGATTTATCAATTAAAAATTTTTGTTGGTTTAATGATACGTTAGGTGATGCTAATATTATAACTGAGTTCGATGGCAAAAATAATGTTCTTGGTATAAATGGAGATTTAACACATGGTGGAGATAAAAACTTTGTTATTGCTGGTAAGTATTATTTGAAAGACAAAGACGATGAATTAGATTTTTCAATTAAAATCAAGAAAACTCGCCTGCAGACATTCAATCATTATGTCGATGGGATTTTTTCTAATATGTCTGGTATCGCCAGTGGTGAATTAAAATTGTCTGGCACATTAAATAAGCCATCATTAACGGGTAGTATTACATTGCAAAAAGTATCATTAACCCTTGACTATCTAAAAACAACCTATAATTTTAATTCTGATTTGGAATTGTTAAACAATAAGATATTATTTAAAGATGTTACCATAAATGATATAAATGGCAATAAAGCAATTTTAAATGGAGCTATAAGTCATAATTATTTAAAAGACTGGAGTTTTGATTTGGATTTTAAGGCTAATAATTTCCAGGCTTTAAATACTACCTCAGCTGATAATGAAGTTTATTACGGGGTTGCTTATGCTTCAGGAACTACTTCAATAAAAGGCCCATTAGATAATCTTTTATTTTCTATAGGTTTGAAGTCTGAGAAAGGTACTAAAATTTATATTCCGTTAAGTAATCCAGAAGAAGTTAGTAAAACGGGTTTTGTAACATTTGTGAATAGGGTGGCTATTAAGGAAGATTCAATAAAACAAGATTCAGTTGATTTTAGTGGTATAAGCGTGGACATGTCGATAGAAGCAACCTCAGATGCTACTATTTATTTAGTTTTTGATTCTAAGTTGGGTGATGTGATAGAAGGAACTGGAAAAGGAAATCTCCGCATGACAGTTGCTCCAACAGAAGACTTAAGAATGTACGGTAATTATGAAATTGAAAGCGGTAAATATTTATTTACTATGCAAAATGTAATTAACCGTAGTTTTCAGTTAGAGCGCGGAGGTTATTTAAGATGGAACGGTGACCCATACGATGCTAACATTAATATAAGTGCATTGTACAAACCGAAAGTAAGTTTGTTCGACTTGTTTCAGGATAGTACTTTTAAAAAAAATGTACCTGTTATTTTGAAACTTAATTTGACTGATAAATTATTTAATCCAAATATTTCTTTTGATATTAATGTTTTAAATGTAGATCCAACTGTAGAAACCCAAATTAAAAGGCTGATAAATACAGAAGAAGAGAAGTATCGCCAAGCAGTTTCATTGATTGTTGCGCGACGATTTACTACTCCTAGTGATTTAAGTGATAAAGGTGGTGTTTCTTCTGGTTCAATTGTGGGATCTAACGCATATGAATTACTGACAAATCAATTAAGTAATTGGGCTTCTCAAATAAGCGATCAATTTGATGTTAATGTAAGTTATAATCCTGGTGATCAAGTTACCAATGATCAAATAGAAGTTGGAGTTCAAACCTCTATTTTTAATAATCGTATCCTTATTGATGTAAGTGGAGGGACGGCTAATACACCTACCAAAGGCCAAAACACAACTAATATTGTTGGCGATTTTAATGTTGAATATATGGCAAGTAAAGATGGTAGATTTAAATTAAAAGCATTTAACAGATCAAATAGTAATACATTAATTAATAATATTAACTCAAACTATACCCAAGGCGTTGGTATATTTTATCGTCAAGAGTTTAATTCATTTAAGGATTTATTTAAAAGAAAAAAGGCTAATTAGTTATTTCCCCTATTTATATAGGTATTAAAAGTTAAAATATTGTAAAAAAGTTATTTAATTCAATAACTTGCCCCTATATATATGTATTTTATAATAATTGTATTAGGTTTTTTCACAATAATATTTTCATATTTGCAAAATAGAATTAAATAATTATGACAAATCAAACAAATAGTGTTAAAGCACTAATTAAAGAATTAGAAAGCGGAAAGCGCCAATTAAAAGCTGAGTTTGATCGCAGCATGGGAGCATTAGAAGCAGCAATAAAAGTATTGTCTATTTCAAAATTAGACCCATCAGATTTTGTAAAAGGAGGACTAGGTCGTAAGCCAGGTCGCCCAATGAAAGGTGAGATCAATTTAAAGATGATCGTGCGTAAGATCAAAGGAAAGGGTAAAAGAGGTCGTCCGGTAGGTTCAAGAGCACAATTCCATGGTAATCTAACGCAAACACTTTTCGATTTAGTTATCTCTCAAAAAAGATTTATTCATAATCGCGACATCGTTGCATTAATGATGAAGAAATATCCTAATGTGGACAGAGCTGAATTTGCAAAGAAAGTATCTGTATTATTGGCTTCATTGAAAAAGCAAGATCGTTTGGTTACCTATCAAGAAGGTGGTTATCGTAAAAATATGTATTGGGGAATTCGTGAGTGGATGAAAAGTGGTAAGCCAGTAAAAGGTAAAGAACCTAAAAAATAATTAATTGTTCATTAATAAAAAAGGGCTAAGTAATTAGCCCTTTTTTATATTTAATCAGTTTTGATAATTATTTCTTTTCATCCTTCACTTCTTCGAAATCCACATCTGTTACATTATCAGCTGGGTTATTCGCAGTTGTGCTTTCTGTCGCAGTATTTCCATCCTGTGAAGCATTATACATATCTTGCGATGCAGCCTGCCATGCAGAATTTAAATTTGTCATCGCCGTTTCAATTGCTACTAGATCACGATTTTTATGTGCTTCTTTTAGTTCAGAAAGGCCCGCTTCAATGGCAGATTTTTTATCTGTTGGAATCTTATCGCCGAAATCTTTTAATTGCTTTTCGCTTTGGAAAATTAATGAATCTGCCTGATTGATTTTTTCAGTTTCTTCTTTTATTTTTCTATCAGCGTCTGCATTTGCTTCTGCTTCTTCTTTCATGCGTTTGATTTCATCATCATTTAATCCAGATGAAGCTTCAATTCTAATATTTTGACTCTTACCAGTGGCTTTGTCTTTTGCTGTTACATGCAAAATTCCATTCGCGTCAATATCAAAAATAACTTCAATTTGAGGAACGCCTCGTGGAGCAGGAGGTATGCTGTCCAAGTGAAAGCGTCCAATTGTTCTGTTATCTTTTGCCATCGGACGTTCACCCTGAAGAATGTGAATCTCTACCGATGGCTGGTTGTCTGATGCAGTAGAAAATACTTCTGATTTCTTTGTAGGAATTGTTGTGTTAGATTCAATAAGTTTTGTCATAACTCCACCCATCGTTTCGATTCCTAGCGACAAAGGTGTAACATCAAGTAATAAAACATCTTTAACTTCTCCAGTCAATACTGCCCCTTGAATTGCTGCCCCTAAAGCAACTACTTCATCAGGATTTACTCCTTTAGATGGTTTTTTTCCAAAGAATTTTTCAACGATTTCTTGAATGGCTGGTATTCTTGTAGATCCTCCAACTAAAATCACTTCATCAATATCAGATGACGACATTTTAGCATCAGATAAGGCTTTTTTACAAGGATCTAGTGTTCTTTGAATTAATGAATCTGCTAATTGCTCAAATTTTGATCGCGTTAGTGTTTTAACTAAGTGCTTCGGAATACCATCAACCGGCATAATGTAAGGCAAGTTGATCTCAGTTTGAGTTGAGCTAGACAATTCAATTTTAGCTTTTTCAGCAGCCTCTTTTAAACGCTGTAAGGCCATCGGGTCTTTTCTTAAGTCAATACCTTCATCTTTTTTAAATTCATCACCTAGCCAATCAATGATAACTTGGTCAAAATCATCTCCGCCTAAGTGTGTGTCACCATTAGTAGACTTTACTTCAAATACTCCATCACCTAATTCAAGAATAGAAATATCGAATGTTCCTCCTCCAAGGTCAAACACAGCAACCTTTGTATCGGTATGCTTTTTATCCAGTCCATATGCTAAAGCTGCGGCAGTTGGTTCGTTAATAATTCGTAATACTTTTAAGCCTGAAATCTCACCAGCTTCTTTTGTTGCTTGTCGCTGCGCATCATTAAAATATGCGGGAACAGTTATTACGGCTTCAGAAACTTCATGCCCTAAATAATCTTCAGCAGTCTTTTTCATTTTTTGCAAAATCATTGCTGAGATTTCTTGAGGTGTATATAAACGATCTTCAATTTTAACACGCGGTGTATTGTTATCGCCCTTTACTACTTCATAAGGCACCCTTGAAATTTCAATCGACATTTTGTCAAATGATTCACCCATAAATCGCTTTATAGATTGTATTGTATGCTTTGGGTTTGTGATTGCCTGTCGCTTGGCAGGATCTCCTACTTTGCGTTCACCATCTTTTATGAAGGCAACCATTGATGGTGTTGTTCTTCGACCTTCACTATTTGCGATTACTGTTGGCTCGCTTCCTTCCATTACAGCAACGCAAGAGTTAGTAGTTCCTAGGTCAATTCCAATTACTTTTCTCATATGTTTGTTATTTAGTATTAAATAATTTTCGCCGCCGTTGTCAATCAATATGCCATTGAAAAATGCTGTCAAAAATCTGACAATTAATCGCAATATTCTATTTTAAAAACTGACAGCGTGACAAATAGTCTTACAAGATTAGTTGAAAATTCCGACAGTGTATTTGCCGTTCAACAACGAATCTTGTGATGGAGTATTAAATTTCATATTAGAAACGGTACTCGACCACCTGCTCGTGAAAATGCCTTTTCCATTACTCAGGTTCGTGTACTCAGGAATGTAATTTACAGTATTCGCGGGCGCATTAACCTGAATGTAATTATACAAATCTTGCGTACCAACAGTAAAAATGAAGTCAGCGGCTACATAACTTATCGGCCTTGTAACTGTATTGTCTTTTGGAATTCTTTCTTTTAAATATCCAAAGAATGAAGGTCCATCAATAAGAAAAGTTAATATTTGGCCTCCATTAGTGGTTGTGCTTAATAAGTTGTCAATGCTGTAGTCGACATATTTATCAGTCCCCACTATTGCCCCAGGTTTAAACTCTTTGTATTTAAAACGCATTATTAAACCATAAACTTTTCCATTTTTTGCAGAACCAATTTTAACATTATATGGATAATCAGATGCTAAGTTGATTTTAGAAGAAGGGAATAAACTTAGCTGACTAATACTTTCAACTAATTCTGTTGTTGCATTTGTAATAAGATTAGTCTGTTGGTTTTTTATTTCCAATTTATATTTTGCGTCGGCTTTTAACTTGAAGAAAGGTTTTAAATTAATGGCACCATTAATTCTTTCCTGAAGGTATAATTGATATAAATGATGTTTTTCGTCTGTAAACAAACCCTCGTCTTTTATTTTGCTGTAATTAGGAAGCAAAATAATTGTATCTGTAGCTACTCCATTTATTTGACTGTACATGTGTACATCAATAGCGGCGGTATCGTAATAGATACTATCATGATATTGGGCCATTATTAGTGCGTTGCCTTCTCCAAGAAAGCCTTTTTGAATTCGTATAAAATGAGCAGAATCATTTTTGTTTAGCAATCCATAAACAATTGGTGTTTCCTTATAATCATCTAAAATGTCAAGTGTATTATCGCATGATGTTGAAAATGCTATGATACAAATTAAAGCTAGGAAGTAAAGACTGCTTTTTTTCATTGGTTCAAAAGTAGTTAAACTCAGCAAAAGTCAAGTGGTATGGGAATAATAAATATATTAGCATTTTAAAGGAAATGTTTAATCAAATAATAGAGGGTATTGGGTTAGGTTTAATCATGGCATTAATGATTGGACCAGTGTTTTTTATGCTGATTAACATTAGCATTAAAAATGGTTTTAGGTCTGCAGTTTATTTTGCATTTGGAGTAGTGTTGAGTGATGCTTTTTTTATTACAATCATTGAGTTTAGTAAATCGTTAGTTGGATTCATTAATGAGAACCGGTATTGGGTCGCATTATTTGGGGGTGTTGTTTTAATCGCTTTTGGATTGTCTTCGATTATTAAAAAAGTCAAAGACCCAAAAGATATTAAAATTGAATCCGATATTGGCAAGCTAGATCTGCTTTTAGAAGCAATTAAAGGATTTGTAATGAATTCTTTAAATCCGTTTGTTTTGCTTTTTTGGCTTAGCGTTAGCACTACTTTGGTGGTTAGTCAGACAAATAATCTTCGCGATACCGTTATTTTCTTTAGTTCAACACTTGCAACTATTTTTATAACTGATTTATTGAAAGGTGCAATGGCCATTAGTCTTAAAAAGGTGATGACGGTGCGATTTATTTCTATTCTTAATAAAGTCTCTGGGGCAGGTTTGATACTTTTTGGATTTAGATTGTTTTACTTGCTTTTATCGAATAAAATCTAGAAAAAATACTTTTCCTAGTAAAAATGCAACTGATTTTATAGCAATGCGGTTAAAACCGTTACATAATTAAAAAAAAGTGATTAGTTATTTTGATATTTTAGCCATTAAATTACAACTGTTCGCCTAATTTAATTGGAAAATGGAAATGATTGTTGTAGTTTGGATGAGTAGACTTTATGATAAATTCTGAATTATTAAAGGGCTTTGCTCCTGAAGTAAGTAAAATGATTAACAAATATGTGGATGTCAACTCTAGCCAGACTAAGGTTATGATGACTACAACTGCATTTAATGTATTAAACCTTGATCAATTAACAGTAAATTCAGTAATTAATTTGAAAAAAATTAATGATATAAGGTTTATTAATAAATTTCAAGAAGCAATAAACGAAAAGATTCCTAATGGTGGAATTTACATAGGGTGTGTAGAAACGCATGAGCAAAGATCAATTAGAATTAAAAGAAAATTTCCACTAGTAATTGCGCAAGTCTATCAAATAGTAGATTTTATACTAAAAAGAGTTTGGCCCAAGTTACCTGTTTTTAAAAAACTGTATTTTTTTATTACCGATGGCAGAAACCGTGCAATGTCAAAAGCGGAAGCGCTTGGGAGATTATGCTCTTGTGGTTTTAGTATTTTGGAAATAAAGGAGATTAATAATAAACTTTACTTTGTTACTAAGAAGGAAAAAGCACCTGTTTACGATTTAAATCCTTCGTATGGCCCTTTGATCTCAATGAGAAGAATTGGTAAAGATGGTAAGATTATTAATGTTTATAAATTCAGATCGATGTATCCCTATGCTGAATACTTACAGGAGTATATTTATGAAACTAATAAGTTAACCGAAGGTGGAAAATTTGCAGATGATTTTCGAATAACAAGGTGGGGTAGATTTATGAGAAAGTTTTGGCTTGATGAACTACCAATGATAATCAATCTTATCAAAGGCGATATAAAAATAGTTGGTGTTCGTCCACTTAGTAAGCATTACTATTCTTTATACACAAAGGAATTACAAGAAAAGAGAATTGACTCTAAGCCAGGGTTGCTGCCTCCTTTTTATGTAGATATGCCGAAAACGCTGGAGGAAATTATTGACTCTGAATTAAAATATCTAAATGAGTATAAGAAGTCACCAATTAAAACAGATTTTCAATATTTCTGGGCGATTTTAAATAACATTTTTATTAAAAAGGCAAGAAGCAATTAATTGCTTTTATCATTTAATTTTTCCTTTAAATGATAGATTACTACAAAGGCCATTAATATTATTGGAGATAAAAATAAATCTTCTAAGTAATGCGCTAATCCCGAACTTAGTCTATAGTCAACATGGAAATTGTAGATTGTAATGAATACAAAACTCAAAACCATATAAATTAAATAGGAAAAAACGATTAGTTTTCCTAAGTATTTATCATTAGAGTAAAATACTACAATAAGATAACTTAAAACGATATAAATCAGACTAAAAAATACGGATGATTGTAACTTGGGTGAAATGTTAAAATTTAAAAGATTTCCAATTTCATTGTTGTAATTTGTGATTTCTGTTTTTGGATACTTGTTTAAAAATTGAAATCCACTTTTGTTTAATACTATTAATTGATCTTCTCTCTTCCATCCAAAAAACAGCATAACAAAAAAAAATAGTAACGCATATAAATTGTTTAATGACCAAAGATTATTTTTCATTTTCATTTGTTGCTAATTTGTTAACCCACAAAATCCATAGCCCGAAAATAATTCCGTATACGATGATCACAAAAGTGTAATGATGGTTGAATTCTAAATATTTTGGATTGTAGTATTGAATAAGAGCAAGTAGACCTGCACGGATTAAATTGATGACATGTATAATAATTATTCCTGCAGGAATAAACCATAATTTATTCTTAGTATTCCCTGGGAAGCAAATTATGAATCCGCCAAACAAAGCAAACAACTCTAGTCCGTTACATGGATTACCTACGCCAACCATACTGATTGTATTAATAGTAATTAAAATTTGATGATTACCGGGTTTGATGGATGAAGAATAGCCAAATAAATTTAAAAAAACACTTGCATCAAAAGCGACGCGATGATTTAGCCAAGTATTAAAATTTGATGGCGTTATTATAAAATCATTAAAAATAAACCAAGCGACATACAATAAAATTGCTTTCATAATAAATGATAATACAATCTTGTATTGAGAATTAATCATAGTGCTCTTATTGTATGGGTAAAAATAAAAAAAGGTTAACATTTGCTAACCTTTTTTAGTTCTTTTAAAGATAATTATTTCTCTTTTTTCTTCTCATTGATCTTTTTGATGCCATATCCGGCGCCTGCAACTAATAAAGCGCTTAATCCACCATCGATAGGTACATTTGGATTACAGCTTTGAGCGAATAGAGGTGAAGATGCTAAAACCATTAAAACAATAATAGATAAAGCCAATTGTACTTTTTTTTCCATAAATAATAGATTTTTTTTCCTTGAGTAACAAATTTAAGGCGGTAAAAATCTGAATGCAAGAAAAACTTTACTTAATTACAAAACAGAAAATAAAAGAAGTAAATCCTTGTAGCGAGGGCGGGGCTCGAACCCGCGACCTCAGCATTATGAGTGCTGCGCTCTAACCAGCTGAGCTACCTCGCCAATTTGGTTTATGGAGGCGCAAAGGTATTAAAAATAATTTAATGAAAACAAGGTGATTATTATTTTGTAATGATTTAGTTTAAAATGCCATAAAAATTTGCTTTTAAAGAGATGTTTTTTGTAATTTGGCATTAAATAGTTTAGCTATGTCAAATGCCCAAATTAAATTCATTAAAAAAAATATTTCAAACAGGAATTTTGTTAAAATTCTTTTTGTTTTTTTTAGTTTGATTTTTTTAGTTGCTCCATCTTTTTCTAATGCACAGACGCTTTCTACCTACCAATTTACAAGTGCATCTAATACTTTTAATTTAATAACCGGAGGTACGGTTTTAGGAGTTACTACGGCAGCAACTGGAAATATTCCTTCGCTCGATAAAGCAGTTTATAATTTACCAACGGGAACTATTCCATTCTCTTTTAAATTTGAAAACAATTACTATACTGGACTAAATGTTAGTTCAAATGGATTTATTACACTTGGTTCATTATCTCCGAGTGTATCTCTTAACCTTCCTTTGTCAGATAATTCTGCGTTTAGTGGTGTTTTATGTCCTATGGGCAACGATTTAAATGGTTTCTATAATGCAGTTGATGTTACAAAAAATTCTGAGATAAGGTATCAAGTAACTGGAACAACACCAAATCGGATATTTGTCGTTCAATGGAAGTTCATGCGTCCATGGTCAAGCGCAACAACATTAGTAAATTATTTAAATTTCCAAGTTAAACTGTATGAAACATCAAATGCAATTGAGTTTTGTTATGGAAATGTAGGTACTGGTTTTACCAATGTTGCAGGAAATAAAATGCAGGTTGGTCTAAGGGGAGTTAATAATACTTTTCCAGCTAATATAATGAACAGAGGCGTTGTCTCTGGAACTCAAACAAGCTGGTTGAATTCAGTAGCTGGTGGGGCCAATACTTCTGACTGTAATCTTGCTAGTACCTTGAACCCTAATAATATTGTTTTTCGATTTGCTCCTCCAAGTTGTCCGGCACCTTCGGCATTTGCAGCAACATATGTAACAAAAAACAAAGCCACAATTTCGTGGTCACCAGCAGTAAGTGCGTTAAAATATAAAGTGGAGTATGGGCTTAATGGATTTACGTTAGGAAGTGGATCAAAAACGGAAATCACTACAAATACCATTGATTTAACAGGTTTAACAGCACAAACTTCTTATCAAATTTACGTCAGACAGTTTTGTAGTTTAAGTGATTCAAGTTCGCTACAAAGCTTCACATTTACCACCGGAAAAGATGGCGAAGATTGTTTGACTGCTTCAAATATTTCATTACAAATCAGTTCAGCTTCATTAACATATGTGACTGCAAATTCTGGTGTTTCGTTAAACGCGCCTAATAATATTTGTTCAGATTCCATTGGCAAAGTTGGTGATGATGATGTATGGTTTAAATTTATCGCTCCTAGCAATGCTAATTCGAAACTTGTTGTTACTACACAAGCTGGAACTATTAACGATTGGGTTATGGAATTATGGACAGATTGTCCTGGGGCAAATATCAATGCCTATCGTTGTGCTGATGATGTAAATGGATTTATGCCTGAAATTTCATTATGTCAGAATGAGTATACTCCGGGAGCAACATATTATGTTCGTGTTTGGACCTATTCTCGTAATGTCTCAGGGAATTGCGGATTAGCAATATATACTACGACTGCTTGTCCGCTGCCTCCGTCTAATGATGAGTGTGCATCTTCAATTTATATCCCTGTAAATCCTCCACAAACTTGTCCAGCTAATGGACAAACCTTTACTAATTTAAATGCAACTGTTTCAACTGCTGTAGCACAATCTTGTGATGCAGCAACTGCTGGCTACTCAGATGTATGGTTTAAGTTTAACACAGCAAATTATGGTGATTTATTTTTAACTATTTCGCCTGGAACTGCTGTTGGTCTAAAGGCAGCTTTGGTTTTCGAATGTGGTGGATTTGAAATTCAATGTATATCAAATGCTAATGGAACCTATTCTTTTAACGGTTTAAATCCTTCGGCTGACTATGTTTTAAGGGTTTGGACTCCGGCTACTGGAACTCCAGGAACATTTAACTTGTGTTTATCAGATCAGTGTGATGCACCAACGGCAGCTATAAGTGGTTCGTATTCTATATGTGCCGGTGCTTCTGTTCAAGCCAAAGTTGATTTGACTGGCTATGCTCCTTGGACATTTGTTTATACCGATGGCACAACTAATAATAGTGTCACAACATCAACATCACCTTATTACATAAATTTATCACCAAGCACTTCAAAAAATTATTCTTTAGTTAGTGTTTCTGGTCCATATTGTAGTGGAACAGTTTCAGGAACTGCTATAATTAATGTGTCTGCACCTCCGGTTGTAAGTTTATCTAACCTTGGTATCGGATGTAGTAATGCATCAAAGTTGTTAACACAAGGTAGTCCTT
>CANFIN010000018.1 GCA_947447155.1 Bacteroidota bacterium | reverse complement strand
TGCCATTTCTTAAATCGTAATAAGATATAGATAAACATTAATACACATGCGAATAAGATTGCCCATACAGCGGAAGACTTAATATCATCTGCTACTGTAGGTCCTACTTTTTGTGAATTGATAATGTTATCAGACTTGAATTTATCAACTGTCAATCCTGAAGGATAAAAAACTTTTAATCCATCAAAAAGTGCCGATGTAACTTTAGATTCAGCATCAGCGCTATTTTCATTAATCAAGAAATCAGTTGTGATTTTATAGCGGTTATCGGTACCGAAAGTCTTCACATCTGGCGCCTCACCTAAGTTCTTAGCTAAGGATGTTCTGATATCTTCAGTAGTCAACGACTTATCAAATTGAACAACATAAGTACGACCTCCATCGAAATCAACACCGAAGTTGAAACCTTTAGTAGCAATTGAAGCAATACCTGCTGCGATTACTAAACCAGAAACTGTATAATAAATTTTACGTTTTTCGATGAATGGCAAATTGATATTTTGGAATGCATTTTTAGAGAAATTATTCCAGAATTTAATGTCTTTACCTTTATCTAACATTCCTTCGAATATTAATCGAGTGATGAAGATTGCAGAGAACATTGAGCAAAGGATACCGATGATTAATGTAGTTGCGAAACCTTGAACTGGCCCACTACCAAATGCATAAAGAATGACACCTAAAATTAATGTTGTAAAGTTTGAATCGACGATTGACGACATTGCATGCTTATAACCATCAGTAACTGCTAATCGCAATCCTTTACCTGCTCTTAATTCTTCACGAATACGCTCAAAGATTAAGACATTCGCATCTACTGAAAGTCCGATAATAAGGACAATACCAGCAATACCAGGAAGTGTTAATACTGCACCTAATGATGCTAACACACCCATGATAAAAAACATATTACAAATAAGGGCAATATCGGCAACCAAGCCTGCTGTGCTATAGTAGAAATAAACGAATACGAATACAATCAACAATGCAACAATAAATGAAATCAATCCATTGTTAATTGCTTCCTTACCTAATGAAGGTCCTACAACTGCTTCTTCAACGATTCTTGCTGGAGCAGGCAATTTACCAGCCTTAAGAATATTCGCTAAATCTTTTGCTTCGTTAATTGTAAAGTTTCCAGTAATACTTGAACTACCATTAGGAATTTCACCTTGTACGTTAGGGAAAGAATAAACATAATCATCTAATACAATTGCAACTTGCTTTCCTACATTTTCAGCAGTTAAACGCTTCCAGATTTTAGCACCTTCTAAATTCATTTTCATGCTAATTTCAGGCTTGTTATTAAACTGGCTGAAATCCTGACGAGCATCAGAAATAGCACCGCCATCTAAAGGTGCTGAACCGTCTCTACTAGAAACTTTAATTGCAATTAACTGTAAAGTTTTTGACTCAGGGCTAATTGACTTTACAGACCATAACAATCTTAAATTTCTTGGTAGAAGTTGCTTTACATCTTCACGAGCAAGAAGCTCGTTAAGTTTCGCTGTATCTTTTACGGCGCAATATCCAACAATTGCTTGCTTATCAACTGCATTTTTATCTTCTTGAGTTTTTACCTGACCATCAGCTGGGAATAATAAAGCGAATAAAGGATTCTCCTTTGAGAATTGTTCGAATGTTTGTTTTGATGTGTCTTTCTTAGCAGAATCTGTTTTTGTAGTTAATGTTCCGGCCTTCTTAGTTGTGTCTGTAGAGGCAGTAGCTTTAGATGTATCATTAGCAACACTAGTAGAATCTTTACTAACACCAGATAATGTTATCGCACTATCCTTCTTTTCAGATGTAGATTGAGACGCAAGCATTTTATTAACTGAAACTAATCCTGGAGCAACCTCTCCAAAAGTGTAAGTCTCCCAGAATTCAAGCTTAGCTGTTCCTTGTAATAATTTACGAACGCGTTCTGGTTCTTTCACTCCTGGCAATTCAACTAAAATTCGACCAGAACCTAATTGCTGAATGTTTGGTTGAGTTACACCAAACTTATCGATACGAGTTCTTAAAATGTTAAATGATCTACTGATAGCAGCGGCAGATTCTTCGTTCAAGTGTTTTAAAACTTGATCGTTTGTGCTATTGAAATTAATTTTATCTTGATTTTCGATATTAGCAAAAACTGCAGCTAAACTAGCATTAGGATCAATTTCCTTATAAGCTTGTCCAAATAAATCTACAAATCCTTTATTGGAAGATTTTTGTAATTCAAGAGCACGATCAATTGCTTTCTTAAAATTTGGATCATTTTGATTTGCACCAGCCAACGAACGAACTAAGTCAACAACCGAAACTTCCAGTGTAACATTCATTCCGCCTTTCAAATCAAGACCTAAATTGATTTCTCTTTCTTTACATTCCTGATAGGAATATTCTTTTACAAAAAGGTTGTAAACTCCTTTGCTAGATAATGAATCTAGATAGTTCTTTTCCTTTTGTTCGTCACCCTTTGCGAATTCTTTCGCATCATTTTCAACACCTCGTGTAATGAATGTAAATGATATTTGGTACAAACATACAAGTGCCAAGAGGATGGCTAATAACTTAACTGCGCCTTTACTTTGCATCGATTTTATTGTTAATTTTCAGAGGCGCAAATATAGTCGAACGAATGATACGAAACAATTGAAAAAACAATGATTTATTCGAAATATAAGGGAATCGTTCGATTATTTGAACGACAATTATAATTTTGCCCAAACATGGCTCAGCGAATTCTTATTTCAGTAACAAGCGATTTAACTACGGACCAAAGGGTAAACCGGACTTCAACAACCTTGAAAGAGGCTGGATACAGAGTATTGGTAATAGGTAGAGTGCTGAAAACCAGTGCAGAAGCCAGTCCTAAGCGGTACAGAACCTTAAGATTTAAATTATGGGTTGAGAAAGGGCCATTGTTTTATGCGCTTTTCAACATACGGCTTTTTTGGTTTCTGATATGGCATCACGCAGATATACTCGTTAGTAACGATTTGGATACATTGCCTGCCAATTTTTTAGCAGCTAAGCTTAAAAAAATTCCTTTGGTTTTTGATAGTCACGAATATTTTACTGGCGTTCCTGAATTAAGCAATCGTCCCAGAATACAAAGAATTTGGAAGCGAATTGAAAAAATTTGCCTGCCCAATGTTGATCAAGCAATAACCGTTAACGACAGTATCGCAAAAATCTATAAAGAAGAATACAATAAAAGCTTTGAGGTCATTAGAAATGTTCCAAATATAACAAAGCCGTTTTTAAAAGATCGTTCATCACTACGCACTGAACTTGGCCTACCTCAAAACAAACACATTATTATTTTGCAAGGAGCAGGAATTAATATTGACAGAGGCGCCGAGGAACTTGTAGAGGCGATGACTTACCTAAACGATTATCTTTTACTTATTGTAGGAAGTGGAGATGTGCTTCCGAAGTTAAAGAAGATAGTTTCTAAAAATAATTTAAAACAAAATGTGTTTTTTATTTCTAAACAACCTATTGATGTTTTAAGAAAGTACACAGCTGCTTCAAATTTAGGAGTCACATTAGACAAAGACACTAACATAAACTACAAATACAGTTTGCCCAACAAAATATTCGATTATATTCATGCAGGAATACCCGTTCTTGCAAGCAACTTACCTGAGATTAGTAAAATTGTTACCCAATATAATATTGGTAAAATTTGTCCCGACCATAAGCCCAAAACAATTGCAAATTGCATTAGGGAAATGATAGAATCAGAAGACAAGATGGAAATCTGGGAGGATAATACGATATTTGCTGCGAAAGAATTTAA
Source organism: Bacteroidota bacterium (assembly GCA_947447155.1). Taxonomy (GTDB): domain Bacteria; phylum Bacteroidota; class Bacteroidia; order AKYH767-A; family OLB10; genus CAINEC01. The sequence continues at coordinate 28,428 of CANFIN010000018.1, read as the reverse complement.
TTGGGATAAAGAGAAAGAAAAGCTATTAGCAATATTTAAGAAAATTGGATAAACACTTAAACATAGTTGCTTTTGACAATCCTTATCCCCCAGTTTATGGTGGTGCAATTGATGTGTTTTATAAGTTGGTTGCGCTTTCAAACACAGGAATAAAAATACACCTGCACATTTTTACCGACTCGAATTTGCAAATTGAACCTTTAAAGAAATTTTGTGAACAGATTTATATATACAAAAGAAAAAAAGGATTTATTAACCAATTAAGCTTATTGCCATTTATTGTTAAGTCACGAAACTCATCTCAATTAAACAAACGACTTTCAGAAAACAATTTTCCAATACTATTTGAAGGAGTACATACAACTCATCCATTAATTTGCGATAACAATTTATTCAAACGAAGCATAATTAGACATCATAATATTGAACATGATTACTACAAAGGCTTATTTGATTCTGATAAAAACATCTTCAGAAAAATATTCTATTATATAGAATCAATCAAATTAAAGTTATTCCTAAAGAAGGTACAAAAATCAGCATATAATATTGCTATATCTGAAGATGACGCATTTAAATTAAAAGACAATTATTTTAAAAACATTTCCACCATTCCTCCTTTTCATTCTTTCAATAGCACAGCAACTAATATTAATGACCAGCCTTTTATTCTATATCATGGCAATTTAAATGTTGCTGAAAACATTTTAGCCGTTGATTATTTATTAAAAGAAATTTTTATTGATAAGAAAAAAAAATACGTTGTAGCGGGACTTAACAATAATATTGAATTCAAAAACAAATTTACAACATATCCTAACATTGAATTAATCGAAAACCCTTCCAATGAAAAAATAGAAGATTTGGTTAAATCAGCTCGAGTAATTGTATTGCCTACTTTTCAATCGACAGGAATAAAATTAAAACTCATCGACTCTTTATATAAGGGAAATCATGTTATTGCGAATCAACAAATGGCACAAGGATTTCCTTTGCCTGAAATTATCAGCATTGCAAATAAATCAGATGAAATAATTGATCTTGTAAATGAAAAAATGAAGAACCCATTATCGAGTGAAGAAAAAAAAAATCGCCTAATTCAATTAAATAGATTTTTTGACAACAATAATAATGTTATAAGAATTATTGATATAATAAACCAACTATTAAGATAAGGAAGCCCATTTTTGAACTTCCGTTCCAAGCTCTAATAATTTACCACTTTCAATTTTTATAACACGCGCCGGGAATCTATCAATAATTGAATAATTGTGCGTTACCATTAAAACAGCCCGGTTACTATTTGCAACTTCGAATAGAAGCTTCATGATATCATTACTAGAATCCGGGTCCAAATTCCCAGTTGGCTCATCTGCTATTATCAATTCAGGATCATTAAGTAATGCACGAGCGATAGCTAAACGTTGTTGTTCTCCACCAGATAGTCCATTAGGAAACATAGTTCTTTTACCAAGCAAACCAACTTTTTCTAATAGCGTATCGACTCTATCTTTAATATCAACCTTCGACTTCCAACCTGTTGCTTTTAAATAAAAAACAAGGTTGTCCTCCACTGAACGATCTGTCAATAATTGAAAATCCTGAAACACTATTCCAATTTTTCGTCTTAAATCAGGAATTGCACTTGATTTTAGGTTATTCAAACCAACTCCAACTACTTCTGCAGTGCCATTAAAAACGGGTAGTTCTCCATACAATAATTGTAATAAAGAACTTTTGCCACTTCCTGTCTTCCCAATTAAATAAACAAAATCTCCTTTGTAAATAGATATTGAGACATTATTTAAAACAACTAAGTCATCGTGAGAAACGACAACATCATTTAATGTAATAACTGGCGTATTCATAGGGCTTAATTTAATTCTAATTTAGAAACGATACCAAACGGTATATCACTTAAAAAACTCATTATTTGAGGCTCTTCCTCAGCCAATCCAATTTTACTTAATGATTTTTCGGGACGATCGAGACGAAAATAGGCTAGCAATGAAAACTTTTCATCGCGCAATTGAACATAATCAGGAATTTTAGCCTTGCCTTTAATTTTTAATAAATAATAAACTCTCATACCTTAACTAATCTTTCAAACAAATTTAATAATTGAAATGCTTGGTATCGCTTTACAAAAATAAGTTTATCAACCCATATGGTTTAAAATAAAAAAGGGACCGAAGTCCCTTTTTTGTATTTTAAAAATGATTATTTCTTTTTAGATCCAATGCCAGTTGGGCTTCCCACACGAGCCATTGCACATCTAAACCCTAACCAATCAGTTTGTTGATTTTCATCTAAAAATCTTCTTGTTCCAGGTGTTAAATAGTAAGCTAAATCTTTCCATGACCCACCTTTAACTACGCGAGCTTTATCGTCAATTAAAGTAGATTTTCCAGAAATATATTTAGACCCTAGACCATTTCCATCTTCATCTAATTCGTCGTCACCATCTAAGTAATTAATGTTATCAGCACGCTTATAATTTCTACGGATACTCGCTTCTTCGTCTGTTGCAGCTCGGTAAGTGATTCGTCCTAAACTATCCTTCTCAGCAATTGCACCCTCTTCATCGCGTGTTTGTGTTTGAAACACATTACCACGGAAAGAGTTAAAATCAGAAACATCTTCATGTGAAAGCGGACGGTAAACATCCATTACCCATTCAGAAACGTTACCTGCCATATTATATAAACCGAAATCATTTGGCAAATACGAATATACGGGTGCTGTAATACTAGCATTATCATTTAATTTCCCTGCAACTCCCATCATATCGCCACGACCACGCTTAAAGTTTGCAAGCATTTCTCCTTTGAATTTATCATCAGCGTCACGCACCGCATGTCCTTGCCATGGATATAAGTTACGATTATTTACGTTTTCAAAAACGGTTTGTCCTATTAATGAAAGTGCTGCATATTCCCATTCCGCTTCAGTAGGTAAACGATAATGAGGTAATAAAATACCATCTTCCATTCTTACTTTACGAGTATCCACATTTGGATTTAAATCTTGCAATGGACTTTTAACAAGACCTTCGTACTGACCTGCTAAATATGCATCTGTATTAAAATTATCTTCATTTACCTGAGCTGGATTAACTCGCAAAACGCCTTCACGAATTAATATCTGTTCGTTAACACGATCAGTTCTCCATGCGCAATAATCATTAGCTTGCAACCAATTTACACCGACAACCGGGTAATCCTTGTAAGCAGGATGTCTGTAATACAACTCTACATAAGGTTCATTAAAAGCTAAACGATCACGCCATACTAATGTATCAGGCAATGCTTTACGAGCAACCTCTGGATAATCAGTTCCAAAAACTCGTTCTAACCAATAAACATATTCACGATAATATTCATTAGATACTTCTGTTTCATCAATATAAAAAGAAGCTACGGTTGCACGGCGCGGAATATTATCCCAATCCTGAACAACATCTTGCTCGGTTCTTCCCATTGTGAAAGTTCCACCTTCAATAAGTACTAAACCAGGACCTGTTTCCTGCTCTGTATAATCAACGGATTCAAATCCTCCGTTTTTTTCATCATTGTAGTTCCAACTTGTTGCACCTGATTTTTCATTACTGTTGTTACAAGATGACATAATCATCATTCCTGCAGCTAAGATTGGAAGCAAATGGCTTTTCATATTCATGTTTTTTGAAGCTTTGAATTCGCAAATATGGTAAATAAACTAAAAACTAGGGCAACTTATTGCACGGAATCTTTTCTTTTTTGGCTTACACTCAAACTGCAGACCCAAGCTAAGCTCATGGGAACCTCCAGTTGAATTGCTTAAAGATGAAACAGTTACATCATAACTATACCCAAATTTGAACATTCCTCTTTGCAATCCAATTAATGCAATAAATGAATCACTAGAAATAAATTTATCCTTTCCAAAGTTCCCGCGGTACCATAATCCACCCACAATTGGGGAATGGAGGATGTACATACCTACATTTAATTGATTAAATGAACCTTGTTGTTGAAATAAAATATTAGGTGAAATAAAAGTTCCTTCATCCTTATTTACACTTCCTCTGTAACCACGACCGGCACCATCGCCAACTGGCAATAAGGCTCCCATATGTGCTGTGATTTTCATTGGTAATTTACTTGAGCCTTTCACTATAAAGGCCTCATCTGGTTGTGTCATGTGATGCAAAGCTAAGCCTCCATACAATTTACTCGAATAAATAATCATTCCGCTTGAAAAATCCATGAATGAACGTGATTCCTTAGGACGAACCTCTTGAGTTTCATAAACAAAGCCATATCGTGGATCAATCATATCTCCAAAAGTCAATTTGTCCCAATCAAGTTTCTTTTGAACATAAGTCCCTTGAAGTCCGAAACGCATAGATACCTTTCGATTAAGATTCAATTGATAAGCGTATATCCCACTAATATTAGTAGTTGCAATTGTGCCTTCACCAGCTTTATCATTCATCACCATTAAACCAACACCTCCATTTAGCATATCAAAATGCTGATCATAAGATGCTGAAGTGGTAATGTAAGTTTTCTTTAGGGCTGGCCATTGATTCCTATAATTTATGGCTACACGAGGGCAACGTGCTGAGCCTGCAAAAGCAGGGTTCAGATACATAGGGTTCGCATAAAACTGCGTAAACTGAGGGTCTTGAGCTCTAGCAGATATGCCAGCAAACAATAACAAACCCAATAATATTTTCTTTATCATAATGATTTACTTTTGACTTCGGCAACTTATACGGAGTATCTAAAATATGTTACACAAATAATAATTTTAATTGCAATAAACCATTAGAGACATCCGTTAAAACTTCCATTTATACTTCAAAGATGCAAAATAAGTTATACATCGCACCGACAAATTTAATTTTTCTTCTTTGAATTTACTTATTTTACAAAAAAAATATTTGAAAATAGATTTTGATTAAGCAATCGATAAAAATGCATAATTCATTTGCCCTTAGAAATGCGCTTTTAATTTTATTTAACCTTATTGTCTTAACAGGTATAGGACAAACCTTAAAAATAACCCCCAATTGGAGCGGTGTTTCATCGGATATTGCTGGAAGTCCAACTATTTATTGCACTAATTGCAATTATGAAAATGAAAACTATCCATTTATCCAGCAAACGATTGAAGGAATTGCTCAGTTTTCAATCTCTAGTGCCTATTATTCGAAGTGTTCGGATGAAGAAAATAAATTACTTGAAAAGGCCAGTTTGGATTTTAGTCAGGTTCTATCTAAAGAATCTGCTATTTCTAATAAATCACACTACACAATTTTAAAAATCAACCCATTTAGAAGAAACATACAAGGTGGTTACGAAAAGCTAGATTCTATCACAATTCAAATTCAAAAAAGTCTTGGGCGAATAACTAATTACAGTTCGGCGACAGCCTCCAACTCAATTTTATCTTCGGGAAATTGGGCCAAAATTGCCACTTTCGACAATGGGGTCTATAAAATAGACTATGATTTTATTAAACAATGTGGATTAGTCGTTGGCGACATAAATATTAATGATTTAAAATTATACGGTAATGGCGGAGGAATGCTCCCATTATCAAACAACGAATTCCGTTTAGATGACCTTCAAGAAAATGCAATTCAAATTTACGATGTTGACAATAATGGAATATTTAATAATGGTGATTATTTTATTTTTTATGGCTCTTCGCAGAATACATGGAAATGGATTACCAACGACAAAAAATACATTCACTCTAAAAACTTGTTTAGTGACAGCACCTATTATTTTATTACAATCAACAATAATGGATTAGGCAAAAGAATTCAAGATATCCCATCGTTAACAGGAATACCAGCAACCAGAATTGTAGATCAGTTTATTGATTGTGCATTCCACGAGAAAGACGAATTCAACTTTATTAAATCTGGGCGCAATTGGTATGGCGATGCCTTTGATGTTGATTTAAATCAAAACTTTGACTTTAGCTTCCCCAACATTCAACCAGGTTCAGTTAATTTTACTTCAGCTGTTATTTCAAGAACTTCAACAAGTACATTTAGCAGCAGTAAATTTTCCATCAGCTTTAATGGTTCAACAATATTAACTCAAACAATTTCTAATGTTGGAACTAATTATACAGATGACTTTGCCAGAGGAAATACAGCTACGTCGACATTTTTTAGCGGCTCAGATAATATCAGTTTAAACTATAACTATACTCCATACAATTCTTCTTCTACTGGGTGGATTAATTATATTGAATTAAATGCAATAAGGAAACTTAAGCATGTTGGATCTGAAATGCTATTTAGAGATGTAGACACCTTAAATCCAAATGCAATAAGCCAATATTTAATCAGTAATTTATCAGGCTCAGAAAATATTTGGAATATTAGTGATGTTACTAACGTCTCAAATCAGATTTACGATTTTAATAATTCAACTGGGACCTTTCATTCAAATTCTCAAATAAATGAAGTTAAACAGTATTATATCTTTAATAATAGTTTTAAGTCGCCTGCCTATTGTGGAAGATTAAAGAATCAAAATTTACATGGCTTACCCCAAAGTGATTTTTTAATTATTACACATCCTGATTTTCTTTCCGAAGCAGAACGATTAGCTAATTTTAGAAGAACTCATGACGGAATGAAAGTAGCAATAGCAACAACAGAAGAGATTTTCAATGAATTTGGTTCAGGCTCTCAAGATGTAGCAGCAATTCGTGATTATATTAAAATGTTTTATGACCGATCTGTTTCTTTAGGCACTCCACCTAAATATGTATTATTATTCGGAGATGGTTCCTACGACCCTAAGAACAGGATTGGAGGAAATACTAATTACATCACAACATTTCAATCTGAAAATTCAATATCATTAATTGCATCTTATACTTCCGATGATTTTTTTGGAATGCTGGATTCTAATGAAGGAACACTTACAGGTGCAGAATTAATAGATGTTGGAATCGGTCGAATTCCGGTCAGAGATATTACCGATGCTCGTTTAATGATTGATAAAATTATTACCTATGAAACTCCTGGAAGCACAACTTCCGCAGCATCCTGTGCATCTAATAATTCTTCGCGCTTTGGCGACTGGAGAAACGTACTTTGTTTTGTTGCCGATGATCAAGATCGAAATTTGCATTTCCGACAAAGTGAGCGTATAGCCACAACCGTTTCAAATAACAATCCTGTTTATAATATTGATAAAATTGTTAGCGACGCCTACGAACAACAATCCACTCCTGGTGGTCAACGATATCCCGAGGTAAATGAGGCCATCAATAAAAGAATTGAAAAGGGCGCCTTCTTAATTAATTATACAGGTCATGGTGGAGAACTTGGCTGGTCTGCAGAATCAATATTAAATATTGACATGATTAATAGCTGGACGAATATTAATAGTATGCCGGCATTTATAACAGCGACCTGCGAGTTCAGCAGATTTGACGATCCCAAAAGAACTGCAGCAGGAGAACTTATTCTATTGAATAATAAAGGTGGTGGAATTTGTTTATTCACAACAGTTCGTCTTGCATTTGCTTTAGACAATGAGGTGATTAATGCGGACTTATTAAAATATATGTTCACGCCTATTAACGGAGAAATGCCACGTATAGGTGATATACAACGTTTAGCAAAAATTGAAAATCCAGGCAATCGAAATGTCACATTACTAGGAGACCCCTCAATTCAATTGGCCTATCCTGCTTTAAAAATTATTACTGACGAAATCACACAAGACGGATTAATATCTGACACCATTAAAGCACTTAGTAAAATAACAATCAAAGGAAAAGTAGTTGATCAAACTAATTCCGTTCAATCAAATTTTAATGGAACTGTTTATACAACCATTTATGATAAGAAAAGCATGATTTATAATTTGGTTAATGATGCAAATGGAAATGATGTTAGTTTGCCTGATAGTTTTTTATTGCGAAAGAATATTATATACAGGGGAAAATCGTCAGTGACCAATGGGATTTTTAATTGCAGTTTCATTGTCCCAAAGGATATAAATTACCAATTTGGTGTTGGTCGTTTAAGTTACTATGCACACGATGAAACCATCGATGGCAATGGCTTTGATGAGTCAGTTACAATCGGAGGCATTTCGGCTAATGGGTTAAATGATCAAGATGGGCCAAGAATTAATTTATACCTTAATGATGATAATTTTACATCAGGCGGAATGACTAGCGAAAGCCCAATCATTTACGCAAAATTATCAGACTCAAGTGGTATAAATACCGTTGGAAATGGAATTGGACATGATATTACAGCCGTTTTAGACAATAATCAGCAATCAGTTCTCGTTCTCAATGATTATTATGAATCAGAATTAAATAGCTATCAAAAAGGAATCGTGAAATATAAATTATCCGACTTATCGGAAGGGCCACACACACTAACATTAAAAGCTTGGGACATTAATGGCAACTCCTCATTAACTACAACAGAATTTACTGTTTCAAATTCGTCGACTCTTTCTATTGATCATTTACTTAATTATCCAAACCCTTTTAGCACTAATACTTCTTTTTACTTTGAACATAATAAACCATGCACTGGCATGACAATTCAGGTTCAAATCTTTACTGTTTCAGGTAAGCTAATTCGCACTTTAAGCAACTATCAAATTTGCGATGGTTATAGAAACAATCCTTTAACTTGGGATGGTAAGGATGAATTTGGAGATAAAATAGGACAAGGAGCCTACATTTACAGATTAAAGATAAGAACTGCGGATGGAGAGACGGCAGAGAAAATCGAAAAACTGGTGATCCTTCGTTAAAAAGAAAATTAGATTTAATTACCGAAATCCCTATATTTGCTTACTTATAAAATAGAAGAATCATCTATTATGAAATTGAACTTTAAAGCCCAACTTGTTTTTACCATCTTTCTTGGAGTTAGTCAGATTGGTAGTGCTCAGACTTCTAGTCAATCTAACTTATTAGGACAAATAAATACTATCACCACAGCAGTACCATTTTTAGGGATTTCTCCTGAAGCACGCGCAGGTGGTATGGGCGACATTGGAGTTTCATCATCCGCTGATGTAAACTCAATACATTGGAACCCTGCGAAACTTGCATTCAATGAAAAGAAATCCGGGTTTGCAGTATCGTACACTCCTTGGTTAAAAGCTTTAGTAAATGATATGTTTATTGCATATGTTTCAGGCTATTCAAAATTAAAAGGGAATCAAGCAATAGGTAGTTCATTAAGATATTTTTCACTAGGAAATATTACTTTTACAGATAACAATGGTAATACTATCCGCGATTTTAAACCAAATGAATTTGCATTTGATATTGCGTACTCTAGAAAATTAAGTGATAATTTTAGTGGTGGAATGGCATTACGATACATTCATTCTAATTTAACTGGAGGAACTGCTGTTGAAGGTACTGACAGCAAAGCTGGGAATTCAGTAGCAGCCGACGTTTCTGGTTTTTATCAAAAAGAAATAGAATTAGGTGGAATGGATGCCATAGTTACTGCAGGAATCAACATTAGTAATATCGGAGCAAAAATCTCTTACACTGAAACTGGAACAAAAAACTTTATTCCAACAAACCTTCGATTAGGTCCTGGATTAAAACTTAAGCTAAATGAGTATAATGATTTATCATTCGGTTTAGATTTTAATAAATTATTAGTTCCTACCCCTCCTATCTACACGCAAGATTCAACTAATAGTTCTAACTCTGTTATCTTATTCGGAAAAGATCCTGATGTAGGAATTGCTCAAGGAATTTTCCAATCGTTTAGCGATGCGCCAGGCGGAGCAAAAGAAGAATTGAGAGAAGTTAATATTGGATTTGGAATGGAATATTGGTATGACAAGCAATTTGCATTCAGAGCTGGCTATTTTTATGAAGATAAAACAAAAGGGAACAGAAAATATTTCACATTAGGCGCTGGTTTAAAATACAATGTTTTTGGATTAGACCTGGCTTATTTAATTCCAACAGACCAACGTAACCCTCTAGAAAACACATTGCACTTTACACTCACATTTGACTTTGATGCAAATTCAGTGAACAAGAATAATGAAGATACAGAATAAAAAAACAAGGGCGAAAGCCCTTGTTTCATTTTAAACAATATGAAAATTAAAGTAGGATTTGGTTTCGATGTTCATCAATTACAAGTAGGTAGAAGGCTAATACTTGGAGGTGTTGAAATCGCGCACGAGAAAGGTGCTCTAGGACATTCTGATGCTGATGTAATTATACATGCATTATGCGACGCATTACTAGGTGCAGCTGGATTAAAAGACATTGGCTTTTATTTTCCTGACACAGATGCTTCTTTTAAAAATATTGACAGTAAAATTCTATTGGAAAAGGTTATTCAATTAATTGAAGAACGAAATTATTCTGTAAGTAATGCCGATATCAGTTTAGTTTTAGAAAAACCAAAAATCAAACCTCATATTGATGAGATGAAAGTGCAATTAGCACCGATATTAAAGATTGATTTAGAAGACATTTCTATAAAAGCAACTACCAATGAAAAACTTGGTTATGTTGGAAGAGAAGAAGGTGTTGCAGCATATGCTGTAGTATTAATTCAAAAAACAAATTAACTTACCCTGCTGAAATTAGTTTTTTCTTTATCGAGACGCATTAATTTTTCGCGGATAAATAAATGCCTTGCTTCTTCTAATTTGTAATCTTTATTAACCACTTCTTCTGCAACTACTTTTGCTTCTTCCATGATGGCGCGGTCTTTTGCAAGGTCAGCAATATGTAGATCAACGATACCACTTTGTTGTGTTCCTGTAATATCGCCAGGACCTCTTAATTTTAAATCTACTTCTGCAATTTCAAATCCATTATTCGTATCACACATTGTTTTTAAACGTAAGCGACCTTCATTACTTAGTTTAATTCCTGTCATCAATATACAATAGCTTTGATCAGCACCACGACCAACTCGTCCGCGTAACTGATGTAACTGAGACAATCCAAAACGCTCAGCGGACTCAATTACCATTATAGAAGCATTTGGCACATTCACTCCTACTTCAATTACTGTTGTTGCAACCATAATATTTGTTTTACCACTAACAAATCTCTGCATCTCCGCCTCCTTTTCAGCGGGCTTCATTTTTCCATGGACAATACTTACAGAATACTGAGGCAAAGGAAACTCTTGGCAAATCGCTTCATATCCTTCAAATAAATTAGCATAATCTAATTTTTCTGATTCTTCAATTAAAGGATAGACTACATAAACCTGTCGGCCTTTTGCAATTTCACTTTTCATAAAACCGATTACTGCGAGTCGAGCAGATTCAAACCGATGCGTTGTTGTTATTGGCTTTCTACCGGGAGGTAGTTCGTCAATCACAGAGGTATCAAGATCACCATAAAGAGTCATAGCAAGCGTACGGGGGATAGGCGTTGCCGTCATAACAAGTACATGAGGGGCAATTCCATCTTTCATCCATAACTTAGCTCTTTGTTGTACTCCAAATCGATGTTGTTCATCAATTACAACCAATCCTAAATTACTAAACTGCACTCGATCTTCAATGAGCGCATGCGTACCAATAATAATTTTTAAATGTCCTTCACTTAATTGCTGTAGGATCACTTTACGCTTAGCCGTTTTTGTACTTCCAGTGAGTAATTCAACCTGAATATTCATAGGGCTTAATAATTCACTTATTGAAATATAATGCTGGTTAGCTAATATTTCTGTTGGCGCCATTAAGCAAGCTTGATAACCATTATCTATCAGCATTAAAATACTTAGGAGCGCAACCATTGTCTTTCCGCTTCCTACATCACCTTGCAGCAATCGGTTCATTTGCTTTCCGGTACCCATATCTATTCTTATTTCCTTAAGCACTCGCTTTTGCGCATTGGTCAATTCAAATGGAAGATGGTTTTTAAAAAATGTATTAAACACCTCTCCAATCACTGAGATTACTTTCCCTTTATATGTTTCATTACGATGTGCCTTTGCTCTTAATAAGCGTAATTGAACAAAAAACAATTCATCAAACTTCAACCTTCTAGTTGCTAATCTTAACGACAATTCATCCTTCGGGAAATGAATATTTACGTAGGCTTCTCGCAACGACATTAATGTATGCTTTTGCAAAATATCTGCATTAAAAATATCCTGAATAAATACTGGAAGAGATGCGATTAAATGTCGTTGAAGTTTTACAATTGCTTTTGTATCTAAACCGAAAGCCCGTGCTTTTTCAGTAACACTATAAATACCCGTTAACGAGGGGCCATTAAATAGTTCAGCTTTAGAAGATTCTTCAATTTCCGGATGAACAATATTTATTTTGCCGTTAAAAGAAGAGGGTTTGCCAAAAACAATATACTCAACATTCGTTTTGATATAATTTTTTATCCATTTAAGCCCTTGAAACCAGACCAATTCTATTGAACCAGTATGATCAGAAAACACAGCAGAAATACGAGTGGTTCTTTTATCTCCATGCGAATGAATGCGAGTTAATTTACCTTTGATTTGTATATAAGGCATTTCAGCATTTAATTCAACAATGTTGTAAAACTTCGACCTGTCGATGTATCGAAAAGGATAATGATGCAATAAATCTTCGAATGTAAAAATTGAAAATTCTTTTTTAAACACATCTCCTCTTTGAGGGCCAACTCCCTTTAAATATTCAATTGGCGTATCAAAAAATTCACGGCGCTGCAACATAAAACAAATTTACAAAAGTTCAATGAACTCAATAAAAAAATCCCGACTCATTGAGACGGGATTTGTTACTCGAAAATACAATAGTATATGATTATTGCACTTTTTTCACTGATACAGCGTTCAAACCTTTACGTCCTTCAATCACCTCATAAGTAACCTCATCATTCTCACGAACTTTGTCGATTAAACCACTGTGGTGAATAAAGATTTCTCTGTTTGTTTCGTCTTCGATAATAAAGCCATAACCTTTCGCTTCATTGAAGAATTTTACTTTGCCTGTTTTCATTTAATAATAATTAATAATTGATGATAAACACAAATGTAGCTAAAAACTATAACAAAACCATACCGCAATCCAACTAAATGAATTTTATTCCTTAATTTAAAGCGACTAAAATAAAATTGCTTTCCTTACTTTCGCTCATATGAACACAATAAAAGAATACTGCGGTAATATTATTGACCTTTACAATAGAAGAATATTTAAAGGTGTGATTGAAGTAATAGATGATAAAATATCAAACATACGAGAAGAGGATAATGATTCAGATTTATATTTTTTGCCTGGCTTTATTGATGCTCATATTCATATCGAATCATCCATGTTAGTTCCCTATGAATTTGCTAGAGTTGCATTAAAACATGGAACAGTAGCTACTATTAGCGACCCACATGAAATAGCAAATGTTTTAGGTATCAGCGGCGTTAAATATATGATTGAGAATGCCAAGCCAGCGAAATTGAAATTTCATTTTGGTGCACCATCTTGTGTGCCTGCTACAAATTTTGAAACAGCAGGATCAATTATCGATGTGAATGGAATTGAGGAACTTCTTAAATCAGATGATATTTTTTATTTAAGTGAGATGATGAATTACCCTGGGGTATTATTCGAAGACGATGAAGTAATTCAGAAAATAAAACTCGCAAAAAAATACAACAAACCCATTGACGGTCACGCTCCAGGATTAAGAGGAGATACTGCAAAGAAATATGCTAGTGTTGGTATTACAACAGACCATGAGTGTTTCAGCTATGATGAAGCAGAAGAAAAGATTCAGTATGGAATGAAAATTTTAATCAGAGAAGGTTCTGCAGCAAGAAATTTCGATGCTTTACACCCACTAATTAACAAATTTCCAGAAAAAATAATGTTCTGTTGTGACGACAAACATCCTGATGAACTTTTATTATTTCATATTGATGAACATGTTCGTAAGTCCATAGCGTTAGGTTACAACTTATTTGATGTGTTAACAATTGCATGTATTAATCCGATAGCGCATTATAAAATGAAAGTGGGTTCATTGCGAGTTGGAGACTATGCAGATTTTATCTCTGTTAACAACTTGACCGATTTCAAAGTTCTCAAAACAATCATTAATGGAGAAGAAGTTTTTGATGGCAAAAATGCAATACTGCAAGAAAAAAAACATGCAACACCAAATCAATTTATTACTGAGCAAATTGAAGATTCGGTTTTCAAAATCAAAGCAGAAGGTGAATTTATTAATGTTATAAATGCATTAGATGGACAATTGATAACAAAATCATCAAAAGAAAAAGCAAAAATAATTGATGGTAATTTAGTTAGTAATACAGATGAAGACATTTTAAAAATTGCTGTTGTTAACCGCTATCAAAAAGCATTAGTTGCAACGGCTTTCATAAAAAATTTCGGATTAAAACAAGGTGCTATTGCGTCAAGCGTTGCACATGATTCGCATAATATAATTGTTGTTGGAGTTGATGATATATCCATGTGCAAAGCAACAAATTTGATTATTGAATGCGGGGGCGGTTTAAGCCTTGTATGTAATGATGAGAACAGAGTTATTGGATTGCCAGTTGCAGGATTAATGAGCGATAATGACGCTGTGACAATCGGCAAACAATATGCGGAAATCGATCAATTAGCAAAAAAACTGGGGAGTGAATTAAAAGCACCATATATGCTGCTATCCTTCATGGCATTATTAGTAATTCCAGAATTAAAGTTAAGCGATAAAGGACTTTTTGATGGTGGAAATTTTAAATTTACCTCATTACAAATTAGTTGAGATTATATGAAAAAGACTAAACAAATTTTAATCATCCTTATCCTCGTTAGCTGCTTGTCGGGTTGTAAATTATTCAAAAAGAATTGTCATTGCCCTAGCTTTGGGAAGGCAAGCACAAATGAGCTAGCACCTAAAAAACCTTGCTGAGGAAAATCATTCACTATTAACAAATTGAAATAAAGCACAATCGAAAAAAGTTTAATTAGATGTTTGCTTCGATATGCATGTAAATAGTATCTTAGCATTCTCGTAGAATGATTCTAAATAAGGAAATGGCTAACTCATCTAAAAAACTTTCACTTTTAAAAAAAGGAGAGAAATGCATAGTTGACTCCTACATGGATGAAAACATGCAGCAGAAGATGCTTGATATGGGTTGTTTGCCTGGTGAAGTTATTACGATTGACCGATTCGCTCCTTTGGGTTGCCCAATTGCCATTAGTGTTGCAGGTACTGTTTTGTGTATTCGTAAAGATGAGGCCGAAAATATTTTAGTAAAAGTTATTGATTAATTTTTGGAGCGTAAGGGTGTGCAGAATACGAATAAAAAACTCAAAGTTGCTTTAATAGGTAATCCAAATATTGGGAAGAGTACACTTTTCAATTTATTGACTGGGCTACATCAAAAAATAGCAAATTTCCCTGGCGTTACTGTTGAAAAAAAAACAGGTAGCGCTACCATTTTCAACTCTGCCACTGGTGATGCAAATTACTTAGAAATTGTTGACTTACCTGGGACCTATAGCTTATACCCTAATTCTCCAGATGAACGGATTCCTTTCGAAGTTTTGTGCGACCCAATCAATGAAGACCATCCTGATTTAGTTATTATTCTGGCAGATGGAACTAACTTAAAACGCAGTTTATTTCTTGCTTCACAGGTTATTGATTTAAAGATACCGAGCGTGCTCGCTTTAAACATGATGGATTTAGTGCAAGCACAAGGAATTAAAATTAATCCTGACGAATTAGAAAGAAGATTAGGCATTCGCGTTTGTCCGATTATAGCTCGTAAAAGTGTAGGCATTGAAGAATTAAAGCAAGCATTAATTAACCACCTTCCCGTTCCTACTACTTATGTTTATGATACTACCCTTATTAAACCAACGCTTTTAGCTGGCATTTGTAAGGAACTAAATCTAAAAAGTAATTATGCCGCATTGCAAATTGCTAATCACATCAACACACTCGATCATTTTCAAATTTCAAAAGAACAACAAACAAATCTTAAAAATTTATTTGTTGATGTTGAATATGACGAAAATAAAATTCAATCGTTTGAATCATTAGAACGATATAAATCGATACAACAAATTATTGAAAGTTGTGTGCGACTACCGAACGAGAAAAAAGTTTCTTTTAGTGCGCGCATTGATAAATTGTTGGTACATCGCATCTGGGGTTATGCAATTTTCATTTGCATATTATTTATCATCTTTCAATCTATTTTTTCATTGACAGAATTTCCAATGAATTTTATTGATGAAACATTTACAGGCTTTATCAATATCGTCAAAGATTTTTTACCACAAGGCGTTTTAAATGATTTAATCGTAAAAGGAGTTCTTGCAGGGATTGGAGGGATTATAATCTTCGTTCCCCAAATAGCAATGCTTTTTATGTTCATCGCAATATTAGAAGATACAGGGTACATGGCTCGCGTTAGTTTTTTAATGGATAAATTAATGCGCAATTTTGGATTAAATGGCCGTTCTGTTATTCCATTGATGAGTGGCGTTGCTTGTGCAGTACCTGCAATAATGTCGACAAGAACAATCAGCTCTTGGAAAGAAAGGATTGTAACAATATTAGTTACTCCATTAATGAGTTGTTCTGCGCGATTACCAGTCTACACATTATTGATTGCCTTAATAATTCCTCCCAATTATATTGGTGTCTTTAATTTGCAAGGATTAGTATTAATGTCGCTTTATCTTATCGGATTTATTGCAGCATTAATGGCATCAATTGTAATAAGCGGTTTTATAAAAGCTAAACAAAAGAGTTACTTCATAATGGAGATTCCGGTGTACCGTATGCCGAGATGGTCTAACATTGGCTACTCTATTCTTGATAAAGTAAAAATATTTTTAATTGATGCAGGTAAAATAATAATTGCTATTAGCATAGTATTATGGTTTCTTTCTTCTCGCGGACCTGGAGAGAAATTTGAAAAAGTAAATCAGAAGATTTCGCAATTATCATCAGATACAACTAACACCCAAAAAAGATTGCATTTAGAATCTTTGAAGTTAGAATATTCTTATGCGGGGCAACTTGGTCATTTGTTAGAGCCGGCAATTAAACCGTTGGGATTTGACTGGAAAATAGGAATTGCACTTGTAACATCATTTGCAGCTAGAGAAGTTTTTGTTGGTACAATGACCACAATTTATAGTGTTGGATCAGATGAAAATTTAACTGTTAAAGAAAAAATGCGACTTGAAAAAGATGTTTTAACAGGCAAACCTCGTTACTCCGTTGCAGTTGGATGGTCATTGATGTTGTTTTATGCATTTGCGATGCAATGCATGAGTACACTTGCTGTTGTTAGAAGAGAAACAGGTAGCTGGAAGTGGCCGGTTATACAATTTCTTTACCTTTCAGGATTAGCATATTTTACTTCTTTAATTGTATATCAAATATTAAAGTAATGGTTACCGAAGATCAACTTCGAATAGCTTTATTAAAATATATTCCAGAAGATGCTGTTACAACATGCGTTGAATGGATTAGAAAACATAAAATCAGCGTAAGAATAAAACATACGCGCACCACAAAAAATGGAGATTACCGTCCACCTTTTAACGGCGCCAATCACACCATTACGATTAACCACGATTTAAACCCTTACGCCTTCTTAATAACTTTCACACATGAAGTTGCACATTTAACTTGTTTTATCAAACATGGCAACCGCGTTATGCCTCATGGCTTGGAGTGGAAAGAAGAATTCAGGCAATTGCTAATTCCATTCATTAAAGAAGATATTTTCCCTGACGGCGTAAGAAGTGCATTGCTTAACTACATTAAAAATCCTGCGGCATCGAGCTGTAGCGATTCCAATTTAATGAAATCATTAAAAGCATTCGACAATCGTGATGAAGGATGGATGCATGTTGAGGATATTCCGTTAGATGCAAAGTTTGAAATAAAAAACGGACAACAATTTATCCGAGGTGAACTTAGAAGAAAGAATTATAATTGCCACGATGCGAAAACAGGGCTGTTATATTTTGTACCTCCGCATATGGATGCACGCTTAATTGATTAACTAAATGGAATTTCAGGCATGCCTTTATACTTTTCATATAAGAGGTGTACAATACCATCTGACAAACCAACCTGAGGCACAAATACCCTATCAATCTCCGCAGTTTTTAATGCTGTAAGTAGCACTTTAGTTGCTGGAATAATCACATCAGCACGATCGGGATTTAATCCCAATTTCAAAATGCGCTCTTCAAGAGAATATTCTTTAAGAAAATCATAAATCTCTTTGATTTTCTCAGTAGGCAACGGCTTATGTTCTTTTCGGTCTGCCATTTTAAATAGCTTATTAATATTACCTCCAGAACCGATGGCAGTAAGCGGGTGATATAGTTTTGTGTTTTCACGAATCCAATCTTTAAAAATACTCCATGTTTCCTTTTTAACCTGATCATGAAGTAAACGAATGGTGCCAATATTAAATGACTGAGCGGCTATAATTTTATTCTTCGAAAATAATGTCAACTCAGTACTTCCGCCACCTACATCGATATACAAATAGGATTGCTCAAATTCAAGATGCTCTGCAATATGATTTGAATAAATAATATGAGCTTCTGTTTTGCCATCAATAACTTCTATACTTACATCACTGTATGATTGTACATACTCTACAATTTCTTCGCTATTAGTAGCGTCTCGCATTGCGGAGGTTGCACAGGCACGAAAATCAATAGCCCCAAATACTTCAGCAAGCATCTTGAAAGCCTTCATTGATTTGGCAAGTTGCTTCTTCTTTTCTTCTGATATTTTTCCAAATCGAAAAACATCTTCACCTAAACGGATAGGCATCCTCACCAACTCTGCTTTTTTAAAAACAGGTTCACTTCCTTCTTCAAATACGTTGCATAATAAAAGACGAACAGCATTTGAACCTATATCTACAGCAGCAAATTTTAACATTGTACCAAAGTAATTAAAAAGTGGTTGAAGTATTAATTTGTATTATTATTTTTTTCGAGGTATTTATAAATTTCTTCTTGCGATTTATATTTACCTTTTACTTTCGAGTGGTGATACGGATTGGATTGAAAAACATTTATGCTTCTTGCTTTTGTATTATCATTCCATTGAATTTCCAGCATTTCAATTAATTGCTTTTTCAGTTCAACATCGTATACAGGAACCCCAACTTCACTGCGGTGATCAAGATTTCTTGTCATCCAATCTGCTGAAGAAAGATATACTCTGGTATCTCCATTATTTGCAAAAACAAAAACTCGAGAGTGCTCTAGAAATTTATCTACAATACTAATTGCTTCAATATTTTCGCTTAGCATATTTATACCTGGAACTAACGAACAAATACTCCTTACAATTATTCTAATTTTAACTCCCGCTGATGATGCTTCATATAGCTTTTTAATCATTTCATGATCTGTCAAACTATTCATCTTAATAAATATCCATGCATTATTGCCGAGCTTAGCATTTTCTATTTCAGTATTTATAAATTGAATATATTTTTTGCGTGTATTAAATGGAGATACAATTAAATGCTTGTAAGTACCTACTTTTAAATTATCATTATAAAAATTAAAAACCTTACTAACTTCATCAGTAATTCTTTTATCGGCAGTTAGCAAGCTGTAATCAGCATAAAGCTTGGCCGTATCTTCATTAAAGTTGCCGGTTCCAACATGAGCGTAATAAACAATCTTATTTTGCTCTTGTCTTGTTATTAAAAACAACTTACTATGCAGCTTAATTCCCGGTACTCCATAAATTACTTTAACACCTTCCTCATTAAGTTTATTTGCCCAGCGTATATTTGCTTCTTCATCAAATCGAGCCTGCAACTCAACTATTGCTGTTACTTTTTTTCCATTTCTAATAGCATTAATCAGCGAATTAATAATTCGTGAATTATTAGCCATTCGATACAATGTGATACTAATTTCTGTCACCTTGGGATCAATAGATGCTTCGCGAAGCAAATTAATTACATGCGTATACGATTGATAAGGAAAAGAAAGCAAGATATCTTGTTTAGCAATAATTTTGAACATACTTGTTCGTGGTGGTATTGCTTTATGAGGTAAAGACGGCGCATTTTTTTGTTTTAATTCCAATCGATTTAGCGATGGGAATTTCATAAAATCGACAAAGTTGTGATATCGACCACCTGATATTGGATGCTCTTCTTTATTTAATTGAATTTTTTTCAATAAAAACTTATACGCTTCAGTTGGCATAGATTCATCGTAAATTAAACGAGTAGGTTGTCCTTTACGACGATTTTTAATACTCTCTGCTACTTTTTTAACTAGACTTTTAGTAACATCTTGTTCTAAATCAAGCTCAGCATCTCTGGTTATTTTGATTGTATATGCACTAATAAAATCATAATCAAAACTAAAAAATAAATCATCCAAGCAATACCGAATTACATCATCAAGTAATATAATGTATTTATTTTCTTTAGGAATAACTACAAATCGCGGCAATACCTCATTCGGAATTTCCAGCAATGCATATTTTGTTTTGGAGCCTCCCTTCTGCATCATTATTACAAAGTAAATGCTCCTATCTTTCATCGATGGAAATTCACTCAGATTATCAAGTAAAATTGGCACTAATGCAGGCTGAACATTTTCATAAAAATATTCTTTTACAAAAGCTCCTTGCTCTTTTGTAAGCTGCGTTTCGTTCAATAAAAAAATTCCTTTTCTTTCAAGCTCACTTAAAATTTTCTGGAAGCTATCATCAAACTCCTCTTGCTGCCTAACAATGATACTTTGAATACTATCAAGGAGTTGATTTGGATTCTCGCCCATCAACTCTTCGCCTTTCTTGCCAAGGCGCACCATTCTCTTTATAGAGGCTACTCTAACACGAAAAAATTCATCACGATTACTTGAAACAATACCTAAAAACTTTAGTCTGTCTAGCAAAGGTACGCTAGGATCATTTGCTTCTTGCAGCACCCTATCATTAAATGATAGCCAACTTATATCACGATTTACAATAAGCAATTCTTCCCGCTTCATAAAAAATTATTTGCCGGCCTTAGTAACCGTTTTTTTACTATTTGTTTTTTTTACTGCTGATTTCTTTTTTGCCGGAGATGCTTTTTTAACTGACTTAACCGACGGCTTGGGCGCTTCTTTTTTGCTTTCAATTTTTTCAATCGCTTTAACAAATTTTTTAGCGACATCTTTTGCAGATGATTTAATCGCTTTAGTCATTTCTTTTGCTGCAACAGGGTGTTGCTTTTTTAAAAAATAAGCAATTGTAATTGACAATTGTTGCTCAATTTCTTTTCGTTGTTTTTTATGCATAACCATTTTAAAATTTGATGTTGCACAAATATTTTAAAAAGAAAGTTTAATTCAACCTTAAGTTTAAAAAGATAACATTAAGATAAATTTTAAGTGCAGATTTTATAACAATAACTTAATATCATTATAATTAATCAATACTTTTATGACAACAAAAAGAATTTGTTAACCTTCCAGAATGTAATTTGATTTCATTCCATGTTACATTTTCAAAATCAATAACTGCAATTGCTGATGTTGGTAAATGCCCTAATTCTTGAGTTGTAAGCTTACCAACGATTGATGTTAAAGAAGGATTATGTCCAAACAAAAAAATCGTTTGTGCTTCGTTTGGCAACTCATTAATAACATACATCAGTGCATTGTCAGATGCTTCGTAAATTGCACCTTTGATTGTAATATTATTTAAATCAAATGCAAAATGATTAGCTATGATTAAACAAGTTGAATAAGCTCTGATTGCCGGACTGGTAACCATCGCATCGGGAAAAATAGAATTATTTTTTAACCATGCGGCAGTTTGCTCAACATCATGATAACCACGAGCCGCTAAATGTCGCTCAATGTCATTTGCAACATATTCATCATAAAGCGATTTCCCATGTCTTATCAATACAATCCGCTTAAGCATATTATTTTTCTTTTAAAAGAAGCAGATAAGTAGGAAAATGGTCAGAATATCCGCCTTGATAAACACTAAAATCATACGTGCGTAAAGGATAACCTTTATATCTTCCTGTTTTTTGAATCATAAATTCCTTGCTGAAGATATTTGCCTTTTGAAAGAAAAATCCTTTTTGCTCTTTATTCATAAACGCATTTGACATCATGATCTGATCAAAGAGATTCCATGCATCGCCATACGCCAATGTTCCAATTCCGTCTTTATAGTATTTCACCCAAGGGTTATACAATCCATTATCTTTTATCTTATCGGCATTGCCTGTAGCTCCTAATGTTTTAGTCACACTCGGACTTACAGGATCATCGTTTAAGTCGCCCATTAAAATAATTTTTGCGTGAGGATCTACTGCATTAATCGAGTCGATTTTTGCTTTAGCAACGGAAGCAGCCAGTGCGCGATTAGGAGCGGATGCTTCTTCACCATTTCTTCGAGAAGGCCAATGATTAATAAAAAAATGCATAGGCTCTCCATCGTACATTCCATAAACGTATAATACATCACGCGTAAAGTAAGGCATACCATCATCTCCTTTTAAAGGAACAAATAATGGCTCTGAATATAGCACCTTAAAATATTTGGGGTTATAAATAAAACCCACATCAATTCCTCTTTTGTCAGGAGAATCGTAATGAACTATTTTATATCCTCTTGGTTTTAGTTTTGGCTGATTAAGTAAATCCTGTAAGACCGTAATATTTTCAACCTCCGCGCACCCAAGAACAGAAAATCCATCGGGTGTAATATCGGTTCCAATAAGACTTAAAACAGATTCAAGTTTTGACAACTTATCTAAGTAAACATTTCCTGTATAAAGATTTGCCCCTGTAGGTGTAAAATCTTCGTCATTTACTTCTGGCTGATTGATTGTATCGAATAAATTTTCCAGGTTGTAAAAGGCCACAACACCAGCTTTGTATTGTTTATCCTGAGCGCTAACTGACTGGATATTTGCTGCAAGGATTACAAGCAACAAACACTTTACGATTTTTTGCATTTCGTTAATAATAAATTTCAGATGCAAACCTATAAAAAGCATGGGACTTATCTATTATAAGATTCATATAATTGTCGCTTAGGGAATAAAATTAAATTTCTTTGAGGATACATTTAATATTTTACCTTTGTGCTCCCTTTAAAACTTATCATGAAAATAAAGTACTTAATCCGATTAGTGTTGATTAGTTTGATGCTGGCGCCAATGCTATTAGTGGCACAAAACGCTACGCTCAAAGGAAGTGTAAAAGATGCCGAAACGCAGTCTGCTACTTCCGGAGCTACAATCAATTTAGACAATCCGAGCCATAGAGCCAATGTATTGTCTGGCCCAGACGGAAACTATGAATTAAAAAATGTTCCCTATGGCAAGTACACGTTAACAATCGACATGGATGGATTTATCCAGACGATTCTAAACGTGGACGTAAATCAACCAATAGTGGAGATTCCTGTTGTCAATATGAATCACCTTGATATTGGAGATGAAAACATTCCAACAGTATCAATGGGCGACGACCAGGTTAAAGAAAGCTCTAATTCTAATGTGAGTGGAGTTTTAACTTCAACTAGAGACCCGTTTGAATCAGCTAGCATGTTTACCTTTAGTTCAGCTCGCTTTCGTCCTCGTGGATACCAATACGAAGACCAGACTTATATGAATGGCTTATTAATGGAAGATTTGGTTAATAGTCGTGGCTTATACAGTTCATGGAGCGGATTGAACGATGTTGTAAGAAGCCGTGAGAGTACTTATGGTTTAAATCCTTCGACATACGGTTATGGCGGACTTAATGGCTCAAGTAATATTGATGCTAAAGCGAGTCGCCAACGTAAGCAATTACAAGTGTC
Source organism: Bacteroidota bacterium (assembly GCA_947447155.1). Classification (GTDB taxonomy): domain Bacteria; phylum Bacteroidota; class Bacteroidia; order AKYH767-A; family OLB10; genus CAINEC01. The sequence continues at coordinate 4,578 of CANFIN010000018.1, read as the reverse complement.
CTATGCATTATCAAACAGAACTTATGATAATCGCTTAATGGCTACATATGGAACTGGCTTGATGAAAGGTGGTTGGGCATTTGCAGCTTCAGTAAGCAGAAGATGGGCTAATGAAGGCTATGTTCAAGGAACATTTTATAATGGGATTTCTTGGTTTGCAAGTATTGAAAAAAGATTTGGCACCAATCAGAGCATAAGCTTAACGCAATTTGGTGCTAATACTGTTAATGGAAGAGCAACAGCAGTAGTGCAAGAAGTATATGATCTTGCAGGAAGTAATTATTACAATCCAAGCTGGGGATTTCAGAATGGCGAGAAAAGAAGTGCTAATGTAGGAAGACAAGAAAGTCCGCTGACAATTTTAGCTCACGAGTGGAAAATTGATGACAAATCAGATTTAAAAACTTCATTAGGGTATCAGTTTGGATCATATAGTGTGACTGGTTTAGATTGGTTTAACGCCCCAGATCCTCGTCCTGATTTTTATCGTCGTCTTCCAAGTTATATTGAAGATCCTACGATGGCTGCTCAAGCAACTTCTTTATGGCAAAACGATGAGTCTTATCGTCAAATCAACTGGGAGAATCTTTACGAAGTAAATATGAATAACTACGAAACCATTGACAGTGCAAATGGTATTGCAGGAAATTCTGTTTCTGGAAAAAGAAGCCGCTACATCATGAGTGAGCGAGTTCAGGACACTAAACGTTATTCAATTTCATCGACATACAACAATACGATTAACGACCATTTAATTGTTACTGCGGGATTAAACATTCAACATCAGGAAACAGAATATTATCGCCGTGTTAATGATTTATTAGGTGGTGATTTTTACGTCGACTTAAATCAATTTGCTGAGTTAGCATATCCAGATAGCTTTCAGGTTTTACAAAACAACTTAGATATCCCAAATAGAATTCTTCAAGTTGGAGATAAATATGGTTACGATTATAAAGCAACTGTTAACAGAAAAGGTATTTGGATTCAACCACAATTTAAGTTTAACAGAGTAGATGGATTTGTTGGATTACAAATCATGAACACTTCTTATTATCGTACAGGATATTATCGTAGTGGTGTATTCCAAAATAATTCAATTGGAGAATCGACTACTGAAACATTCAGCAATTACGGAATTAAAGCGGGTGCAACTTATAAGATTAATGGAAGGAATTATGTATTCCTAAATGCTTCATCAGAGACTAGAGCGCCACTATTTGAAGATGTATTCATTTCTCCACGTACGCGCGATCTAACAAACCCGAATGCAACGAATGAAAAAATTACCGCTATCGAAGCTGGTTATTTATTGAGAGCTCCTAAAACTAAAATCAGGGCAACTGCATACTACACGCAAATGAACGATGGAATCAACAATTTAACTTTCTACCACGAAGATTACAGAACACTTGTTAACTATTCATTAAGCAATATGGATAGAAGACATATTGGAATTGAGTTTGGCGCTGAGCAGAATTTAGGTCAAGGATTTTCTGCATCAACAGCAATTGCTATCGGTCAATATTACTATACAGACCGCATGAATGCGATTGTTACTGCCGATAACTCTGCGGGAATATTAGCAGAGAACGAAACAATTTATTCTAAGAACTTTTATGTTGCAGGCGGACCGCAATCGGCTTACACCTTAGGATTAAAATACAGAGCAAAGAAATACTGGAATGCGTACTTAAATCTAAATTATTTCGACAAAATCTGGTATGACTTTAATCCAGCACGCCGTACGATTTCGGGTGTAGCGCCTTATAGTGAGGGAGCAATTCGTGAAGCAATTATTGATCAGTTGCAGGCAAGTGGACAATTTACAATGGATATCTCCTTTGGTAAATCATGGAAGCTTAATAACTACTTCCCTGCAATGAAAAAGCAAACATTCTTCTTAGTAAACATTGGTGTTAATAACGTATTAAACAATACCAACATTATCACTAACGGTTACGAGCAGCTGCGATTTGACTTTGCAGAGAAAAACATCAACAAATTTGCTCCTAAATCATACTATGGATTTGGAACCAACTATTTCGTAAACTTTACACTTCGATTCAATTAACAAAACAACAAACCGATAAACATCAATCATATGATACTTATTAAAAAATTCAAATTTAATGCTTGGTTAATCTTAGCTGCTTTAACAATTGCATTTAGTTTTAACTCTTGTCGCGATGACCAATTCGACGAGCCACCTGTGACTGGTGCTGATCCAGGCTTGACAGTAAACATGACTTTAGATTCATTAAAGAATATCTATCGTTCTCAGCTAACAAGTTATTCTGCGATTCCTTACATCAAAATTGATAACGATTGGACAATTAAAGCAACCGTTATTGGTGATGATAAGAGCGGAAACTTATACAAAACAATGGTTGTTGATGATGGCACTGCAGGTATTGCTATCAAATTAGACATCTCAAATTTCTATACTGATTATCCTGTAGGACGTGAAGTATATGTAAAACTGAAAGGCTTAACATTAAGCTACTATGGTGGGTTAGTACAAATCGGAGGTTTTAAAGACACTGTAAATGCTTCTCCAAGCTTAGCGTCTATTCCTGCTGGCTTGGTACGTAATTACATTATTGGCGGAACATGGGGACATACTGTTACTCCTTTCTCGGTAAACTTTGCAGACTTAGGATCAGATGGAAAAAGTGCTGCAGCATATAAATGGCAAAGTCGTTTGATTAAAATTGAGAAAGTTCAGTTTCAGTCGGCTGATGCTGGCCAAGTTTGGGCTAACCAACCAGCATTAGGATCTGTAAATCGCTTTTTAGAGTGCTGCTATTCATTCCCAACATCAATCGGAGGCATCATTGTAAGAACAAGTGGGTATTCTGATTTCGCTAACGACTTAACTCCGACTACTTCAGGTTCTATCATTGGCATTTACAGTGTTTATAATACAGATAAACAATTAACATTAAGAGATCCTTCTGACTGCTTAATGGATACAGCTCGCTTTACATCTGGCGCATGTGGTTCTGCACCAGTACCTCCTCCACCAGCTGCTACAATGACATCTATTGCAAACATTCGTTCACAGTATACAGGTTCTGCAACAACAGTTTCTGGAAGTTATAAAATTACGGGTGTAGTTATTTCTAATTCGCTATTCCAAAATTTAAATAGTCAAAATGTAGTGATACAGGATGCTACAGGTGGTATTGTAGTTCGTTTTGATGCTACACATTCATTTGCATTAGGTGATTCAATCGTAGTGAATGTAACTGGCCAATCATTATCAGAATACAATGGCTTATTACAAGTTGGTGGAACATCTCCATCTATACCAATCGCCTACGGAACTAAAGTAGGAACTGGTACCATTACTCCGAGAGTTGTTACTGCTGCTGACTTAATCGCAAATATGGCAGGAACCCAAAGCTGGGAATCAACATTAATTAAAATCAATAATGTTACTTTCTCTACAACTACTTTCACAGCTACAACAAATGTTGTTGACGCTACTGGCACTGTACTTTTATACACTGATTGTTCAGGGACTTTTCAAGCGACATTTGCAAATGCAGCTATTCCTGCTGGAACCTCTGTTACAGCTATTGTATCAGAATTTAACGGACTTCAATTAAATGTTCGTTCTCCTGGTGATGTAAACTAATTAGATTAAATATTTAGTAAAAGCTGCCTTTCGAGGCGGCTTTTTTTTTGAATTTAATTTTACAAAACTCAGTGTTGTCATGTAATTGAATATTACCTTTGCGTGCTTTAATTCCCAATTAATTAAAGCACTATGATCAAGACGATAAAATCGGCCCTACTATCTGTTTTTCATAAAGATGGTCTCGACCAACTGGTAACTTCACTACACAAAAACAACGTTCACCTTTACGCTACTGGTGGCACGTTCGACTTTATTCAGGCAATGAATATTCCGGTTACGCCAGTAGAAAACATAACAGGATATCCTTCAATATTAGATGGGCGTGTAAAGACCTTACACCCTGCTGTTTTCGGAGGTATTTTAGCTATTCGCGAGAATGAAGAGCATAAGGCGCAGATGGAAAAATATCAGCTTCCATTTATTGATTTAGTGATAGTTGATTTATACCCTTTCGAAAAAACGGTAAGTACTGGTGGTAGCGAAGAAGATATTATTGAAAAGATTGATATAGGAGGGATTTCATTAATAAGAGGAGCTGCAAAGAACTTTAATGATGTTGTTATTATTCCTTCAGTAAACGACTATGCTACATTGCAAAAAATCCTTGATCATAATTCAGCTACCACAACATTAGAAGAAAGAAAAAATCTTGCAATGCGTGCGTTTGAAGTGAGTAGTGGTTACGATGGTGCAATCCACACATGGTTCAGTAAAAAGCAAAATACAGTACTACGTTACGGAGAAAATCCACATCAGCAAGCATCTTTCTCTGGCGATTTAAGTGCATTATTCGAACAATTAAATGGAAAAGAATTATCCTACAATAATTTACTAGATGTTGATGCAGCCTTAGGCTTAATTCAAGAATTCACAGCGCCAACAGTAACCATTATCAAGCATAATAACGCTTGCGGAATTGCATCGGGAAGCGA